>JAFZZR010000020.1 GCA_017615635.1 Lentisphaeria bacterium
GAACGACCATGTGTCTGCATATGGACTTTCGCCGGTAATCACCGGATAGCAGAGAATTTCCGCATCCGGACGGGCGGAGACCGCATTGCAATTTATCTCCGTTCTCCGCCTTTACCTTGTCGTAGAACACGCCCGTACTGCAGGCTTTTCATTCTTTCGGCATACGCATCCGGGATTTTTCGAAAAAAAAAGGACCGATCCTTGACAAAGGGGTTTCTTCATATATATTACATGTATGATAATAAAATAATTCATCATTGATGAATAAAAAAACGAGAAGAGAAAATTATGGATACGGGTTACTTCGACATTTGTCTCTCTGCATACAGAAAAATCGAAACGGAAGGGATCCGCATGTCGCCTTCCGGAAGGATCCTGCCGGAATACAGTCTTGTCCGTCTGACAAAAACGGGGAAACAAACCGGATTTGAGGCGGACTGGGATGCGATCCTTACCGAACAGATGTCCCGGATCAAGGCTTTCCAGCCTGGCATTTGCGGTGACACGGTCAATTTGACCTGGCCGATACATCCGGGGGCGGTCTGGATGTCGGTTCGCGGGATTGCTGATTTTACGGCGGAAACCGTGCCGGTTATGGAGGACTTTATCAAACATGGACACCGGAACGATGCCGGACTGTTTGATGATCCGGCCAAACCCGGACATCTTTCACCGGAGATCCTGGCCATGGCGGTTCCCTCGCTTGTCTGGACGGGGAAATGCAGCGGGATCGAAATGTTTTACGAGGAGGCCGTCCGCCAGATGGAAGGTTATACGGCAGCGCTCTGCGATCCGAAGACGAAGTTGTGGCATTCCGACTGTCTGCCGGACGGCGGCACAGGATACGCCCTTTTTGCCTTGTCGGAACTGATATTCGATCTGCCGGCGGGCCACGAAAAGAAAGAGAGTCTGACACGATCCCGGAGAGATTGTCTGGAAGCGCTGCTGCCGTATCAGGATGCGGATGGGATGTGGCATCGGACCATCGATGACCGTGAGTCTCCGCCGGATCCATCGGTAACGGGCTGGATCCTTTACGCCATGGGCAGAGCGATCAAACAGGGAGAACCGGACCGGGCTCATTTTGCCTCATTCTACATCAAAGGGCTGGCCGGGCTGGCCGGTTATGTGGCTCACGACGGAAGCATATTCAGCGGCAGTGCGGAAGCGGGGAAAGACGATTCGGCTTCCTTTACTCCGGTGCTCCTGGCATATCAGCAGGCGGGGTTGAACGAGGCGAAGATCGGTATGCCGCCCTCGCTGGATAAAATTTTGGAGCAGCAAGAGAAAACAGGAGATACGGAAAATGGCAAATAATGATCTGGTCGGCTCCGTCGTCAAGGCCATGGCGCTGGTGAAGATCACCGCTTCGGCGCCCGACGGGCTGAAGATGAATGAACTGGCGGAAGCGGCCAATCTCAAGACAATGACCTGTTTCAATCTGGTCCGTACCCTGATCGCGGGCGGATTCCTGGAGAAGATCAACGGCCGACTGTATGTCGGAAGTGAAATCTCACGGCTGTCGGGGAACCGTTTCCAGACAGGATTCTTTCGTCAGGCGGAGTACGCTCTGCTGAAGCTGAATCGTCTGTGGCCGAGGGCTACCGTGATCTTTGCGGTCCCCGGTCCCTGCGGCATGGAGCAGACACACCGGATCAGCTTCGATCATCCGGGTGTCATTCAGCGTCTGAACAACGAAATGATGCCGCCCTATGCCAGCGCCGCCGGGCTGCTGGGGCTGGCCTTTATTGAGGATGAGGATGTACGGATCCGGATCGAGGAGAAATATCCGTTCTCCGAGTTCGGAGTGAACTTATGGAAATCAAGAAAGGCACTCAACGCTTTTCTTGCACGATGCCGGAAAAACAGTTTCGCCGTTGTCCCGTTCGATACGGAGGTCTTTCACCGGATCTCCTTCCCCGTGTTCGATAAAACCGGAAAATTCACTGCGGTCATCGGCGCAAGCTGCCCGGCGAGGGATTTCACCGGGGCGGATCTCTCCGCCGTCCGGAAGGAATTGAAAAAGCAGGCTGAATCGTTTTGTCATAACAAACAGGAATGAAAAGAAAGGAGTCTCCGATATGCAGGAAACAGCTGCAAAATATCCGATCACGATCCGTGAGATGCGGGAACGCTACCTGAAGCTCTACTCGGGTGCCGTCAACGACGTCATGCGCTTCGCGTTCCACGTGAACGCCGCGCTGCCGTCGTCCTATCTGCCCCTGCGGGAAAACATGAAGCTGTGCGGTCAGGCGTTCACCGTCAAAGGCGCGCCCGACATCACCACCGAAGGCGAAATGGAAATGCGGGCGGAAATGCTGGAACAGCTGCATGAAGACAGCGTCGTCATGTTCGACTGCACAGGCGATACGGTGACGGCCCAATGGGGCGAGGTCATGACCAAAGCGGCGCTCCGGGCGGGCTGCCGAGGTGCCTTCATCAACGGGATCCGGGATACCGAGGCCATACTGGAATTGGGCTTTCCCGTGTTTCATCTTTACCGGACCAATGTGGGGATGCTGGGCCGCTTCCGGATGTTCCACTATCAGAAGCCGGTCCGGATCGGCGAAGTCGTCGTCAATCCCGGAGACTGGATCTTCGGGGACATCGACGGCGTGATCTGCATCCCGGCGGCGGAGGCGTACAACGTTCTTCTCAAGGCCGAGGCCGTACTGAAAAAGGAAGTGACGATCCGCCAGATGGTGGATTCCGGCATGAAACCGACTCAAGTCATCAAGAACGGAGGTTATTTCTGATGAAGGCTGCTCAATACATTCAGGCAGGAAAGATCGAATACCGGGAAGTCCCGCTCCCGGAACCGGGGCCGGATGAGATCCGTGTCCGCGTGGCGTACTGCGGGATCTGCGGTACGGATCTGCATATTTTCAAAGGCCACATGGATGCCCGCGTGAAAGCGCCTCAGGCTGTGGGGCATGAAGTCAGCGGGACGATCGCCGCCGTGGGCGGAAACGTCCACGGCTTTAAGGCAGGAGAGAAAGTGACGGTCCGGCCTCTGGACAACTGCGGAACCTGCAACACCTGCAAGGCCGGATTCACCCACATCTGCGAGAAGCTCCGCTTCCTCGGCATCGAGACGGCAGGAGGTTTCGCGGAATACTGGACCGTTCCCGCTCGTCTGGTCCATCGGCTCCCTGACACACTGCCGCTGAAGCTCGCGGCGCTGATCGAGCCTCTGGCAGTGGCCTGCCACGACGTCCGCCGTTCGGAATTGAAGCCCGATGACTGCGTGGTGGTCAATGGCGGCGGTCCTATTGGAATGCTGATCGCCCTGTGCGCCCGCGCGGCCGGCGGAAAGGTGACGATATGCGAGATCAATGAAAAGCGGCTGGCTCTGGCGCGCAGCCTCGGATTCCGGGTTATCAATCCCCTGACGGACGATCCCGTTTCCATCATCCGTTCCGAGACCGGAGGAAGCGGCGCCGATGTGGTGTTCGAGGTCTCCGGATCGGAGCCCGGCGCCCGCGTGATTACCGAACTGGCCCGTCCGCGCGGGACCATGGTGGTAGTGGCGATCTACGCCAAACCGGTTCCGGTGGACCTGCACAAATTCTTCTGGAAGGAACTTCGCATGGTGGGCGCCCGGGTGTACGAAAAAGAGGACTACGAGAAAGCCATTGCGCTGACTGCGGGCGGCGCCTTGCCCCTGGATACGCTGATCAGCAAGGTGTTCCCGCTGGCCGATCTTCAGAAGGCCTTTGAATTTCTGACACAGACCCCGGACGCAATGAAAGTCCTGATACAATGCAACGATGAGGTGAAAGAATGATTCTCGATCAATTCAAACTGGATGGAAAAACAGCGCTGGTGACCGGCTGCCGCCGGGGCATCGGAAAGGGCATCGCACTTGGTCTGGCCGAGGCGGGTGCGGATATCATCGGCGTCAGCGCCTCTCTGGAGGAAAACAGCGAAACGGAACAGGCGGTGAGGGCGCTGGGGCGCAAATTCACCCGGTATACCTGCGATTTTTCCGACCGCAAAGCTCTGTATGATTTCATTGCGAAAGTCAAGGCGGAACACCCGTGCGTGGATATTCTGTTCAACAACGCCGGCAGCATTTTGCGCAAACCAGCGGCGGAGCATCCGGACGAGTACTGGGACAAGATCATCGAAACCAATCTCTCGGCCCAGTTCGTTCTGGCTCGGGAGTTCGGAAAGGACATGATCGCACGGAAGTCCGGCAAGATCATCTTCACCTGTTCCCTGCTGACGTTCCAGGGCGGGATCAATGTTCCCGGCTATGCGGCCAGCAAGGCGGGCGTGGGCGAACTGGTCATGGCTCTTTCCAACGAATGGGCGAAATACGGCGTCAACGTCAATGGTATCGCTCCGGGCTACATTGCCACGGACAATACGCAGGCTTTGCGGGAGGATCCCGTACGCAGCCAGGCCATCCTCGACCGCATCCCCGCGGGACGCTGGGGCACTCCGGAGGACTTCAAGGGCGTGGCGGTCTTTCTGGCTTCCGCCGCAAGTAACTACGTGAACGGCGCCATCTACCTGGTGGACGGCGGCTGGATGGGGAGGTGAAAACAATGAAAAAACGTCTTCTTTCTCTGTGCCCGATCGCCGATCTCGAGGCAAAAGCACGTATGGCGGAATGCTACGACATTACCGAACTGCCGAAATGTACGGAAGGGGAACTGTTCGACCGCGCCGGGTCCTTCGAGGCGCTGATCGTGCCTTACACGGCCGACATGCTGGTCTCCGAGCGGGTGATCGACAAAGCGGCGAATCTGGAGATCATCGCCTCGTCTTACGGCGGAACACGGCAGAACATCGCCGATATTCACGCCATCCGCAAAGGGGTCAAAGTGCTTCATACCGGAGCCTCACGGGAACGGCCCATGGCCGAATACGCCCTGGCGCTGGTCCTCTGCTCCTTCCTGCGAATCAACAACTATTATCATGACATGTGCGCCGGAGAGTGGCCCAGATTCAAATATCCGCGCTCCCGGATCCTGCGCTCCCGGAAAGTCGCTGTGGTGGGATACGGCCGGATCGGCAAAGCCATTGTGAACCTGTTCAGGAATTTTACCGATGATATTTCGGTCGTGAGCCGGCATCTTTCTCCGGAAGACGCAAAGGCCGACGGAGTGAAAACCGTCGATCTCAATACGGCGTTCGCGGAATCGGAAGTGATCATTCTGGCAGGGGGCAACACACCGGCGAATCGCCATCTGATCGGGGCGGAGCAATTCGCCCTCATGCAGAAGGACGCGCTCTTCGTCAACATTGCACGCGGCGCCATGGTGGATGAGGCGGCCATGGCCGCGGCCGCGGCGGAAAAACCGATCTTCCTGGCACTTGATGTTTTCGAAACTGAGCCCCTGCCGGAAAATTCTCCGCTCCGCAACCGGGAAAACGTACTGATCACGCCTCACCGCGCCAACAACTCCATTGAGTTCGAGGAACGGTGGAAATGTCTGGCCGACGATTTGATTGCGCTGGCGGAAGGACGCTGTCCGGATTCCGTGCTTACGGAAGACCGGGCGAAAACCATGAGCGAATCCTGATCGGGAAGGAAAACAACAAATGAATGAGGCTATTTCAACGGAAGCCGTTGCGGAATCGGTATTCCGGCGGCACCAGGCGACCTCCCCGTTCGATCACTACGCAGGGCTGGTGACGCTTCACGGGCTGGTGAATCTTGCGGAAAATACGGACCGTGCCGATCTGCGGGATTTGAGCGTCCGGCTGCTCCGCCCGTTTTATTCCGGAGAGATCCGGAAAGTAGGCGGCGCCTATGACCGGATGTACCGCAGCGGCGGCAACGCGTCCGCCCTGCTCGTGAAGTACGGTTTCGCACCCGAAGCGCTCCCCATGCTGACGGCAAAGGCTGATGAACTCGTACGGGAACATCCCCGAAGCGCCTCCGGCGTTTTCGGATACAATCCGGTGGAGTGTGAAAAAATCTGGATCGATACCGTTTTCGCGGTTTGTCCCTTTCTGGCGATTCTGGGAAACCTGACCGGGCGGAAAGATTTCCTCGAAGAGGCGCTGAAGCAGTTGTACGGAAGCGCCGAACTGCTGAAAGACTCTGAAAACGGATTGTTCCATCAAAGCCTGAATTTCGCCGGACCGGGCAAAATCTCTCAGGATCACTGGAGCCGCGGGAACGGCTGGGCCGCACTGGCTCTGGCGGAACTGACCGGCGAACTGCCCGACGACCGGGAACTGACCTCGTTTTTCCTGGACTTCATGGAAGCCTGCCGGAATTTTCAGGATGAAAACGGGCTTTGGCATCAGGAAATGACCCGGCCGGATTCCTACGTCGAAACGTCCGGCAGCGGACTGATCCTCTATGCTTTCGGGCGCGGACTGGAACGGGGGATCCTGCCGGAATCATTCCGCTCTGCTTTCCTGAAGGGACTCCGGGGCTATCTCTCGTACATTGCACTGGACGGTTCGGTCTTTCATACCTGCATAGGCTGTCTCTGCCCGGGTGAAGGGAGGATCGAAGACTATATGAACCGCGAATGGAAGAGAAACGACATCCATTCGTTCGGCCCGGCCGTGCTGGCATTCGGGCAGGCGATCCGGCTCGGAATTTTGGAAATCAAACCCGCACAGAAATAGAAGGAGACCGCTATGAACGTCATACGCCGAATTTCTGTTCCCGGCCGCTGGTGTATCCACAGTTATTACACACTTCCGCCCTATGCCCCAGACGGGTCCGGCCGTCTTCTTCTCTCGGGCGTCGATTTATCGACTAAGCGAGGGAAAATCTATGTGATTGGAGCGGATGGTTCCGTGGAAGACGAATTCGGAGAGAATTCCGTCGAATCGAATTTTTACCACACCGGATTCTGGCAGACCTGGAGTCCTGACTGCCGTTATGTCTATTTTCAGAGCGGATCGCTGACCGAACCGGAAATCACCCGCCGCGAACTCGCAACGGGACATGAGATCACGCTGTCCGGCGATGCGGAGGGCGCGCCGCCGCATGGCGAGCCGGTCGTCTCCGGTCTGCTCGGCATGCTTTACGCGGCCGGATACGGCTATGGCGTTTACAATCCGGCCATTGCACCGGTTCCTTTCGAAGATCGCACCCGGCACGGGGTTTTTGAATATACCTTCGATCCGGCCGGCGAGCATCTGCGGCTCAGCGTGCAGCAGATCCTGGATGCGCACCCGGACCGAGAAAAACTGCTCGCCGAGGACCGGCGTCTGGCGAAAGTGTACGGCACCCCGACGGGCCTGTCTCTGATGTGTTACTGCATCCGCTGGAATCGGGACGGCAGCCGCATGATGATCCATTTCGGGAATCACTGCGTGGCCAGAAAAGAACCGAAAGTCCTGTATATTTTCACCTGCAAGCGGGACTTCAGTGATCTCAAACTCGCCCTCAATCTGGAAAACGGCGGCGTACACTGGTCCTGGCATCCCGACTGCGAGCATCTGGTCGGTTATGCTCGGCAGCCCGGCGAGGATCAGACTTATTTCTGCATGGTCCGGTACGATGGAACCGGATTCCGGAGGGTTTGTGACGCTTTCGGCGGCGGACATCCTTCCGTTGCCCCCCATGACTATTCGCTTATGGTGACCGATATGCCGGATGGAAAAATCGAATTCTGGGATCTGGACAAGAACAAGATTACGGACTGCCGTTTTTTCCCGAATATGCAGGCATCGCCGTTTGAAAAGCCACGCTACGGCAGTCTCCGCAATCAGACTCGGGTCTGCCATCATCCCGTTTTCTCTCAAGACGGTTCACGGGTCCTCTTCAACGCCTTCGATGGGGATTTGAGCGAACTTGTGGAAGTCGAAACGCCCGGGAGAATATAATATGAGTTTTCTGGTCAATCTTCTTTGCCGCGGCAGCAATCAGCCTTCCTCGCGTGGCTTTGCCGCCTGGCTCGGCAGATGGCTTGCTTTACGCAATCGCAACGTGTGCATCGCGCCCGATGCCGCCATTTCGCCGGGAGCCTTGATCAATCCACGAAACGGCGGAATCGAGATCGGTGCACGGAGTCTTGTGGCTGCCGGAGCGATCATCGCCGGAAATGTAAAGATCGGACAGGATTCCTCCGTCCAGAATTATACGGTGATCGTCGGTTACGGCACGCAGGAAAATCCCGTCGGACAGATCCGGATCGGCAATGGCGTCCGGATCGCCGCTCATTGCATGATCGTCGGAGGAAACCATCGGTTCGATGATCCGGAGAAGCCGATCCGGGAACAGGGGATCGAGCCGAAGCCCATCGTGATCGAGGACGATGTCTGGATCGGCGGCCGGGTGAACATCATGGCCGGAGTGACGATCGGACACGGCTGCGTCATCGGCGCTGGCTCGGTCGTGACCCGTGATATCCCGCCAATGAGCATTGCCGTCGGCGTTCCCGCCCGTCCCGTTTCCCGGCGGAACTCTGAAAAAAACGAACAGAATAAACATTTGTAAACAAACTTGAAGGAGATATGCAGATGTTATCCCCCCCGGCTGAAACAAGTTTTCATTCTCCTCGTATTCTGTTCCGGTCTGCTTGCTTCCGCGGCGGAAAATCTGCTGAAGAACGGTGATTTCTCGACTTTGAACGAAAAGCGGCAGCCCGCGGAATGGACATGCCGCGGCAACACGGAGAATTTCCCGTTCACGGAGGGCAAGGCCGAACTCAAAGGAAAAAACACTTCCCTGATCGCCTCCCTGACTCCGGCCGTCGGAAAGGAGGCCGTCATCACCTGCCGCGTTGCCGGAAAAGGGAAGTACCGCATATACGCGGAGTGGTACTGGCATTCAAGATACTCCTCAACGATCTGCTGAACCACACTGTTTGAAAATTTACGCTTCATATTCTGCCTTTGCTTTCTTGATTGAAAATCCTTGTCGGGATACATAATATATCACAAAACAGAATATAAGGTCGGCGGTTCCCATCTAAAAAAGCATCGTTTTCGATTTGTCGGAAAAATTCCGACCTGACGCCCGCCTCAAAATCTTTCTCTGTTTTTTCCGGCGGCCATTTTGAGACGATTTCCGAACAACAGAGTGCAATCAGCATTTTGCGGTAGTCTCTAACTTTTTTGAGGATAGAGACGGTTTCCGGACAAGCCCTTCCACCCCGACCATTTTTTTTGTTCTCTCTCGTCCGGTCCTTTATGACTGGATTTTTTGTTTTCGCGCCTTTTGTGGCTGAATCGCAATGGATTATAGCGTCATACCCCGCCCCGCAGAGAATGGCGGGAGACCGCCGTTTTCTCTGTTTCGGCGTGTGTTTCGCATAGAACGGGACCGGATTCTCTGAAACGTCAGGTCTGCCGACCTTTATGCCGAAAAGATTTGTCAGGCGTCAGAGATCAGTGATTTGCGGAATCACACCGAAAATTTTACATCAAAACCTATCCAAACGGTGTAAGAGTCGTTTTTTGCGGTAATTCCCAGTTTGCAAACCTGTTAAGGAGATGGTATATTTATGAGGGATTTGTCACGCAGTTTCTTTTTTCAACTTCAACAGGTGCTTGTCGGGATGATGTGGAAATGAAAAAACAGGAAGATTTCAACCTCAAGGCGCGGGACGACCGTTTTTTCCGGGCGGCATACACAGTTCTGTCTCATTATCGAATCAAAAAGCGTCCGAACCCGGAGAATGGTTTTGCCGTCTTCGACATTCGCGGCGGGACCAGCGATTACGTTGTCCGGATCCATCCGGAATGGGCAGCTCCACCGCAATGTTCCTGTCCGGATGCGGAAAACCGGGCCAGGGACAATGCCCGAGGTTACTGCAAACATATCATTGCGGTTCTGCTCAGCGAGAAGGAATTCAGCTGTCAGCTGCTGGAGGCGTTCCTGTGAAAAGAGAACTTGACCCTGTCGGCGAAAACGGTTATACATACGCCCAGCTGTTCCCCATTGTCCGGGCTACGCTGGAGGCCGGCATCTCCGTGCTTCTGCTCGGACCGCCCGGCGTCGGAAAATCATCTCTGGCGGTCGAACTTTCGCGCGTCATGAAGCGGGATCTTATAGACATCCGCCTGGCGCAGAAAGACCCGGCGGAGCTGGGCGGAGTCTATTTTCCGAACCGAGAGACGCAGACTCTGGAACTTTTTCCGCCGGAGTGGGTAAAATATGCCTGCGAGAAACCGTGTCTTGTATTTCTGGACGAATTCAATGCGGCGGTGACCAAGCTGCATCAGGCCGCGGCTTACCAGATCGTTCTGGAAAGGCGTATCGGCAAATTCCAATTTCATCCCGAAACCGTGGTGCTGGCCGCCGGCAACCGGGAGGAGGACAATTCCATTGTCACTCCGCTCTCCAGCGCACTTTGCAACCGGTTCGCCCATTTCGAAATGCGGCCGGATACGGATGCATGGCTGGAATGGGCGGCGGCGCACGGCATAGACGAAAACATCATGGCGTTCGTCCGCACGTATGGCGACAAGGTGCTCTTCAATGTCTCCGACGCCGCCCGCAGTTTCCCGACGCCCCGCAGCTGGGCGATGGCAAGCCGTGTGATGGCGGCTGTTCATCCCCGGGAGCTCAAGCGGAGCATCGCCGCGTGTATCGGCGTACCGATGGCGGACCGTTTCTGCAACTATATGGATATCTACCGGAAAGTGAATGCAGCGGGGATCATCGAGGGAAAAGAAAAGATCGATTTCGTGAAACATTCCGAACCTTCTTTTGTCTATGCGGCGATTTTCGCCACCGCCGGTTATCTGGCTACGGCCGAGGTCCCGGACCGGAATCTGGAAAACATTGTCAACTTCATCGTCTCACCGGGGGTGATGCCGGAGTATCAGATCCTTTTTCTGCGTCAGCTCCGCCACCGCAAAGCGGAATTGTTTGACCGGCTGAAAGCGCTGTCGTCCTTCCGCAAGCTGGCTGCTGATCTGGTGGCTTTGCGGGTATCGCTGTATACATCATGACTGAACTTTCCGCCGCCGAAATAGATGCCGAAAGCGCCAGACTTGCAGCTTTGCGGATGCAGCTTTTGGAAATGCACCCGTTCTGGGGTTACATCCTGCTGCAGCTGCGCCTGACCGTCTCCTTTTCTCTCCCCACGATGGCTACCGACTGTGTCAATTTCATCTGGTTTAACCCGAAGTATACCCGCAGTCTGGATTCCCGCGAACTTGGCTTTGTGCTGGCGCACGAGGTCTGTCATTCGGTTCTGGAAACCGGCGCCCGTCGGGGAAACCGCGAGCACCGCAAGTGGAATATGGCTGCGGATTACGCCATTAACGACCTGGTTTCCGGCATCACCATCCCGGGAGCGGACGCCCGTTATCACGATGAGTCCGCCTGTCTTTACCGGATGCCGCAGGGCCTTCTCCGGAATCCGGCCTATCGCGGCATGATCGCGGAAACGATTTACGAAGATCTGTGCCGGAAAAAAGCGGATTCGTCTGATGAAATATATGTGGATGTGAAACTTGCGGCCGCAGACGGGAGGGAGTTGCATTTTCCGAACGTGCCTTGGGGCGGCGGATCCCGCGACCTTCATCTGCCACTGGAACTGAACGAGGATCAGCGCGAGATCCTGAAAAAACGTATCAGCGCGGCGGTGGAAAACTATCAGGCCAGCGGTTCCCGGGGCGATCTGCCCGGCGATCTTCTGCGGAAGATCGGGATTTCGGACCGGCCCAGAATCCCGTGGAGGCGGGTGCTTCACCGCTACGCAGACACCATCCTGCATCAGGACGACTATTC
Source organism: Lentisphaeria bacterium (assembly GCA_017615635.1). GTDB lineage: Bacteria > Verrucomicrobiota > Lentisphaeria > Victivallales > UBA1829 > RGIG8244. Next base: position 11,666 of record JAFZZR010000020.1, read on the forward strand.
ACTGGCCAGTCCGAACAAACGTTTCATGGTGCACGATCTGATCGTACCGGGCCATTATAATGAAAAACTGGGGCATCTGGTCGTGGCGCTGGATACGTCCGCCAGCATGGACAACGAGACCATCCGGGCGGTGCTTACCGAGCTTCTCTCCATGGTCGATTCTTCGCAGGATATCACGCTGATCGTGGCGGATTGCCGGATCCGGCAGGTCGTCACCGGAGACAAATTGGAGCAGTTTATCGCAGCGGACCGTTTCCCGGGCGGCGGCGGGACCGATCATATCTGCGTATTCGACTATATTCGGGAACATCGACTGAATCCCTGTCTGTTTGTGGGTCTTACCGACCTTGTCAGCATATTTCCCCCGTGTAAACCTATCTATCCGGTGCTTTGGCTGACTCCCGAGGATCACGGAGATGCGCCCTGGGGCAGAGTCATCGAACTCCCGAAGGAAAGTGACTGACCGTTTCAGTTGTCCTTTCTGCTGCGGGCTTCTTTCACACAGGCACGGATGAAATCGCCCTTGGCTTCCGTGTAAGCATCCCAGACAAAACATCGTATTGAGACCGCAGTCGCTTCAAGCAAAAAAGGTCTGGTCCTGTTTCTTCCGGCCGATCACTTGACGTTGAACTGGCCGCCGCCGACGCCGTAAAGGATCAGTTCGCCGTAGCCGCTGCCCTGCCAGGGTTCGGCAAACTGGCAGCGGAAGGCCCGCTTGCAGTTCTTCATTTGCTTGATGACCCATGCCCCGACTTTGCGGCGCTGGATGATGCCGGCGGAATTGCGTTCGACGGTCCAGTCGTCGGCATCGATGATCACGTCGATGGCATCGGCGTAGCTGCTGCTCCTTCTGGCGAGTTCGAGGGCCTTGGGTGCGAGTGTGTTAAGTTTGCCGGGCGTCGGCATCGGATGGTAGTCGACGTTTTCCGGTTTATTGTTCGCCATGGCCTTGCTGATGTATCTCAGACAGGTATCGGCAATGGCAAGGGACTTTTTGTATTCCGGCTTGTCCAGTCCCTGAAAGAAAAAGAGCGTGTAGTACGAAAAAAACAGTCTTCTTTCAGTACACAGACTTTTTCATTACATTTCCCGGCTTTCAGGGCCGGATTTCCGACAGTTCCACGTTATCGATGCGGACCACGCCCCGGTCGACTCCTCTGCCTCCGATATGCAGATTCAGAACCGGCTTTTCGATCGGCGGCTCGCTGAACTGGATTTCCACCGTATGCCATTTGCCGTCCCGCTTATCGGGTCCCAGAATCTCGGAGAGAATATATCTGGTTGCCTGTCTGTTGTTTTTGTCACGCCAGTGCACCGCGACGTAGATCTGACCGTCGCTGCCGGTGTTTTCAGCCTGGATCTGACACCGGAGCCGGTAAACCGTATCCGGAGAAGTCTTGCAGGCGCGGGTGAAGCACCACCTTGATCCGGTTTTCAGAAAGACGGCAAGAGCGCCGCTTTCATCACAGCCGCCGTTTTCCTCCCATGTCCCCACGGATTTTCCCGAAAAGGTCTGCCAGAACATCCAGCTGTCCTGAACGGGATGTTCACTCTCCCTCAAACAGTCTCTGCGGTTGAGATCATTGCAGAAAATCAGGACGTCGGTGCCGTCCTTCACGGGATGATAAAAATGCATGGCATAGATGATATCCGCCTTCACCTGTTCCCACGTTTTCATGAAGAGTTCGGTGCGGCGTTTCTGCTCCGGAGTATTCGCCTTGTCCAGGACCTGCTGCATTTCGTTCCGGCAGAATTCCACATCCTCCGGCGTCAGATCCCGCATATAGCTCTGATCCCAGAAATTGAAGTAAACCAGATTCTTATACCGCTCGAACCATTCGCTTCCCGGTACTTTTTCCCGCCAGTATTTTTCCCAATGGTCGAAATAGCGGCGCAGGTGGGGTGCCGCCTCCTTGCCGACGGCCAGCGTGTACCACTCGTCCAGCAGCGCTTCGGCATCGGCATCCGGATTCCACAGCAGCTGAAGGATCAGCCACATCTTGGGGCCTTCAGTCGGCTGTTCGGAACAGTTGGCTTCCCCGAAATAGTCCGTGACTCCGTTTGCCGCGGCGAACTTCAGATATTGTATCATCAGCTGCGTATAGATCCGCGGGATCATGTAGTATATGTCGCCGTAAATATAGTCATACCAGCCCAGCCGGGTCGCCTTGTCCGCCCAGGCTTCCGTGCGAATTCTGTCTTTTTCCGCGGAAACCGGATCATACCAGCGCAGACGTTCGATGCAGACGAACGGCACCGCGTGCGGGTCCAGCTTGAACGATGGCGGATCGGTAACCGAATTATAGGCGATCATGCCGAAATACTTGCCGGGATACTGCCTGGTAACGCCCTCGATGACCCGGTTGCACCAGCCGTAATAGTAGTCGGAGAAATCTTCGTATCCGACGCTGTTCCGGCCTTTTGGTTCCTCTCCTTCAAAATGACCGATATCATTGATGCCGAGCGAATAGCTTCGCTGCTCCGGACTCCGCCTGAACTGCTCGCAGATCCTTTTGACCGCCTCCTCGGTCAAACCGGGCGCGTTCAGGACCGGATTCCAATGGTCGTCGGCCGGATTGCCCGAGAGATTCTTCGGGTAGAATTCCGGGTGCGTCTTGCTGTAGATCTTCCACGGGAACAGCTGATACAGATTGTGCGTGAAATTGACATCCCAGTTGCCGCGGTTGAAGCCATACCAGCCGCTGAAATTCCAGTCCGACCGTTTATTCCACGGAAAGGGTTTGGAAAGCTCCCGATTGTGAAAATGCGGCCCGGCACGCACAGTGTCCATGGGTATATCCAGCCGGTCATGCGCGGGCAGATGCAGTCCCTCCTCTCCGGGAAACAGCCAGCGCATACCGCAGAATCGCTGCAGGAACTCGGAGACGCCGTTTCGCGCGCTCACCTGATTCCCGCCCGCAATAACGATGGTTTTCGCGTCCGGGAACGTGATGATGAATTCTTCCTCTTCCAGCTTCGGCAGATCGTACTGCGCGCCGAGGGCATTGGTTCCCACCTTGAGCGTAATTGTCTCGCCTTCCGCCTCGCCGGGAAGAATTTTCGGAAGGAAATCATGCAGCATCTTTCCCGCGGGGATCAGCTGGTCTCTCGCCTGAAAATGTTCTTCGGCGCTGGGCGCGCCGATCCGTTTCGAGGGCGTTTCCACCTCGATCTTGAGGGACCGGGCACTTTTGAGCGTGATGACTCCCTCCGCGGCGGAAACGGCGGAAACGAGGAGTCCGGCAAAAAGAAAACCGAGCAATTTTCTCATCATTTTCCCCTCAACTGCGGTGATACAGCCGGATTATCGGCCTCTGTTGTCCTTTGTCCACGGATTGCGCGTATGGATCCGTTCTGCATTGATTGTTGTCTTCTTGTTTTTCTGTTTGAAATATCACGGCCCTTTCATCGCTTATTATACAACGGGAAACAAGGAAATAAAATAGATAAAATGTCCTATTATTAGCATAAAACGTCTGAAAACGGAAAAAAGCGGCGTCATGAGCGTGGGGATCGGACGGCGGCGGATTCTCCGGTGGCGATCCGGGAACTTGCTTTCGAGGAGAGAAGAGTCTCCTTCGTCTTCCGGAGGATTGCACCCGGTTTGAATCCGGAAGAGACAGCCGAAAACGGGGAAAAAGGGGCAAAAATGACGAGTTTTTTATTTGTAAGTTATTGAAAATAAATGGTGCCCGGCGCGGGGATGGGTACCAAACTTTAATTACGCTCAAAATTCAGCATCATCATCCGCAATGCTCTCATTTTTGGCACGTTATTGCAGCCTTTCCGCAGGATCCCGAATTCCCCTTTTTGGGGAACTTTTGGGGATTTTTGCCCTCTTATGGGGAAAAAATGGGGAAGAAATGGGGAAGTGTTTTTCCTGCCAATGAGCCATCATCCGAACCGGGAATCAAACCCTGACCCCTGATAATCCGGAGACGATGTAATATACCTCTTTCGGCTCATTTTTCAAACGGCAAAACATCCGATCGCCAACAGGATCGTCGAATCGTCCCGATACAGGAAGACAGATCGGGGAGTACCTGAACTCCCATTATTTTATGAAAGAATATCTCAATAAGTGAAATTATTCGAACAGCATATCCTCAGCCAGGACATTCTTTCCCCTCATCGTCGCAAAATCGTATCGGTGCCTTGAAAAAAAGGAAAAAGGGAGTACAGTGTCGGACAGACCTATGGCGAGGACGAGAATGAAGAATATCACCAGCAGTGTTTCCAGTTTTGAGAAACTTCGGAATGAAGGTTATCTCTACGTTGACAAGACGGAATTTATCTGGAATCTGATAAATCCCGCTGGTGAATCGTATTTTCTCTCCCGTCCGCGTCGTTTCGGTAAATCTCTTACCCTCTCCACACTGAAGGCAGTCTTTCAGGGAAAGAAAGATCTTTTCAAGGGGCTTGCAATCTACGACAAGCCCTATGAATGGAGGCCGTTTCCCATCATTCATCTGGATATGGGGAACTGCGATATTCATACACCGGACGAACTTTCCGGATACCTGAATGATTTATTGACGAATACAGCGACCTCTTTTGGTCTGCAACTACGAGGCGAATTGCTTACGACTCGCTTTGAAAACCTGCTTGAGGATATCGCTAAACAGGGACCGCTGGTCCTCTTCGTGGATGAGTACGACAAGCCAATCCTGAACAATATCACCAGCCCTCAAGCGAAAGAGATGCTTCAAGTTTTGAAAGGGTTTTACAGTAATATCAAAAAAGCGGAAAACAATCTGCGCTTCGCTTTCATTACCGGCGTCAGCAAATTTTGCCATGTATCGCTGTTCTCCGATCTAAACAACCTGACCGACATCACCATGGATGCCCGTTACGCTACCATGCTGGGATATACACAGCAGGAGTTCGAGACCAATTTCAGCGAACAGATCGAAGCCGTAGAGAAAAAGCTTGATCTCAACCATGCGGATTTCCTTGCTGAGATCAAGAACTGGTATGACGGCTTCCGGTTCCATGCGGGCAGCGAATCTGTGTACAATCCGGTATCCCTGGCAAAATTCTTCGAGTTCGGCGGTGAGTTCAATAACTACTGGTTCGAAACGGGGACCCCGAAGTTCCTGGTGGATCTGTCGAAGAGTCAGGACTTCGATTTCGAGTCGGCACTGAATGAGCCAGTACCCGGAATCGCATTCAGCTCGTTCGAAATCGACAATATCGATCCGCTGACGCTTTTGCTGCAGACCGGATATGTGACGATCAAGGGGACGGAAAAGAAGCTGGGTGAAACGTGGTACCATCTGGATTTCCCGAACAGAGAAGTTGCCGGATCGTTCAATACCTATTTGCTGAATCGATATTCAGGTAAGACTCAGACGGGTGTGGTGAAATTCACGGCGGAACTTATGGCTGCGCTGGATGCCGGTGATGTAAAGCGGCTCCGCAAGACCATGGAGGTCTTCTTCGCCGGGATCTCCTATGAGGTCCATCACAAGAACGAAAGCAACTTTCAGAACATCTTTTTTGCAATATTCCGGCTGTTGGGGATCCGCATCAAAGCGGAGGAGCATACCAACGACGGGCGCATCGATGCTGTGGCCGTAACGAAAAAATACGTCTTCATCTTCGAGTTCAAACTGGACAATGATGATTCTGCCCTTTCCCAGATCAAGGAAAAGGAGTATTACAAGCGGCCTATCCAGCTGGAGCCCCCCCGACTTTCATTCGGCTTCATCTTCGTCTGATTTCCGGCCGAATCAAACGCCCGTTGCCCGTTGCAGCAGGCGGGTTCGTCCAGCTGGTGCTTTCTGCCCGTAGACAATTTGTTTTGAGTTCAGCAATTCAAGAATTATTCTGCTGAAGTGGCCGCTGTATGGTTTCATTCCCAGGGCTGATGCAAGATGTGCTCTGGTATCGGGGCCGTTTGCAAGAAGATCAAGGATCCGCTGAGGCATTTGTCCACGTCTTTTTTTCCGGTATGCCGGGGCAATGCTTTCCCGCTCGATCAGACGGAACGGAAAATAGACGTCGGAAACCGATTCCCCACGGCAGAGCGCTGCCAGAAGGTCCACCGCCGCCGTGCTGAGCTGAGTGTAATCCACGACCATCCCGGAAATTGGAGGATTGTAATACGGCAGCACATCTTTCTGTTCCCAGCTTACCACGCTGATCCTGCCGGGAATATTCAGATGAAGTTTTTCAATCAGTGCAAGAGCATCCCGTGCCGCGCCTTCATCGACGGCAATCAGTGCGGTCGCGCCTTCGGATACGGCCTGTTTCAAAAGCAGGAGATTCTGTTCCATCGAATTGTCCCGCATGCCAAAGATGCATCGTTTTTCCGGCTGGAGAATCCGCTTGGAATGCAGATAACTGTAAAACCCCTGACATCTCGCGCGCCGTTCCTCGATTTCCTGCGGATCGGGAGCCAGCAGGATGATCCGGTGATGGTCAAGGGAATACAGTTTGTCCAGCAGGATGCACATGGACTTGCCACTGTCCATATTGACATACGCCAGCAGGTTTCTTTTCCCCGCCAGTGCCGGGTTGGTGTTGATCCGGACAAGCGGCAGCTCGAAATGTTCGAACCATTCGGTCGTCAAACCGGGTTCCCAGGAGATGCTGATCCCGCCGTCGAAAACATGCGGCAGCAGCATGTTCAGATGATCCTCCAAAACAATTTCCATCCGGATATTCCGGTGATGGAGGACGTAGATCATGGCATTCAGCAAGGCTGCCACATAGCCGTCCAGACGGAAGCGCCATGGCGAGGGAAGAATCAGGGCGACCTGGTGGAGATTTCCGCCGCCCCGCGTCTGATAATTCAGCCTTCGGGCCTGTTCCAGCACTTTTCTCCGGAGAAATTCGGAGACATGAGGATCGTCATTCATTACTTTTGACACGCTGGCCTGCGAACATCCTGCCGCCCGGGCAATATCCGTTCCCGTGATTTTTTTCATCTGTCCCGCCGGATGATACCCGCTTTTCATAAAATTTGCCTTTTATTTCATTTGCCCTTGCAAGTATAAAATACATTTAACCCATGAAAAGTCAACCGCGACCGGTGATAAAATATAATTTTTTATTCCTGAAAACAGCGCCCGAGAATGTTGCATTTTTCCCCGAGGACAGCTATATTGCCCATAGGAACCGGACTGAAAAACCACATTTTTAAGGAGAAAAAGAGTTATGAGAAACAGTCGCTTCACCTTGATCGAGCTGCTGGTCGTTATAGCCATCATCTCCATCCTCGCCGGGATGCTTCTGCCTGCGCTGGGCAAGACGAAGCAGTCGGCCAATGTTATCCGGTGTGCCGGAAACCTTAAGCAGCTGGGCGTTTACAACACTCTTTACGCTCAGGATTTCGATGACTGGCTGGTCTCGGCAACAACGGCAGGCGGTGTGTCATGGTACAGCTGTTTTTGCGACCGCTACGCAAAAATTCATCCCTATCTTGCCCTGGGTGGATCCTCGTCCAAACCGGGAAGCCGGGAGAATGCGGGGAAAACGGTGTTTCAGTGTCCGGCCGATGAACGGATCAATTTTCCCACCATGTCGTCTGGGACCGTCAGTTACGGGATCAATTCCATTATCGCCCGTACGGAAAGTGGTTTCGGCCCACCCATTTACTACAGGTTGAAGCTCTCCCAGGTGAAAAAGCCCACCGTAACCATGATGTTTATCGATATTTGCCGGAAGCGGGAGAGGAATGATTATCTGACCACCAACGCTTATATAGCGCATCCCTACACAGGCGCCGAGGTTCCGCCTTTCTGGCGGCACGGGAACAAGGTAAATTACATCACTGTTGCGGGGAATGCGGAAACCGGCACGGAAGAGACGGTCCCCTATGAAAACGGAGTCTGGGTCAATCCGGACAAGGAAGTATTCTGGGGCAAGCCGAAATAAGCTTTCTGCCCGATCGGTGAAGTAATCGAAGAAGGAAGAAAGGAAGAAAAGATGAAGAGACTTGTCATATCCGCAGGGATGCTTCTGGCCGCCTCACTGGGAGGCGTTGAGGCGGCATCCTGCGGACCGGAAGGAAACGGGACTGTGCGGGAGACCCCGATCAAATTCGGAATCTCCGAAACCTTCATGGCGAAAGAGAAGAGGGCCGATTTTTCTCAGTCCGTTCTGGGGTGCTTCTATCGTGAAAACGGCATTGAGGCCACGTGCTTTTCGGAGAAGAAGCTGGATACGAAGGGTGCTACATCGAAACAACTTGCGGAGATTTTTAACGAGTTTCATGTCCTGTGTATCCGTCCGTTTGGGGAAGGCCTGAGAAATCTGGATCCGGACTGGGAGAAGACGGCCGGGACCGTATCCGCCGCACTGCAGGAGTATGTGAAGTCGGGCGGCGGACTGATCGTTCAGATGCGGCCCTCCCGTTATGCGGACACCCCCGATGCAAAGTACTGGAATGCCGTTTTTGCTCCGTTCGGCCTGACTCTTGACAACAATCACGGAATCGCGTGCAGTCAGACAGTCAAGGCCGGCCAGAAGCCCGGCAGCAGCAACGAATTCTTCTACACGGACAACATCCTGCCTCATGAAATCACAAAAGGCGTGCGTGGCCTCTGGCTGCCGGTGAATTCGCATGACGGTTTTCCCGCTTGTCCGGTGATCCGGTATTCTCCGGACTACTCCATACTCGTGAAAACGGGGAAGGATGGCGGCGCCTATTTCTGCGACGAGAAGGTGCGCGGCGATTTTATTGCGGGAAAGACGCCCGTGATTCCCGCGGAGGAGGCGCTTCCTATCGTGGCTGTGAGGCAGTTCGGCAAAGGCGTTGTCGTCAGCATCGGCGTGGATATGATCCACACGGGAATGAACTTCAGGAATCCGTTCTGGGGCAATATTACGGAAGAGAAGGGACTGAACGGCAAGCCCTCCGATCTGATGACCCTGATGGTGAACGCGGTCCGCTTTGCCGCCGGGCCTGCCCGGGAGAATCCCCGGCTGGGAACGTATGTCCCCGTTTCCACGTCCCCGATCCCGTTCCCGGAGGCCGTTTACTGGGACAGCCGGAATTTTGCTCCGCAGCCCGGAGCGCTGGCATACGGGATCTTCGGAGCGCATACCTCGTATTCGGATGGAAAAAGCACCGTGGAAGAGTATGTGAAGAGCGCGAAGGAGGCGGGGCTCCGGTTTATCGTTTTCGCCGATCCCATCGGGAAGCTGACACCGGAAAAACTGGAGCAGCTCAAGGCGGATTGCCGGGCGTGTTCCGATGAAACGTTCTATGCCTGTCCCGGGATGGAGTTCACCGACGGCTGCGGTCTGAAGCGCTATGTCTACGGGGAGCGGATCCGGCATCCGGGAATTCGGAAATACAAGTTCCGGGATTGGGAATACTATATTTTCGACGGAGAGAAAGTGCAGAGTGCCGGATACTTCATCATCAAGACCTGCGCTTTCTCGCAGAACGGGTATCTCGACTCGCAGGACTTCCCGAAGAGCCATGTGCATCCGGAAAATCTGTGGTGGTTCTGGGCTTCCGTTCCCCGCATGTTCGAACAGGGAAGGCTGATTGCCGACAACGAAGCCTTCGGGCGGCAGATGCTGCACGACCTCCGGATGCTTGTCCCGATCACCTTCGACCGGATTTTCTCGGCGGAGGAGGTTCAGAAGTCGAAGATGACGGCAGTAACCGGCGGATATTCTCTGGCGCTGATCAAGAAAATGCTCAATTCATCCAACGGATACTGGAGTGCGGAAAATTCCGATCTATTCTGCTCCTACGGCAATGGCGGCGCATTGAAGCTCAATGCATTCCGCTTCATCAACGCGCAGGAGGATCCGCGGCGGCTTCATACACGGGGAACCCAGCGGGTGCGGGGATATTTCAACGTGGAAAGCCCGGAGGGAATCCGGGAAGTCCGGGTGATGGACCGCAATCGGAAGCCGCTTCTGGTGTTCGACGGGAAGGGAGAAAAGGTGTTTTCGAAGAAATTCGAACTGGTCCACGACAAGCAGCATTATGTGTTTCTGGAAGTGGAGGATATGAAAGGTGCGAGGCTGATTTCCCATTTTATCCGGGTCTACGACTACAAGCAGTCCCTCGTCCGCTGCAATGACAATATGAACATTCTGGGCGCACTAGGCATTTTCTGGCATCCGAACTGGCCCGAAAAACTCATGCCGTTCAAATATTTCCGGAATGCCGAACTTCTCAGCGTACAGGGCTGGGACCGGGGCAGCGCCGATTGTCCCCGTCCGAAGATGGTTCCGCTGAATATGCTTTACACGGAGGACCAGGGCGCCGTGTACCCGTTCAATACGGAGACGACGGACGGCGTAGTCATGGATGTGAAGCTGGCAGGAGGGGACCTGCAGATCGTGGAAGCGGATATGGATGAGATCGTGGAGCGGTTCGCCAACGCGAAACGGGGCGAGACCTGGGCTCCGTCGCCGCCCAGAGTCCTCGCGGACAACGAGTATTTCTCCCATCACCAGAGAATCTATTATCTGCGGGACAGACAGGATTTCCATCTCGCCTGGGATTGTCAGCGGCTTCGGGAGTCCCTGAAAGATTACGACGGCGCCATGTGCCTGATTACGGGAGAAATACGGTTCCGGAAGGATCTTGTCCTCTCCGGCGCCAGAGCGGTTCCCTTTGTCATCGGACAGACCATCGTGGACCCCCATATCGGACCGCAGGACGCCATATGGATCGTCAAAGACAGAAACGAGGGGCTGATCGTACGGAATGTTCCGAAAAAGGAAAGGCCCCGGCTCAGCGGGCAGATCGCGGAAAACGGGTTCGCGCTTTCCGCCTGGTCGGCGGTGGGCGCGCTGGCGGTCTTCCCCGTGTCCGATTCCGACTGGCGCTATGAATTTCTGAATTCTTCGATGATGGAATTCGGGTTCGGAACGCCCGGGAAGACATACAAGGCGGGCGAAAGCATCCGCTATGCGTTTATTTCCGCCACCGTGGCGAACGACTCGGACAAACCGGAAAAATACGAAACGCTGTCCCGCATGATTCATGGTGAATATCCGAACCGGATCGAACGAGGGAAGAAAATTCCCGAACCTGTGTTCCTCCATGTGGTGGCCGAAGAAAACGAGGCGGCCTTCGAGATCGGTCCCGCAAAAGGTCTGGGAATCGATCTGCCCATCAAAGTTTCCCGTCTTCAGGACAACGGATGCACTGCCATTTACAGCACAAAGCGTCCCTGGTTCCGCTTCATCGGAATCGCGGACGGGGAGAACACGGCTTACACACAGGAGCCCATGGAGGAGAAAAACCACATCTGGATCGGCAATGTCTTTACGGCGGAAAATCCGGACCTGAGGCTGACTCTGGTCGTCGACGGCCAGTCCCCCGATGCAAAACCCTTCCTGGAAATCCACAATCCTTCCGGTCAGGAAATCAAGTCGACGATCTCCTCGCCGCGCGGGACTCCGGTGTTCGGCGGAACATCGTTCTCCGTTACGGTTCCCCCGAAGGATTCCGTGACAATGCCGCTGAAATCCGCACCAGAGGGAAAGGCTGATCCGCAATGAAGCCGGAAAGAACCGTTTTTCTCTTCCCTCGGACGAATCATTTCGTGGAAGATCGTCCGCGCGTCAATTACGAGAACATGTACGGCTGGATCGATGCGTACTGTATGCTGTTCGATCCGGAAAACCTTCTGCTGCTGGGACAGGTGCCCGTCCCGGCGAACGGAGCAGAGAATGTCTCCTGCCATGATTTCATTATTACGTCCGATAAAGGCGCGACGGAGGAACTGGGCCGGAAATTCGATCTGAACGATCTTTCCGGGATATTCATCCGTCCGGCTTTCGAAGGAAAAACGTTCCGAGGATACAAGGACCGGCTCGAAACGCCGAGGGGAAATCTGTATTATCCGGGCGGCATATTCGGTCTGGAGTATGATGTGCCGGAAGACGGGGTTCCCGTATCGGGCTGGAAGATCGGAGATTTCTGCGCTCTGCACCGGGAGAAGAAGCATCTTTCGGTTCGGGTGGAACTCTTTTCCCTTTTCTGGCGGCTGGCCGACGAAATGTCTGGCAAGCGCTATGCGCTGGGAGCCGGGATTCTGAAGGAACTTCTGAAAACGGCATTGGGAACAGTCGGTCCGGATCACGCCGGAGACGAGTCTTTCCGGACGGATTTCATGGCATACGGGCTGAACCGGTTTCTTCTCTGGCGTCTCGCGGAACGGAAAAAGACAGCGGTCGAATTTCCCGATGCGCGGATCCTGGAGGCAGCCGCGGCTTGGAGCCGGGGAGGGGATCCAGAGCCGATCCTGCGCGAGGCATTCCGCGAACTTCCGGAGATCCGGAAACGCCTTTCCCGTGCGGAATTTCTGTTTTATGAGGCGCCGCATTTCGGGGTGTATCTGGATGGTCAGCCGTTTATCGAAGTGGAATGGCCGCAGAATCTGGCAGACAGAATGCGCGGTTTTCTGAAAGATGCGCATGAGTTTCGCTGGCGTCCCTCGCTGGAAGGAAGCGCGAACTGCTGGTCGTACTTCCTGGAGAAGGAGCCGGACCTGAAGCGGGAGCTCGTGCGGGCGTGGAAAGCGGGGGAGATCGATCTGGTCAACGGCACCTATGCCCTGCCGTTCGCCCTCCTTTCGCCGCTGGGAATGCAGTACCGGGAATTCCAGCTGGGGACGGAGCGGTTTACGGAAATTTTCGGGCAGCCGGCGAAGACGTATGAATGTCAGGAAAATTCGTTCTCGCCGCAGATGCCGGACCTGTTGAACATGTTCGGATATGAACGGGTGGTCCATGTTACGCAGAATCACGGAGTCACGCCCCTGGCCGAACGCAATTTTCTGTGGAAAAGTCCCGGAGGAACCGCCATTTTGGCCATCGGTTGCGCGGACCGGAAAAATTCGCGTATCTCCATACAGATTTTCTACGAATTGCCGGATCGTGCGGCGGAGCTGGAAGGGAAACAGGTCCTGTTCAACATGCAGGACATTACCGAAATTCCCATGCGCGCGCTGATGATACGGTCCATGAAATACGAATCCGTCTGGGGCCGGTTCGTTACGGCGGAAGAGTTGAGCGGACCTGCCTCGGTCAGCCACGTGTACGGGCACGATGATTATTCGCTTTCGCAGTCGTATTTCTACATGAAGCCGAACCGGGACAACATGCTGAGCTCGTACGAAAAGATTTTTCGGTTCAATGGCGCCTACCGTTGCGCCCAGCTTATGGATCCGGAATTCCGGGACCGGGATTTCGAGCAGGATGTCTGTATGCTGGAATCTCACGATGTCCTGGTTGCGGCGGGGGAACGGCCCGGAGAATTCTATCTGAACTTTGTCGTGTCGGCGCCGCCCTTTATTCCGAGGGTCGTGATCAATGACAAGGTGCGTGCGGTCGCGGCCCGGTGCGAGTCGAAGATTCACTCCTGGTTTTCCGGGAAAAAGGAATGCTGGAATCTTTCGGGCGCCCGGCTGCCCTTTGTCCGAAAGGGGGACGAAATCATTCCCGTATCGGCGGCGCCCTGGAGCCGAATCCGGCTTCCGGAAACGCTGCCTGTCCGGCATCCGGGGAAGGATGGGGGAGGAGAGGCCTGCTTCAACCTGAATCACGGTCTGCAGTGCCGGAATTATGACAGCCGGGGATACGAATGGCAGCTTCTTTCCCGCACGGAGGAAACATGCGGCACGTTGTCCCTCGAACGGATGATCCTGTTCCACGAGGGCGAAAGCGTCGAACTTGTCATGATTGGCACGGAGGATCGCAGCTTTTTCGAGATTTCCCTCCGGTACGCAGTCAACGGATTCGAATCCCGGAAACGCGGGCCCCTGGCTGAATTTCTGGCGCTGGAGTTTTCCTTCACGGAAACAGCCTCGATCGGACCGGTCCACGTGTTCACCCCCAATGTGGAGCAGGAGACGGCACAGGATCAGGTATGCAGTCCGTACTATCTGCGTCTGCCGGAGAAGAACTGCCTGTTTCTGAATCAGGGCTCGTTCTTCTACCAAATTCAGCGGAACGAATCGAAGATCCGCTGGATTTACCATGTGCCGCTGGAAAAAGTACACACCCGCTCCATGGCGGTCTCCTTCCGCAGCGATACCCCGCTGGAGCAGGCCCGAGCCTGGGCGCAGGGCCCTGTCCCCGGTACACCGTCCGCACCGGAACAGTGGCCGGTCAGAGACAGTTTGAGCATCGAATGCCGGACGCAGAACGGTAAATGGCTGGTTTCGAATTTGTCCGGAGAAGCGATCGGAACCATTCCCCCTTGGGGAGTTGCAGAAATATAGTGGCAATAAAGCATTTGTCGATAGGCGCGTAAAATAGAGCCCATACCGGTCTTTTTCAAGTCCGTCTCCTCCTCTTACCGTTTTTCTCTCAATTCCTGTCAGAAACCGACGAAGAGACATTTTTTTTGGTGTTATTCCCGTTTGGAAGCAGATTTTTCGCAGATTCGATTTGAGGCTAGGATTTTTTTGGTGTTATGTTGTTGTAATTTTCATTTTCAGAAAATAAATTGAGGCTACAGGAAGAGACAGGCAAAAAATTCGGTTTTTGATAAAATTTTAATGTAAGCCTTTGAAAATGATGGTACCCGGCGCGGGACTCGAACCCGCAGAACGCAGATTTTAAGTCTGCTGCGTATGCCATTCCGCCAGCCGGGCGCGATAGACAGTGATTTATAGTATACACCGTTTTTCCGCTGAAATCAAACCGGACCGGACAAAAACGGTCTTATTTTTTTACCGCATGGATCATGGATGAAAAAACAGCCGGCATCCGCATTTTTTCGCTTCAGAAATCGTTTCGGGAAGGTTTCTGAGCAAAGACGGAACGCAGGAGCTCCGAATCGAATTTTGCGCTCCGGTCGTACCGGAACAGTCCGTTCTGTTCCTGTTCCACGTCGTAGAGCTGCGTGAAGCACCAGCCTCCGCATTTCGGATCGCCGTTCATCATCCGGATCTGCTTCGCGATGTCGGGCAGATTGTCCGCCTGGGGAAAGATCATGCCGAATTCATCGATAAGGAAGGGCTGTCCGGCGTAAGGGCAGGCTGGTTCATGGAGAGTGACCGGTTCCCCGGGGCGGAACTGTTTTTCGAACTCCGCGATATCTTTTGCGTAGAAATGACGGCTGCAGATATCGGTATCGGCGTGAAGTCCGCCGCTGGCGTCATGGAAAAGCCGTGTGCGATCCAGTTCCCGTGCGGAAGCCCGGAGCGAGGCCACGAAGTCCCGGTAAAATGCGGTATTGGGCATGGGGCTGTACTGGCCGAGCTTCTTATATATGCTCTCGTACTCCTCTCTTATGGCGGTGTTGTGGAACGTTTCGTTCAAAGGAGTCCAAGCTATGATGGATGGGTGATTCCGGTCGCGCAGAATGATTTCGCGGAACTCGTTGAGGAAACGGCGGCAGGCTTCGGGATTCAGGAAATTCATCCGCCAGTCGGGACACTCGGAAATAACCAGATAACCCATTTTGTCCGCCCAGTAGAGGAAACGCTCCTCGAACACTTTCTGATGAAGTCGTGCGCCGTTGAATCCGGCTTCCAGTCCCAGTCGGATGTCCCGCTGAAGCGATTCGTCGTCGGGCGCGGTCCAGACACCCTCGGGATAGTATCCCTGATCCAGTACGAAACGCAGAAAAACGGGCCGGTCGTTCAGCAAAATGCGGCCGCCGCAGGCTCGGATCTCGCGAAAGCCCAGGTAGGACTCAACCTCGTCGAGTACGGTTTTGCCTCGCCTTACCTGAAAATGCAGGTCGTAGAGGAACGGATCCTCCGGCGACCACAGGCGGACGGAGGGATCGTGCAGCCGGAGGCAGGCGCCGGGCCGGCACGGACATTCCGCCGCCGCTGTTTCCCGGCCATCTCTGACGAGTACGGCCGTGAGGCGGCAATCCGGATCGAAATTGTGGAATGCGGGAAAAATGTTCGCCGTGCCCGAGGCGATGTCGGTTTCCATCCGGACGCCGGACAGCCCTTCCGGCGCGACGGCTTCGATCCAGACGGTTCCGTAGATCCCGGTAACGCGGGTGAACAGGCAGCCGTAGGAGTCATAGCGGTCGCTCTGTTTGCCGGCGGCCTGAAGTCCGGTGGAGAGATCATCCTCGCAGCAGACGGTCAGAATGTGTTCTCTGCCGGGCGTGAGAAAGCGTGTCACGTCCGCCGACCAGCTGCAGGCTCCGCCGACATGACGTCCTGCCGGTTCGCCGTCCACCCACAGCGAGGTAAGATAATCGGCTCCGCCTATGTGGAGCAGGATCTTTTTTCCCTGCCACTCTTCCGGCAGCTCCACTTTGCGGCGATACCAGACGGCTTTGTACGGCTCCCTGATGACAAGCCCGGACAATTCGCTTTCCATGCAGAAAGGGACGAGGATGCGCATGGAAAAATCCTGTCCGGGCCGGAAGAATCCGCGCTGAAATCCGGTTCCGCAGGGATCCGGCTGGAATTCCCATTCTCCGTTGAGGTTTTGCCAGTCGGCTTCCCGGCGGAACTGCATACGTGGATATTCGGGTTTGGGGATCATGATTCAGATTCACTCCATATTCTGTTTCAATCGGCAATGCAGAGACGATCGGCGAGCTCGACGGCCTGCTCGTGACTTTCCACCGGTGCGACCAGCACTTCACAGGACACTTTGTCGCCCTTCCGCGTATCCCGTCCGGCCCATTTGACGAGGCCGATCCCGAAGCCGTCTCCACTCTTTCCCGAGGTGTTGCTCAGCAGTTTGCCCGGCAGCTCCTCCCAGTCCGTTTTATCCAGTGAGATCAGCGCAAGACCGTTTTTTCCGTCCTTGTCCAGATAGGAAATGACCCTGGGATCGTCCGGCCGCTCCAGATTGAACCAGTGATTCGACTTCGACCATTTCGTATAAACCAAGTGAGGCATCCGCCCCTGAGCAATCACGCTGCCCGTGAATCCGAAATCCATGGAGACACGGCTGCTGATGAAATCCTTTTGCGCCTTCAGTTCGTAAATGAACTTGACGTAGGGCGCGTTGTTCCAGCACTCCACGGACCGCTTCACCTGAAGGTGCGGATAGGTTTCCTCCACGGTGAAAAGGATGCTGTCATCCTTCTCCTTCAGCTTCAAATCGGTCACGATGTTGCGGTTGACGAGGAAGAACGAGGATTGAGTCCTGTTTTCGTTCTGAAGCGGAACGCAAAGAAAAAAGTTCCGGAGCCGCCTTTTTTCGCCGAACTCCGCCGAGGCCAGCCCGAAATTCCGGTTTTCGATAAAATCCAGCGTGCACGAGGGCGAAACGATCCGGATCCCCTCTTTCGTGCGGTCCACCTGGGAAGCTCCGTGCGTTCCCAGGATTCGGCTGCCCTGTTCCAGCGAAACATCATCGAGGAAGAATATGCCGTTCCCCGGCGGGAGCTCGATGCTCACGTCCGCCGTAACCGCCTTCTCCGAGGCAATGCCCGCCCCCCGGAATCCGGACCACTCCTTCGAGACACTGCCGGTAATGACCTTGACCGAGTTCGCAACGGTGCCTGAGGCGTCGCGGAAGATCAGATTGACTTCCAGTGGCCCGGTGCAGTCGTCCGCCCGGCCTTTCAAGGAACAGACACAGGCGCAGCCGGGCTCGACAGGAATATTTTTCTGGAGAAGATACTCCCGTCTGCCGGGGAGCTGCGGCACGGCCAGGCATTGCTTTCCCGACGCGGGATCCTTCAGGCTGACAGCGGCCGATCCCGGCCAGAACTGCCAGGGGGCTGCCTGCGCGTCTTCGAATCCGGGATTCCGGAGAAGGTTTTCGGCAGCCTGCAGCGGCAAGAGAAGGGCCGCCGCCGCAAGCACGGATGCGAGCTTTTTCATTTTCCTTCTTCCGTGAGGATGAACTTCTTGAAGAGTGAGGCGTTTTTGCCGCCGCAGATCCCGTAGGTCAGCCCCATCCAGTAGTCGATCTTCTTCAGATCGTTATCCAGCGCCGTGAAGTTGAAGCCGAACACCCGGCCCCGGCGCGGTTCCAGCGGGGGGAGCATGGAAAACGGGATCGCCGCTTCGTAATCGATACATCCCTTGCCCGGCTTCACCACGGCCCGGACCGATTTCGGAAAGCCTCCGGGCAGGGGCCAGCTCTGACTCACCACCGTGGCTTTTTCCTTGTCCGAATACGCAAGATTGATCTCTACTTCGTCGTTCCGATAGCCTGCACCCCGGGCGTCGTTGGCGGGATCGAAGGCCATCTGGATGCAGTCGCCCTCCCACAGATGGGCCGCATCTTTGGAGTTGACGAAGACATCATCCGTCACGCGGGCGGCGAAATAGAAGTTTCTGTCATCCCAGGCAACCCAGGCTTTGAGGCTCAGGTCGGCGGCGCTGGTCCAGGTCCCGTGCGCGAAGGCGTCCGGCGGGAACAGATAGTCGATATCGGCCAGTTCGATGCAGGGGAGCTTCTCCCATTTGGAGAGATCGCCGTTGATCTCCGGGGTGAAATCGAGCTTCGGACACGGCAGGACTTCCAGCTTCTGCGAATACGTCATGTTTCCTTCGTCCGTCTTCACTTCTGCCTGAATTTCCGTACCCGCGTTCAGCGTGCGGAAGTCGATCCCGTCGGGGATCTTCAGAGTCAGGGTCTCGGTGATCCCTTTCGTGCGCAGACGGCTGAATTCCTGCGTGAAAGACTTCACTTCGCCGCCGGAAACGGGGATTTGCAGCGTGATGGTGCCGGAAAGCTCCTTCGTCAGCTGATTGACGGCATATACGTTCAGCGTTTTGTCATCGGCAGCCCGGATCTCCAGCTCGAGAGGCTGGATCTGCAGACGCCCTTGCTTCAGCCAGCCGTTGACGGCTTTCTGTCCGTTCGCGCTCCGGAAATACACCGGCGCGCCGGAAAGGCGGACCGGCTCCTTCAGGGAAATCTCGTTGCCCATGAGGTCGAAGGCGCGGACCGATTCGGTCGCCGCGGGCGCGAACTCGATCTCCTTGTCCGAGGGGATCCAGACCGCGGCCACACCGCCGTC
>JAFZZR010000021.1 GCA_017615635.1 Lentisphaeria bacterium
GGCAGGCGCAGGCTCCTGTTTCTTCACAGCAGCGGACGCGGATGCCTCGCTGCCGGACTTTCCGCCGCCTCGTGCGGGCTTGCGCTCCGGCGCGGATGCAGAAGACTTTACGGGGGCCTTGGATCCCGCGGACGCCTTTTTGGCGGGTGCGGGCGCAGCCTGCGGAGCCGCCGTCCCGGAGGCGGATTCGTCTTTCTTTTTCCGGCCGGTGAGTTCATCGAAATAGGCTGTCACCAGCTCCAGTTCCGAGGCAGGGATATTCGAAGTCGCAGTCCGGATCGTGGTATAACCCAGGGAGGCAAGCTCCTTCAAAACGTCACGGGACGCCATGCCGTACTGATCGGCAAACGCCTTCACTTTCATATTCTTTTTTTCCATAGCATTACCTCCGGGGTCAACGATCGGACAGGCAGCGGGTCACGGCGGACTCTTACGCCTCCGTGCTCCCCTGATTCACGACCCGGGATATGGACTCCAGAGTCGACTGTTCGATACCTTCCAAAGATTCAAGTTCGCCGGCAGCGGCATTGCGGAGGCCGTCGACCGTGAGATATCCGTGATCGACAAGGATCAGTGCCTGCGCCTCGGAGACGGCGAGGGATTCGGCGAGGCTGGTCACCGCACGGGCCTTCTTCTCCTCGAAATCCTCCTCCTTCTCAGGCTGATCGATCACGATATTGATCGTCCACTGGAGCAGCTTCTGCGCCAGACGCACATTCTGCGCCTTCTTCCCGAACGCAAGACGGGAATTTTCTTCATCCACATGCACCGTAAAGAGCTTGCGGACGCGGTCCTCCTCCACGCGGAGGATCTTCGCCGGCTGCATGGCATTGGCCAGATACGTATGCAGGTCCTCATCATACCGGATGATGTCCACACGCTCGTTGCTCAGCTCGTCGGTGATGTTGCGGACACGCAGACCGCGAAGGCCGACGCAGGCGCCCACGGGGTCCACCCGCGGATCGGTGCTGCGCACGGAAATCTTCGTGCGGACTCCTGCCTCCCGGGCGATCCCCACGATCTCCACGACGCCGTCATGGATCTCGGAGACTTCCCGTTCGAAAAGTTTGCGGACGAAATTGACGCTGGAACGGGAAAGGATCAGGCTCGGCCCGGCTGTTTCAATATCCACACGCACGAGAAGCGCATTGATGAGCTCGCCCGGATGGTACTGCTCACCGGGAACGCGATCCTTCACGCCGATAATTCCCTCGGCCTTCTGGAAATCCACGATGATATTGCCGGCCTCCACGCGCCGGACGTTGCCGTTGACGATCTCGCCCACCTGGTCCTTGAATTCATCCTGGACGATCTCCTTCTCTGCTTTTCTCAGATACTGCAGAATGGTCTGACGTGCCGTCTGTGCGGCGATCCGCCCAAAATTCCGGGGCGTCACTTCCCAGTCCACGATGTCGCCCAGTTTCGCTTCGGGATACCGCTTCTTCGCCTCGATCAGCGTGATCTGGTCTTCCGTCGGCGTCCCCTCCACCACCTGCAGTTTCGCCCAGGCGCGGATCGCTCCGGTCTTGCGGTCCATCTGGACGGCAAGTTCTTTGGCCGGAACGATGGCCCTGGTTTTCCGGGCCGCCGTCAGAATAGCTTTCTCGACCGCATCCATCAGCTGCTCTTTACTGATGCCGCGTTCCTGCTCAATGTACTCCAATGTAGCCAGCAATTCGTTGTTCATCGTCTTTTCCTCCGGCCGTCTCCTTGATGGTCACGCCGTATTTCCCCACCAGAAAAAACAGTCCCGTACGGCCCGTTCGCCGTGCGAGACCACAGTTTCAAGGGGAAAAACGCCGTTCCCTGCGTTAAACCTCTTCTGCGACATCCGGACCCCACCGATACAACGCGCCCACCCGGCTGGGCCGGAATACGCGAAAAGATCCCGAAAGGAATCCGGATAGCCGTAACATACATCATCCGTCCCCGTTTTGCAAGTATCTTTTCTATTTTTTAATAAAATCCTGACGGGGCGGAGACGGAAGACGGCCCTGCCACGGAAGGCGGGGAAAAGATCAGCGGCTCTTTTTCCTTTTTTCCGCCTCTTTTTTGCGAAGGAAGGGAAAGAGCATGGACCGGAGACCCGCGCGGAGGTTCTCCGCATACCCCTGATAGGAGTTGTCCAGCGCCACGCTGAAGACACAGGCCACGGCCAGCATACAGGCCACAAGACTGCTTCCGCCGTAGGAGATCATGGGCGCAGGCATGCCCTTGGTGGGGAAAGCGCCGCAGATGACGCCCACATTGATGATGGCCTGCATGCCGATAAAGGCGATCATGCCGAACGCCACCAGCATTCCCTGCCGGGAGTTGGATTTGCAGGCGATCCGCGATCCTGTGTAAATCAGAACCAGATAAGCGAAAAGGACGGTCAGGATGGTGACGAGCCCCAGCTCTTCGCCGACGATGGCCAGAATAAAGTCCGTATGCGCCTCCGGCAGATATTTCAGTTTGAGCCGGCTTTCGGTAAAGCCCACGCCGAACCATCCGCCGGATCCCAGCGCCAGCAGGGAGTTCCAGAGCTGATATCCGTCCGTCTTCTGATACAGCTCCGGATTCATAAAGCTTGTTATGCGGGAAAGCCGTTCGGGAGAGAACCGGCGGATGAGCTCGAAAAGGATCAGCGGTCCCAGCAGAACGACCGGCAGGATATAGCGCAGACGGATCCCCGCCACATACAGAACGGCAAAGAAAAGCGCAGTCAGGAGGACCGTAGTCCCCAGGTCCTTCCCCGCCATGACCAGCGCGATGACGGGACACACGAAGATCACGCATGGCAGCAGGACCTTTTTGAACGGAGCGTTTTCGATATCACGGGTCCGTTTGGAGAGAAACCATGCCATGAAGAGTACGAGAACCACCTTGAAAAATTCGGACGGCTGAAGCGAGACAGGCCCCAGGATCAGCCACCGGTGGGCTCCGTTGATGGCCTTGAACCGCAGCGCGGCGATCAGCATTCCGGCGCAGATCAGCAGCAGGAGCGGACTTGCATTGGAAATTGCACGGTATCCGAAAAGAATGACGGAGGCGAAACCGACGGTCCCGATCCCGACCCACATCAGCTGCTTGTAGAAAAAGGAGGTCCCCTGCACGGAATAGGACGTGGAATAGAGAACGATCAGTCCGAAAAGAATGACCGACATGGCGACCAGAATAAAAACCGCCGCATCGGGAAGTGATGACCGGAACGGACGCCCCTGCTCGATCTCAGGCTCCACCCGGGTCTTGTCCGCATAGTTCTTCATGTCACGGATTCCCCTTTCTTCCGGTGGAGAAGCGTCCATACCCGGTAGAACTCCGTAATGCCCCAGGCCTGCGCGTCGCATCCGCGCGGCTTGTGCGGCAGATCGCCGTCGACGATTTCCGGAATATGGGTGATGCATCCGCCGTCCATGAGAAGGATCATGGTGGAAAGAACGGAGCACGCGGTACGGCGTCCGTCCTCGCCCAGCGTCATGGCGCACGCCTCGGCCCAGGACGGGAAGAGCCAGGTCCAGGCCGTCCCGTTGTGATAAGCGGGCTTCCTCCGCGTGTCTTCATTCCCTTCGTAGCGTCCGAAATAGGGATGCCGGGGATCGTTCAGCAGCGTTCCGTCCGCGGACCGGACCGGCAGTTCATAGCGGAAACGTCTGTCCGCCAGAGAACGGATGGCTCCGGGAATCAGAAGCTCCTGCGTGGCCCGGAGGATGTTCTTTTTCAGTGCGGAATCGTCCGCCAGCCCCAGCGTGACAGCCAGCAGCTGATTGGGCCGCAGATGATCATCCGCAACGGCCTTTGCCGCCGTCGTGCCGGGAGAAGCATGGAGGCAGTCGGAAAGATACGGAAGATCCGGAAGCACAAAGTACTTGAGAAAACTCTCGCGGACCTTCTCCGCCAGGGCGAGACGTTTTTCGTTCTGCTTCGGATCATGTCCGGCGGACGCCAGAAACTTCAGCGCCGAATACCACAGCGCCTGTATTTCCACGGGATATCCTTCCCGGGGTGTCCCAGCGGGATAGTTCGTATCCATCCACGTGAAATGCGGCGGACTGAAGATCAGCCCGGAGTCCGGATCCATGCGGATCCCGTTGGGCGTTCCGCTTATGTACGCATCCGCCAGCGAGGAAAGAATGTCGAAAAGAGTTTCGTCCTTCCGGATCCGCCGGGAGAGAAAATCCCGGGAGCCCGTAACGGTGCAGTAATCGTCCACGGCCCGGAAGAGCCAGAGCGGGGCGTCGGAGGTATCCCGGTTGGACGCGCAGCCGCCGGAGATCATGTTGGGGATGGTTCCGTTTTCCGCGAAGGAGGCGAACTGCACAAGAATATCGGCCGTATCGTCGCGGAATTCCGGAGCCGCCAGAAGTCCGCGGGCTGCGATCAGCGTATCGCGGCCCCAGTCCAGGAACCAGGGATAGCCGGCGATGACCGTTTTCCGGCCGGAGCGTTTCACCACGAACTGACGCATGGAGTGAAGCATGACCCGCTTGAGATCCGTCCTCGCAGGCGGCACGTGTTCGCCGTCGGGATTCACCGGCGGGATCCGTTCGTCCTTCTTCGAGCGGAGGACTTCCCCCGTCAGCACGGCGGATTCGCCGCCGGAAAGATAGAACCGGAAATAACCGGGACTGAAAAGATCGGAGTACGGATCCAGTCCCCGGTCTGCTTCATTCTGCTGATAGACCATGTAGGTCCACTCGGGTGAAACCTTGAACTGGCCGCGTGAGCTCCTCATGCTGAGGATCCGGTCTTGAGCCGGGGCGAAATCGAATCCGTTGGGATACGAAGTCACAGCCGAAGGCCAGAGGTTTTCCGGCCCCGCGGAGGCCTTGGTCTCATTGTGAAAATCACGGTCCTCCACATCCGGACTGATGATCACCCGGACCATGGTGTCGTCGGGAAGCCGTTTGGGTTCCGAGGCGGGATCCCGGCGGACCGTGAGAAGGACCGCGTTGCGGCCGGGCACGATCTGCATTTTCATGGTGAACTCGACAAACAGACCGCTCCCCACGGGAACGTGATAATGCCAGACACCGCCGCCGTCCCGGTCCATCCGGAAGAAATCGATATTTTCGTGCTTCAATTCCTGAAGACGCGCATGGTAGGCGATCCATACCCGGATCCGGCGCCACATGATATGCCGGTTTTCCGGATATTCCGGATTCAGGTTCGCCAGGAGAACCGCGTCGTACCGGCTGTCCAGGCGCCCAAGCTCCATCTGCTGATGCATGATGGCGCCCCGTCCGTTTCCCTGAAGGAAGGTGCGGTTCCGGTTGTAGATCGATTTCCGGTCATAGGAGACCTTGACCGTATCCATGTCATCCGCCAGAAGAAGCAGCTTCCCTGCCCTGCGTTCCCGGCTCTGCGTGCAGACAGAAATATCCAGTTCCGTGTGCGTCCCGGGAACGGGGAACGGCGGAACAAGCAGGAAGGACCGGCCCGTGGCATCCGGAATGGAGTCACGCCGGAACAGGACGCTGTTCGGTCCGGAAACGGTAAGACGGAACCGCTCCGGCGCGAAGGCGAGAAGCGAATGTCCGGGCGGGATCATGACCTGCCGGGCCGTATCCTCGGGACAGTGCCAGATCACGTAGGGCGCGGGATCGCCGTTTTCGAAGAAATGATCCAGCAGAGATTCGGGATCGGCCAGAAGTTTCTTCGCCATGGCCGGAATGTTTTCGCCGGAAAGCACATTGGTCCGCCGGGCGGCGCAGAGAAGATTGAGAATGAACGCCGCCGCCTGCTGCTGTTCCCGGTGCTCGGATCGCGGCGCGGCGGCGCGTGCCTCCTCCTGGATCAGGGCCATGAACCGGTTGTCGGAAGAAAGACAGACAAATCCGCCGGGCGACAGGGTGATGCGGCGGTAATGATGCTTGATCCGGAGCGCGGAGATTCGCCTGCCCGAGATAAGATCCGTATACTCGCCGGAGTCGGATTCCGCATAGGAGGAATCCCATTCCGCCTCGGTCTGTCGGTCGCAATTCAAATTGATGCAGACGACAACGAAGTCCCGCCCGTTGGCCGATTCGCGCAGGAAGACCACCGAATCGGACGATCCGGAATCCAGGATCTGCAGCATGGCGCCGTCGTGGAAAGCCGGATGGACCGCCAGAATGGTATTCAGCCGGGCAATGAGCGCAATCTGATTTTCTCCGGAATCCCAGTTCAAGGCATTGGCTTCATGTACGTCGATCTTTTCTTTGGCGAACCACTCCACTCCGTTGGTGAAGCCGAATGCGCCCGAGACGGACGAGAGAGCGCAGAGCGCCGTCCTCATCTTCGCGTACACAGGAGAGACGGCCGCCAGACGGGAATTGTCGTGGGTTTCCGCGTAATGGACCAGCAGACCGTCCGACGACGACTGGCGCCAGGCATACCGGAGATATCCTTCCACCTGCTCCCGCGTGTAGTTCTGGAACAATTCCGAATACGCCCAGTCCATGTTCGCGTTGTCCAGCAGAGCCGAGGTGACCGCCGGATCGCCGCCCAGCCCTTCCAGCAGGAAGATCGTTTCCGGATACTCCCGGCGTACACGGGCAATGATGTACTCCCACGCGGGCTCCGGGATCATGTACCCGGCATCGCAGCGGAAACCGTCCACGCCCCGCGCACACCAGACCAGAAAGACTTTGGCCAGATATTCCAGGACCTCCTCTTTCCGGTGATCCAGCTCTACAAGATCGCCCCAGGTGACGCCCCAGGCGCCGGGCGAATGGAAATCACCGTTCGCTTCGCGCACGAACCAGTCCGGATGCTCCTCCTGAAGTTTGGAGGCCCAGCCCGTATGATTGACCGCAATGTCGATGAACAGACGGGCGTTCCGTGCATGCACCGCATCCACCAGCTCGATGAACTGATCCAGCGGAGTTGCTTTTTTGTCGAATTCCGCCAGAGCCGGATCCACTCCCGTGAAATCCAGCGAGGCATAGGGACTGCCGAAGCGTCCCATCCGGGCAAACGTGGTGGGCACGGGATTCACCGGCAGAAGGTGAATGATCCGGCACTTCAGACGCCCTACGATATGATCGAGACGCCGGATCAGGCTCCGGAAGGTGCCGGAGGGCGGGATCAGCGAGTAGTTCAGATTGTCGTACATGCGGATCTGTTCCGCCGTGACGCCTGAAGGAAGGGCGGACGCGCTCCGCGATATGTTCATCCCGTACTGGCGGACAAAGGCGCAGTAGATGGAATTCGCGCAGCAGTAGGCGGCCGGCGCCACATTGATATGAACATTGTCCCCCCGGACCCAGACCGGTTCCGAATCTTCGTCCGGCACCAGACAGGCCTTGCACTCGAAGTGGCCCTCTTCATTCAGCGCCAGACAGATGGAAAAGGTAAACTCGTCCTCCCGGATCATGGGGATATTCGCCCAGTCCTGCCCGCCCGAAGGGATCCGGGACTCCGCGCGCTCGATGATTTCGTTCCGGAGAATCGCCGCGCTCCCGATGTTCGTGCTCAGAAACGCCATGCCGGTCAGCTTCGTATCGCTCCTCAGGCGGATCTCGATGGTGTCTCCGCAGTATCGAAGCAGACGTTTCCCCGGTTCGGGGTATTGCATAAGGGTCGGTGATGTCATCGGTTCGCTCTCAGAATATACCGGACCGCCTGAGGACCGGAGGTTGACAAGTTAATACTGCTGGACAAACGGCCGGACCTCAACTTCGTACACGGGCGACTGAAGGGAGACGGAGGTCAGGGCCAGCTCCGCCCGGACCGCGATGTATTCGACGTTCTTCTTCTGGGGGAAATTCTTCAGGAATGCCATGGGCACGTCCAGAAGGATCCCCTGATTCGGATTCAGGCGGACCGGCATGCGCCGGCCGGATGTCTTGCGCTTCTGCGGAGGCCATCCGCACTTCCAGTCCGATTCCTTGACCTCGGACGCCTTGCCCTTCTCGCAATGCGCGTAGTAAAGGCGGACGTTTTCCGAATCATCCATGAACCATTCATCGATGGAAATCGGGGTCAGCCCCCGGTTTTTCAGGATGAACGTCATTTTCTGGCCTTTCTTCCCGCTTACGTAATCCATGCGGACGCGCCCGCACTCCAGGGAAAGATCCGCCTGGACCTTTTTGTAGCGCGCCGGCTCATCCAGCGAATGAGCGTCAATGGTCTCCTCCTGCGAACAGGAACAGAAAATCAGTGAGGAAAGAAGGGCGGAAAAGAATAGAGGCAGGCGTTGTTTCATGGCTGTGTCTCCCGGTCGACGGCTTTCCGGAGCCCGGTTCAGGACGGACTTCCGCCTTTGCCTGCGTCACGATCCTGCTCTTCCCAGAAATCGTCGTTATACTCCATCTGCCAGGTGGAATCCGTCACACGGACGCACCGGAGGACAAGTTTGCCTTCGTTCCGGATCTCCGCGGTCCCGGCCAGAAAGTCCTGCCGGATCTCCATGCCGGCTTCGCGGCAGAGCCGGATCTTTTTCGTGGCTCTGTCATTCGTTTCGATCTTCTTGACAACACCCATGACGCAATCTCCTTTTTCCGGTGAAATCAGGCTCTGAGCTCCAGCTCATCCCGCTGTTCGTCCGTGATGCCCGTGTATTTCGGGTTGCCCGGCATAATGCCCCGTTTGGTCTCCTTGATGAAGTTGCAGAAGACATGGACTTCCGGAGAATTCAGGCCGCTCCGTTCGATCTGTTCCAGCGCGTTCTTGGCGTTCAGACCGTCGAAGAAGAACATCTTGATGGCTTTGCGGATATCCAGCCTCGCTTCATTGGAGAAGCCGGCGCGGCGCAGACCGATGGTATTGGGGCCCGTGATGAAGTTCGTTTCGCGGAGCATGCAGAAGGGCGGGATATCCTGCGAGATCAGACATCCGGCGCCGATCATGGCCAGAGGCCCGATCCGGCAGAACTGGTGGATCTTGGCGTAGCCGCTCAGCACGGCGCCTTCCCCGATCTGGACATGGCCGGTGATGGCCGTATGATTGGCGATCGTCACGCGGTCGGCAATGATCACGTCATGCGCCACATGCACAAACGCCATGAGCAGCACGTGGCTGCCCACGGACGTCTTGAGAAATTCGAAGGGCGGACGGTGGATCGTCACATATTCGCGGATCACCGTGTCCGAACCGATCTCGCAGGAGGAACGGAGTCCGCGGTAGAACCGGTGGTCCTGCGGTTCCGCTCCCACGAGCGCGCCGAAGTAGATGCGGCAGCGGGCGCCCACGGTGGTGTAGCGGCAGATTTTCACATGTGCGTCGATATAGCAGTCGTCCCCGATCTTCACGTCCTCTTCGATGACGGAATAGGGTCCGATCTCCACGTTTTTTCCGATCTCGGCTTTCGGCGAGACTATGGCTGTCGGATGAATCATCTTCCTTCGTCCTCCGTTGTTGTCGTTTATGCTCATGTCGCGGTACGCGGCACGTATTCTGCAATCTACTCCATTTTCGGAAAAATACAAGTTTTTTTTCAAGCATATTTCACGATTCGGACCGACAAACGGAAAAATCCTCGCCTTTTCTTCCCTTTTTCAGTTGAAATCCGGCCTGACGCATGATACCTTACGGCAAAACAGCGCAAGCAATATCAGGAGAGATGCAGCATGAGCGGAAAATTGAAAGTCGGCGTCCTCGGCGCGGGCGTCCTCGGGCGCTACCATACGAAACTCTACAAGGCCAATCCCAAGGTGGAACTGGTGGGCGTCTACGACGTCATTCCCGCCGCCGCCTCGGCTCTCGCCTCCGAATTCGAAACGAAGGCTTTCACCTCCATTCAGGAACTGGCCGCCCAGTGCGATGCGCTGACTGTCGCCGTCCCCGCCACGAAACACGCGGAGACCGCCCTGCCCCTCATCGAAATGGGCAAACACATCCTGTGCGAAAAACCGATCGCGTCCAGCGTGCCCGATGCGGAACAGATGGTGGAGGCGGCGGAGAAAAAAGGGATCGTGCTGGCCATCGGTCATGTGGAACGGTTCAATCCGGCCATGGATTTTCTTGAGGCGCACAAAACCAAGACCCTCTTCATCGAAGCACACAGACTTTCCAAGTATCCGCCGCCCAGACCCGGACAGCACCGCCGGGGCACCGAAGTCAGCGTCGTTCTGGACCTCATGATCCACGATCTGGATCTGGTCCTGACCATGGTCGGCGACGACGTGGAACGGTTCGATGCCGTCGGCGTTCCCATTCTCAGCAATACCGAAGACATCGCAAATGTGCGCCTCAAGTTCAAAAACGGCGCCGTCGCCAACGTGACCGCCAGCCGGGTCAGCGCGGAGCCCATGAGAAAATTCCGTGTTTTCCAGACGGACTCCTATATCTCCATGGACTACGCAAAAAGTTCCGGATACATCTATCGGAAGGGATTCCTCGGCGTCGGCAAAAAAATGCTCAACCTCTGCGAGAAAAACGCGCTGGCAGCGGAAATCGATGACTTCGTCAATGCCGTCATCGCCACGCGCGAAACCGGAAAACTCGTACAGCCCAAGGTTTCCGGGCGTCAGGGACTCCGCGCACTGGATCTGGCGGTGGCCATCTGCCGCGAGATCCAGGACTACAACACGAAGTACGGACTTTACAAGTTCAAAAAATGATCCGGTTCTCCGCCCCGTCCAAAATCAATCTCTTCCTCAACGTGTTCGCCGAGCGTCCGGACGGATACCATGAGCTCGATACGGTATTTTATCCGCTCCGTTCGCCCGCCGACCGCATCGGTCTGGATTTCCCGGCGGACCGGACGGGCGGGATCCTCATACGCTGCGAAGATCCCGGAGTGCCTGCCGATCCCGGGAAGAATCTCTGCGGACGTGCCGTCACCGCCTACTGCCGGGCGGCGGAGATACCCGTTCCTGCCGTCGACATTTTTCTGGAAAAGACGATCCCCTGCGCAGGCGGGATGGGCGGCGGTTCCTCCGATGCGGCCGCAATCCTGCTCCGGCTGAATGAACGGTTCCGCCGTCTTTCCCCGGACACGCTGGCGGAAGTTGCGCTCTCGCTGGGCGCCGATGTGCCGTTTTTCCTGAATCCGATCCCCTCCAGAGCGCAGGGCACCGGGGAAAAGATCATTCCCCTGCCCCGATTGCCGGAAACGCTCCCGCTGCTTCTGGCTGCGCCGGATTTCCCGGTTTCGGCCAGGTGGGCCTACGAACACTGGACTCCGGACGCCGCTCTTCCGGACGGCAATGGCGAACGACTGGCGAAGGCTTTGGAAGAAAACGATCTGCCACGGGCGGCCCGGTTCGTCGGGAACAGTCTTTCCGCTCCTATTTTCCGCAAATTTCCCCTTCTCCGGAATCTGAAGGACTCCTTTCTGGAAAACGGGGCTCTCTGCTCCGAGATCTCGGGAAGCGGGCCCACCCTGTTCGCGCTGTTCCCGGATGCGGCATCGGCGGATACGGCGTTCGGGATCCTCGCGGCCGCATTTCCTCAAATCCGTTTTCTGCGGGGGTTCTGAACCATGCCCGGAACAAATGCGGACATGGATTTCCCCCCATCCGTCCGGGGGGCGGCCCTGCGGAAAAAACTGACGGAACTCCTGCTGAAAAAGCAGCCGGACCGGATCTTCCGCGAACTCTCCCGGCAGGGGATCCTCGCGCGGATCCTGCCCGAGATCGAAGCCCTGCACGGTGTGGATCAGCCGCCCCGCTTTCATCCGGAAGGCGATGTTTTCGAACACACTATGCTGATGCTCTCCCACATGGTCTGGCCCTCTCCGGAACTGGCCTGGAGCATTCTCCTGCACGACGTGGGAAAACCGGCCTGCCGGACCGTGGGGCCGGATGGAGTTCCCCATTTTTACGGACACGAGGCGCTGGGTGCAGAGATGGCGGATAAGATTCTGACCCGTCTCGAAGCGCCGTCGGACTGGAAAGAGAAAGTCGTCCGGGCCGTCCGGGATCATATGCGCTTCGCCCACGTGGACCGCATGAGGGACTCCCGGCTGGATAAGATTCTGGAAGATCCGGATTTTCCGCTGCATCTGGAGCTGAACCGGATCGACTGCATCTCGTCCAACGGTCTGCTGGGGAGTTACGTGCTCCTGCTCGACCGCTCGTATCAGCGGCGGATCGCGGCAAAGGAGGCCCCGCCGACATGCTTCCTCACGGGGAAAGACCTGATCCGGGCCGGCATTCCCGCCGGACCCGTCTTCGGCGTCATTCTGGCGGAATGCGTCCGCCTTCAAAAAGAAAAGCGCCTGGCCTCCCGGTCAGACGCTCTTCTCTGGCTTGAACGGACTGCGGTCCGCGACCTCGTTTAATCCGCAACGAGATCAGGCATCTCCTGCTTGTAGTAGGAATACGCCATCCGTTTCAGGAATGCGACATCCTGCTTCCAGTCGAGGATCTCGTCACCCAGCGCGGCACGCACGTTGGAACTGTCGAAATCGATCTTCGTCGTGAAGTACGGAATCAGATCGCCGATCATGCGCAGCACCAGATTCTCCTCTTCCGAGGGATCCGGCACATTTTCGCAAACCACAAGACCGGAGGCCTTCAGAACGCTGGTCACCGCCTCTTCGATCATGCGGGTGCTGACCGGACTGGCTCCGGTAATGTGGTAGGTCTTGTTCTGAACGGGGATATCGAACAGGCGGGAGATGGATTCCTGCACGTAGTTGACGGGCACGAAATAGATCCGGTCCGAAGTCTTGCTCTTGATGCGGATCCGCATTTCAAGCTGCGCATTGGGCGCCAGTCCCAGCTTGTGACAGCGATGGCTCTTCAGGCGGCCCAGAAATTCCAGAATACGGTAGAATGCCAGCGGCTTCCGGATCAGTCCGTCGGAAAGGCGGCCCACGATGATGGAGGGACGGTAGATCGTGAAGGGGATCCCCGCTTCACGAACCAGCTTTTCCGCCTGGAATTTGCTCCGTTCATAGGAGTTGATCCAGCCGGTGGCGGGCATTTCGTCTTCCTTCACGAGACCTTCGTACGTGCCGGCCACATAGGCCGTGCTGACATAATGCAGAATCGGGATCTGGAACCGCTTCACAGCTTCCAGCGCGTTCACCGTACCTTTGAGGTTCGTCTCGAAGGTCTTCCCTTCGGGGTCTTTTCCCAGATTCACGTCCGCCGCACAGTGGAACATGATATCGAACGGCGCGTACTTTGCGATCTCATCGAAGGGCATATCCTTCACATCTCCGGAAATCACCCGGATGTTCTTCAGGATCTGATCCGCATCGTCCTTGCCGTCAAACGCGCACTGTTCACGCAGAACCCGCTCCACACGATCCTGCGCCGTCTGGTTTTTGCCGGGCCGGCAAATCGCCACAAACTGATAATCCGGATGTCTGCGAAGGATCTCCGTGGTCACGGATGCACCGACCAGTCCTGTTACACCTGTCAGTAAGATTTTCAACTTTCTGCTTCAGCTCCATTGTTCCCATGGCCGGACCTTTCTTCTGAAAAGCCGGTCATGCGCGGTTCAGTATGATTTTACAAATTTGCTCCGGACCGCACCGGGGGCCGGATAAACCCTAATATAGCACGTTTTTCCGAAAATGAAAGCCTTCTTTCGCATATTTTACAATTTCTTTCCGATATGCGAAGGAAGGCGAAGGAAAAAAGGCGGAAATCACAGGTCCGCGTTTACCGTTTCGCTGCCGGGATCCCGCTTACCCGAATTGAAAACCGTGTTCTTGAGAAGAGCGGCGGACGCATTCGGATACGATTCCTGACACGGGATCTCGCTCTTTTTCAGGGCTTCTCCGTGTCCGTCCAGATACACCGTGGCGGCTTTCTCGTCATGGCGGAAGAACGCAGCGCTGTTCCGTTTGTCCGGGGTGGCTGCCACAATGTGTTTGCCCGTGTCGTTTACGGTATCGCAGTTATAGCAGAGATGGCCCGTGTTTTCCACCAGCATCCCCGTCCGCGACGGCTGCGTGTGCTTCGTCGTCGGGATCGGCTTGCTGCTGGCCGTGGCGATCAGCCAGTTCAGTCCGTACGTCGTGGTCATGTCGTCCTTATCCGCCTGCTGCGGGCAGAACAGCACGTCCACCGGCGTGGTCGAAGCGTTCGATCTTCTCAGATAATCCTCAACCACTCCGTTCAGCCAGGTTTTCCCGGTGACCCCGGCCGCCGTTCCGCCCAGATTGTCCAGACAGGGAAGGACATCCTTGAAGTCGCTCGCATACATCAGATAAATCGTGCCCAGCTGCTTGATGTTGGAGGTGCACTGGATGGTATACCCCTTCTCCTTGGCCTTACCCAGGGAGGGCAGCAGCATTCCGGCCAGGATCGCGATGATCGCGATGACGACCAGTAATTCAATTAACGTGAACTGCCCGCGGGCGCGGCGGCCCCGCGTTAATACTTTTTCGACTTTCGTAATAAATTCGAGCACGGAAAACATCTTTCTTTCTCCTTAGTTCTTGAGGGTTTTTATTTCTGATTCGAATGATTCTCTTTCATGCCCGCCGACAGCTCTTCGATCTTCGCGCGCAGCGCCGTCAGAGCCTTTTCCGGATCACGGATCCCTTCCACCGATTTCTCCAGCGGACACAGTCCGTCCCGCTTCCGGTTCAGGATCCGGGGGACCAGCAGCGTGGAACCGGCGGTGATGCCGTTCTCCTTCAGAAACTCCACCGCATCCTCGCTCATGATCTCGCCATGCACATGCTTCACTTTTCCGCAGATGGCGATGCACGCCGCCGCCCGGCCTATGACCTTATCCACCACCACGGCACCTTCCATTTCGGCGCGGTGATGATCGTACACATTCAGAAGCGGGCTCACGCCCCTGCCCCGTTCCACATACAGGATCCGGTTGTCCCGGACCAGCACGCATTCGGCTTTGCCGTCGCGGATCATCTGCGAAGCCTCGGACACGGCATCGGAAGTAGCAGACGCGCATCCGGAAACGAGGAAAAGCGGAAGCAGGATCAGAAGAAGACGCATGGCATCACCTCTCTTTTTGTGGATTCGAGATTACAAGGCACATAAGATACAGCACGATCGCCAAAAATCAAGCCGCAATTATTATTTTTCTGAAAGATGTAATACTCCCCCCGAAAGTACCCGGCCTCACCCCATGTTTCTTACTGATTCAGAAGTCTTTCCCCAAGTGCAAGAAGCCGTTTCCCCGCCAGTTCCATGCTGCCGCCGGAACGGAACCCTTCCTGAATGATCTCGGCAAGTTCCTTCTCCTCCGCCTCGGTATTCATGCCTGCCTTCTTCCGTTCGGCGATTTTTTCCCGGCAGAATTTTGCGGTCTTGAAGTCAACAAGCCCCAGATACCAGGCCTCCAGCCTGCGCGAAGGCGCCAGCTTGCTGCACCGCACATTCAGGTACGCGGCGCCGTAATCCGACGAGCTCCTGCTGCCCGGATTGCTGTCATAGGAATTGAATCCGTCCCCGTTCATGGCAAAGAGATCGTAGAACGTCGCGGGACCTTCGAACCCGGCGTCGAGATTCTCCCAGAACAGGCGGCGGTAGCGGAGGGGCTGAACGCTTTTTTCCAGAACGGCGTAAGTCCAGATCTCGCGTCCGCTCGTCCGGTACTCCTCGATCAGGGCACGATTCCCCGCCATTTGCGGGTAGTTCGGCGTCAAAATCTCGAAGAGTTCGAAATACTTTTTCTGACGGCCGTCCGTCAGCTTGTACGGATTGGTGAACAGCCGGAACTCAGGGTCGATGCCTTTCAGGAATTTGCCGCCTTCAAAAGCGATATACGCATAGCTTTTGGGATCGTCGGGATCGCCGTTTGGCTCATCGCTTGTGTAGAAGGCATACTGATCGTAGCCGAAGCCCTGCTCCTTTAGCCAGTCGCGCAGCAGCGAGTATCTGTGCGTCATGATCTTCTTCCATTCCGGCTCCAGGAATTTCACCCATCTGCCGTCATCCGTTCTTATGTTGGCCCAGAGACGGAATTCCGGATAGAACAGGATGAAAAGCCGATCCTTCGGCACGCCGTTTTCCTCCATTCCCCGGATCATGGCTTCCAGACGGGGAAACTCCGCCTTTCCGTCTTTGTCGAACACGGGGTAGTAATGCCACGGGATCGGATTGATCGTATTGAACCCATATTCCTTCAAACTGCCGAACTGATCGAGGCTGCGCACACCATAGGTCCAGTTGCGGACGAACACCTTGGATATGTCCACCGGACTGACCTGAAGATTCACTTTGATCTCCTTCTGCTCGAATCCGCTGAAAGAGGGATACAGCCGGATCGTCCCGGTATACTTTCCGGGCTTCAGATCGGCGGTATCGATGTCCAGCCAGACGACGGATGTTGTGTCGGGCGCGACCCGGAGCATGGAACCGATGGGCAAATCGAAAATGGGATCAGGGATCATTTTTCCGCCGTTCAGTTCGATATACGCCACCTCGCGGAATCGGACTTTTTCTGCGAATTTTTTGACGTCCGGATCGTTTTTCTTCTTCGGATCCGTCTGGAACATGATGTTGGTCATCAGCGCCCGGCCGGTCAGATTGGAAACGAAGAACGATGCGATGGCCCGGGCGCCTTTCGCGTTTTTCAGGTTCAAGACATCCAGTTCTTTCGTCTCGAACGGAATTTTGCGGTCGGGCCCGAAGTTCGACCACGGATCGTCCTGCCAGACCAGATGGGTCTTTCCCTTGTTGACGGCCTGTATCAGCTGATTCTCAAGACTGCGTATCTGATTGTGCAGAGAGAGCCAGTTCCCGCGATCTTCTCCATCTTTCTCCAGCGCCTGCGTCAGACGTGTCCGGGCTTCCCGCACTGCGGCGGGCAGATCGGCCTCCATCTTTGCCATTTCGGAATCCAGCGCATGAAGATGATTGAAAAAATAGGTCTTGCGGCTGCCGAAAACGAATTTGCCGAACCGGTCCGGCGCAAGAAAACTCGTTCCCACCGGAGCCCAGGAGCTGAGCCCGCCGCAGGTTTTTCCCTCCCTGGCGAAGTTCCCGGTCCACAGGGCGCCGGACGCGGGTGATTTTTCACCGAGAGAAGAAAAAGGCAGAGAGAGTTCGATATCGAAATGATGTTCGGCGAGTTTTGCTGCAACCTGAAGCCCCTCCGGTTTCCAGGCATCGATTTTCCCGCCGGAGAGGGAGTGCTTCAGTCCCTGCCAGGCGCCGCCGGCGTTGATGAGAAGCTGATAATAGAAATCACCTTCGGGCGGATACAGGAAGAATTCCAGGCAGTCGTCCTCCCAGATGCTCTCGCCGGTCTTCTTTTCCGCTTTCGGCTTCATGCCCGCGGGGAACGGCGAACGGATCGCCGCATACAGATTCTGGCCGTCGCAGAGGAGCGCGGCCCGGGAGGCGGATTTCACGAACGTCGGATCGGCTGCTTCCCACAGTCCGTTCACGGTTTTGCTCATGGCTCCAAGGACGAGAAACGGTTCGCTCCATTCCGCCTCATGCCAGCAGGATTCCTCCAGATCGCCGTCGATCCGCGGCGCGGAGGCGGTCTCCTTCGTCAGCAGATTGACATCCGTGCGGGATTGCGAATCGTCCGCATTCGATGCGTTGTCCGTTTCCTGCGCGGTTTCCGAAACGGAAAGATCCGTAATGACGCCGTCGAAGGTTTCGCCCGTATTGCAGTTCCAGTAGGAATAGCCGACTGTCGCAAAGGGATGATACTTGTCGCCCGGCGGATCGGTGAAGTCGGAGAAACACAGCGCTCCGCTCTCCTCCTTCAGCAGTTTTCCGTCCAGGAAGATCCGGCCCATGCCGCCGGAAACGAGCGTGACCCGGATCGTATGCTCGACGCCCGGGGAAAAGAAGACGGGCTTTGTCTCCATCCGGAACGACTTCGTGTCCCTGCCGATCCGATTGACGAATGTCCCGATTCGCGAATCCTCCGTGATATAGAGTCCGAGCCAGGCACGTCCCCAGGAACTCTCCTCATAGGAAAAAAGCGTCATCTTCCGGGAAGGAGCCTTGTTCAGTTTGAAGGAGATTTCGATGGCCGCCGAAGAAACGGACAGTTTTCCGAAATACGCACGCGGCGCAATATCCGGTCCGCAGACCAGAAAAGCCGTGTCCGGTACCTGCCCGGTTGCGGAAACGACGCCTTTCCTCGTCCCCGTGGAGACAAAGTGCACACCGTCCTTATCCGCTTTTGCGTTCCGGAAATCCCAGTGCAGAAGCGGCTCCGCGGAAGCGGAAACCGCGATGAGCAGCACGGTCAGTCCGGCAATCCATTTTCCATGCATCGTTCCAACCCCCGATCTGTTTTTATTTGCCGTACTTGGTCGTACCGTCCACCGCCTGACTCCGCAGACGGTTCTCTTTTTCCCAGGAGGCCTTGCCGGATGCCACGCTGCCGTCGGCATGCAGGATATTGACTTTTCCTCTGTGCCAGTCGTATGGCACATTGACCCCGCTTGTTGCTTCATTCGCAAGGGGGATCACGGGCGCAGCACTTGCGCAACGGGGATTGGGCCCTTTTGCATCCATCATGTACCATTTCGAGGAAGGCGACTTGACCTGGGCGAAGCGGTACCAATGCCTCAAGTTCACCTCGTCATCGAAATACCATGAATTCCTGTACAGAACTGAACTCATGATCCCGTAACTGCCGCTGCTGTAATACATGTGATTGTACTCGCTCAGGGAAAGCCGCATGGAAGGACAGAAAAAGATTTTCGCCTTCTGATAGATCTTTGCGCCTCTCGCATCGTCTGTCAGAGAATCCCCTCTCCGGTAGAAATTCACATAGCCCAGAGCGTTGAACACCTTGAACCACACGTTTTTGGTTATGTCTATGTCCCCGAAGGTATCACTGCCGGACGGCAGGGTAAAGGCCGGAGTACAGTATTTGAAGGAGTACGGAATGATGTAATCATCGTAGTCGTTCCCGTAGAACTGGGCGTAGGTATTGATCGTTTTCAAATTGTTGAGGCAGGATGTCACATTGGCCGCATCCTTCGCCTTGCCCAACGCGGGCAGAAGCATCCCCGCCAGGATGGCGATGATCGCGATAACCACCAGCAGTTCGATGAGGGTAAAACATTCTTTTTTCATGTTCTCTTTTCTCCTGTTTCTTGTTTATTTTTTCTGAAAATGCTCGTCTTTTTCTTATCGGGAGTCCTTTTTCTCCCGGACCGCCAGAAGGACCGGGCGCCAGATGCCGCCCAGACCGCTTTTATCCTCCACCCGGACGGTCACGGTCTGTTTCTCCCGGGTCCAGTCGATGATGTCCGTAACAGGGATGGCAAACGGAAGTTTCCAGTCGTCCGGCAGCGTGAAGACATGCTCGCCCGCAAATTTTCCGTTCACATACACCCAGGCGGATTCATCCACCGCCCCGAAGATGAGGAAGATATCCTTTCCCTTCCATTCCGGCGGGACGGCGAGTTCCTGTCTGTACCAGGCGATCCCGTCATAGTTTTCCAGCATAGTCCGGAAGGCTCCGTCCTGCAGATATTTCTGCTGCTCCCATGGGGCATCGGTACGAATCATTTCCCTGCCGGGCAGATGGGGAAGTTCCTGCCATTTTTCCGCATCGCCGCGCTGATCGGGATCGACTTGGAAAGCCCACCACTGGGGCGTTTCCCGGAAGTCATCGTATTGACTCAGCAATTCCGCGGCCTTGATTCCCGTGCAGTCGCCGGCGGAAATTTCGATACTGAAAAGACGCTCCCAGTTGATGTTGAGCCGGTCTTTGTTTTTTCGGCGGAACTGCAAAAGCTCCATGGCCGCCCGGACCTTTTTCTCCCGGTCCGCGGCCGCCATGGCGCGGAAGGTGAGCCGCGAGTGTTCGTTGGAGAGAAGAAGCGTTTCCAGACGCCGTTTCTGCTGCGGGGTCAGTTCCTTTTCCAGACCTTTGCGGAGAATCTTCTCCGTTTCCTCGAAGTCGTCTTCTCTGAAATACGAAAGGACTTCCTTCAGTATGCCGATACGGAAGAAACCGAGGGCCGCGGCTCTGTTGATGTCTTCCTTATGGAGCAAAATCCGCTCTTCCCAGACATGTGTCCGGAAATAATCGAAAAAGGCCCGGACCTCCGGTGCCGCGGAGCCGTACTCGGAGCAGTATTCGCTCATCCAGTATTCGAAATCCCGGGATGGATCCACATGCCCCCGCGCGACGATGTAATCGGCGATTCCGGTAATATCCCAGAAGCCGTGCAGGGAATCGAAACTCGTTCCGATCACGCCGTTCTCGATTCCGATGCGGAAGGAGGAGAAAATCTGCTTTTCAAAGCCCAGAGGCAGCGAAATATTGACATGCAGATCGTTGGGCCGCAGGAAAAAGTGCTCCGCTCCCGCCTCATGCCAGGCTTTGTAGTCCGCCTCCAGATGGTCCAGATCCAGCATGGAGGGTACGTAGATGAGGAAGTTGGCACCGGAAACTCTTTCGCGTCTGGGCGGATAACGGTAAAAACTGTACGCATACTGGCACACCTTCGCGTCAGGATCGATCTTCCGCGCCTCTTCCAGCACATGGTTGGCGAAGTACACATAGCGGTCCGAAAGGTCGTAATACCATTCCCTGCCCGGTCGGGACGGCATATCCAGCTTGCGGCACTCCTCGCATTCGCAGAAACCGTATCCGTCGTCTTCGCAGGCATTGATGAAGCAGCTGCGGTTTTTGTTCGCCGCCCAGTCCGCCACGATTTGCTTCCACACGGCGGGATTCGAGACGCACAGTTTGTTCCAGTCGGGCCGGGTGAGATTTTTCGGCTGTCTCTTGCCGTCCACCAGCGCGAAATATTCGGGATGCGTTTCCCCGAACCGGGCCCACCATTGAGTGAAAGCATGTCCGTAATTGAGCTTCGCCCCGTGTTCGCCCATGCGCTGCTGCTTGAGCCAGAGACGAGTCTCCAGTTCCTTTTTCAGATAGTCCGCGCGGGTCGGGGGCAGAAATTCATCCGGAGCCGGAGACTTGCGCAACTTTTTCAACGAGCCGTCCTCTTCGTAGAAGTTCGATGCCGCCCAGAACGCCCGGTCCGGCCACATGAAGCGGTATTCCAGCTGCGGGATCCAGTTCCCCTGTCCCTCTTTCAGCTCGATCACGCCGGACGGTTCGTACGAGATCCCGTCGGGACCCGGCGCAAGGAAGAGCACGCCCAGCTGCTTTTCCAGAAAATCATACACGGCGGTCAGGTCGCCGCTCTTCGTTTTTGTGGCGAGGATCTTATGAGGCTGGATCCGGGGGCTCCCCGTAAGAGTGGAATCGCCGTAGAGCCGGGTATACCGATCCGTCACCTCCCAGCGGGCTTCTTCCGGTTTCAGGGTGACGCCTTCGGGCGTACCGAACAGGAACGGATACTTGCCCTCGACGGCTTCCCCTGCCACAGGAATTTCCGTCCCCGTGATCAGTGCGAGATATTTCTGCAGTTCCTTCGCCGCGAACTGGACCACGCCGTCCGCCTGCGGATCGACCACGATCACGGCCTTTGCCGGGTCCACGGTCACGGCCATGGCCCGAATACAGAACGCAAGAACAATCGCCGGAATGATAATTTTCTTCATTGTGTTTTCCTCTTGTGATCGTTAAGAATGAAACAGCAGGCGAAGGGCGTGGACTTTTACCACTTGGTGGGCGCGTAAAGATAGTCTCTCCAGTCGGAGGAAATTCCCGCGAACGGATACCCTTTCTGTGATTTGACGCTGCCGTCGATGCACACATAATTCCATTTGCCGCTGTGACGCTCTCCTATCTGGTATTGCGCGGGACGCATGTCGACCTGCGGCGGAGTGTGCTGCGTATAGGCGGGATGTACCCATTTGTCCCCGAAAGCGTAGGTGACGGACGGATACAGGACCTGACTCCGCTTCCGCCATTTCTGATTGGCCGGCTTGGTCCACTCCGCGATGTAATCGAGATTCATGTAGCGGTTTATGGCGTAGTGACTCCCCTTCCAGGTGTTCCACCGGGAGTAGCCGTCGGCTGTCACGGCTTCGGATTCCGCCGGACAATTCAAAACGCCGAGGGTGCCGCTGACGGAAGTCGGTTCCGGCCCGGGGAGCAGTTTCAGCTTGATGAATGCCATGTGCCAAAAAGACTTTCCCTCGATATTATACCAGTTCGGAGCCGGCAGATAATCGTCGTAGGTATCGGAGTAATTGATAGCCGCATATCCCAGTGTCTTCAGGTTGCTCAGACACTGAACGCCTTTCGCCTGATCCTTCGCCTTGCCCAGTGCCGGAAGCAGCATGCCCGCCAGGATTGCGATGATGGCGATCACGACCAGCAGTTCGATCAGCGTGAAACCTCTTCTACTCATAATTCGTTTCTCCTGTAGTTGTGTTGTGTATTATCACAGACAAAATTTCATCTCCATGTCCTCCGAAGCGCGCAGCGCGACGGAGGATCCTACCTCATACCTCCTACCTCATACCTCCTACCTCATACCTCATACCTCATACCTCCTACCTTCCGTATGATGGTTCTGGAGCGGATGGTCCGGTTGACCTCCCCGGTTCCGGTCATTTCCTCCACCAGGGCATCCGTGATTTCCGGCAGAGCGTGCTCCACCGAAGAGATGGGGAAGAAACTGTTCCGGATGGCGTGAATGTTGTTGAATCCGGCCACAAGGACGTCCGAGCCGATCCGCCGCCCTGTCTCCAGCAGA
This sequence comes from Lentisphaeria bacterium, assembly GCA_017615635.1. Classification (GTDB taxonomy): domain Bacteria; phylum Verrucomicrobiota; class Lentisphaeria; order Victivallales; family UBA1829; genus RGIG8244. The sequence goes on from JAFZZR010000021.1 coordinate 22,442, forward strand.
TACCGTATGCCGCCCATGGCAAAGTAGTCGGAAAGATAGAAAAGGGCGGAGACGGAGGGATCCTGCTCCAGCATCTCGCGGGTCTTCTCGTATCCGATCCGGGCGTAAAGATCGATGTCGTCGTGTTCGCCGAGACGGCCCAGTTCCACACAGTAGCGGGACCGGATCTCTGCATCCGTGAGTTCGGGAAAAACCTGCTTCAGGCTCAGGAAGCGTTCGTTGCCGGGCAAGAGAGGCGATCCCAGCAGAAGGCGGAAATTCGTCCGTCCCTCGTCCAGAAAAAAACGCAGGATCTCGCAGCAGGACTGCGTAATGGACTGCGTGAGGGTCCTCCGGAAAGAGTTGAGATATCCGATCACGGTCCGGCCGTTTTTCACGATCTCCTGCTCGATTTTCCGTTCCCCTACAGGCTCGCCCAGTACGATGAAGCAATCGACGCCGCGGCCGACCAGATCCCGAACGATCTGAAGGTTCTTCTCTTCGCTTTCCGCGAGGGTGACGAAGTAGGAACCGTACCCTTTCCTCTCCAGTTTGTCCAGGAGCATGATGATCAGGGCCTGCATGTGCTCTTCGAGGGCGATCCGGTGCATGGGGAGCAAAATCCCGACGGTCTGAGTCTTGTCGCCGCGCAGGAGTTTGTGGCCGAATTTCTGCTTGTATCCGAGTTCGCCGGCGATGGCGAAGACGCGTCGGCGGGTTTCTTCGGAACTGAAGTCATTGGCCTTGCGGTTGAGGATCTGCGAAACGGCGGCCTGAGAGAGTCCGGCGCGTTCGGCGATGATTTTGAGCATGGCAGCCATACGGAAACGGGTCTTTTATTAAAAATTCATATTAAATTTTCATATGCTGCCTGAATGTACCATAAAAAACGATCTTTGTCAAGAATGAAATGAAAAAAATTACGAAAAAAAATCACTCGCCGGGAGATGTAATCACAAACTCCGTCTGCAGAACGCCCGTCTGCTTCCGGATGGACTCCGCCAGCGCCCGGATGTCGCTCCCCTTCCCCCGGATCATAAGCATCTCGGAACAGATGCCGTCCCGGGGAAGCAGGGCCCGGGAATCGCCAAGGACCTGCGCCGGACTCCCGTTCCGGAGCTTCAGGAGCTTCAGAAGGAGTCCGGGTTTTTCGGGATCATAGAGAAAACTGATGGTCCCGATGACGTCGCCGCCCGCCGCGCAATGGCGGCGGGTCAGCTGTTTGCGGATCATGTCGCGGATATATTCCGAGCGGTTTTCGTATCCCTGCTCTCGAATCAGGGTCTCGAACTTGTCGTTCAGCTCCTCTTCGATGGAGAAACTCAGCCGCACCAGATTTGATCCGCTCATATCGGTCTCCGCAAACAAAATCGGTCGATCAGTTCAGCATGACCTGTCCGCCGGTGACGGGGATGGCCTGCCCGGTTTCGAACTGCTGCACGCAGGCGTAGACAATGGCCTTGGCCACGTCGGCGGGGAAGCATCCGCGGCGGATGGGAGACTTGCTGAGGTAGAAATCTTTCACATCCTGGAGGGTCTTGGCGCCGGGGACCTTGCCGGAGTCGAAGTACTGACGGAACAGTCCGCGCTCGGGATCGCTCCACAGGGGTCCGTCGTAGTAGTTGCCGGGACAGACGGAGTTCACCTTGATATTGTCGGAGACCAGTTCCAGGGCAAAGCTCTGGGTCATGCCGATGGTCCCGAACTTGCCGGCGGCGTAGGCCGCGTTCTTGTTGGACCCCACGAGTCCGCTCTTGGAGTTGACCTGAACGAAGTCAGTCCAGAGACCGGAGGCGGCGTTCTGGCGGGCCATCATGGGCGCGAAATGTTTCACGCAGAGGAAATAGCCCGTGTAGTTGACCGCAGTCACGAAGTCCCAGGACTTCTTTTCGAAGGTCTTGACGGAACCCGCTTTCAGCACGCCCGCATTGGAAACGAAGAGGTCAAGTCCGCCGAAATCGCGGATCACCGCGTCCGCCAGAGCGGCAATGGACTCCTCGTTGGAGACGTCCACCGCCAGAGAGGAGGCCTGCGGGCCCAGCTTGACGGCAGCGGCCGCCGCGCCCTGGGCATTCAGGTCGGCCACGATCACGTGCGCACCTTCCTTGATCAGCGCTTCGGAGATCCCGTAGCCGAATCCCTGGGCGCCGCCGGTGACGAGAGCGATCTTTCCGGCCAGCTGGCCGCTGGAGCCGCCCGCGCATTTCAGCCGGTAGGCTTCCATTTCCCAGGTCTCGATGAATTTCACGGACGAAGCGGGAAGCGTATGGGCTCCGCCGAACGCCGCGGAAAGTCTCTTGATGGCGGCGGTATCACGAATGAACATCGCGGCCCGGCGCATGGCGCTCACATCGGCTCCGGCGGCGAAAAGAGCCTTTCCGGGAACCAGGATGATCCGGGGGAGTTTCCCGTATTTGGCGCGGTAGGCTTCCACGGCCTCCTTGCTGATGGAATCCGTAACCAGCGGATGAGATCCGGAGTAGACGATATGGTCCGGCGTGAACGGATCTTCCGGCAGATCCAGAACCTTCATGGCGGAAACGGCGGCGGGGCATCCGTTGGCGGTCAGGAGACCGCGGAGGACAGGTGCGTTTTCGCGGACGAAATCGGGATCGCTTTCCGGTCCGTCGGGTTCCGCGGCGGGATCCAGTCCCGCGGCTTTGCAGAAGTCAGTGAGCTTGGCAAGGATGTCATTGCAGAGGGCGGAGATCTTCTCCGGATCGTCGTCGGCCATGAAGATACCGTGATTCTGGATGAAGAGGACCGCGGGCGTCTTTCCTCCGTGCTTCGCGGCATACTCGCGGAACGCCTTCTCCGCCTCGATGGCCAGCGTGGCGCCCGGATCCACATAGGGCATCCACAAAGCATCGGGGAAGAGCTTCGCGCAGATTTCCTCGCCTTTGTTTCCGCAGGTCATGGCATTGATCAGCGTGGGATGCACGTGCATCACGCAGGTCTGCGGGAAGAGCTCATGAAGCGGCGCTTCCACGGAGGGACGGCGTCCGTTTTTCGAGGAAAGAACCGCGAAATCGATGTGTCTCTTGACCACGGATTCCCGATCCGCCTTGGATGCCGCCGCGCCGGCCGTCATGGACGCATGAAGAAGGGTGCGGTCCATCCGGACGAAATCATCGGGCTGAAGCGAAGCCAAAGCGACGCCGCTGGGTTTGATGTAGAGGTTTGCGGAATCCTTCCAGGAGGAATTTCCGCCGCCGGCGAGGACGAGTTCTCCGCGGCATCCCAGTTCACGGGAGAGCGCGGCCATTTTTTCGAGAGACATGTTCAGGCTCCTTCAGGTTGTTGGTCTGTGTCGAGATTGTTTCTGTCAATATACCAGCGCTTGCGAAAAAAGCAATGCCGGATTTCCGCGTCCGTGAAAAAAACACGAAATCCCGGAAAACGAAACGCCGACCGGACATCTTCCGTCTCCGAGGGACATGGAGAAAGGAAAAGGCATGGTTCGGCGCGAGCTTGCGCGAGGCGGGGGAAGAACAGTTCCGCTTATTTCTGGCGGAAAACGATCCGGCCCTTCGTCAAGTCGTAGGGAGACATTTCCAGCGTAACGGTGTCGCCGGGAAGAATGCGGATGAAGTTCAGGCGCATTTTTCCGCTGATGTGAGCCAGCACCACGTGCTTGTTTTCCAGTTCGACCCGAAACATGGTGTTCGGCAAAAGTTCTTTGACGACGCCGTCAAGCCTGATCACGTCCTTAGACACGGGTTAAAACCTCCGGTTGTCCATCTGTTATCAATACCATATGTTCGAAGTGCGCGGATCTTGCTCCGTCGGCCGTCCGTACGGTCCAGCGGTCGCGCTCCACAAAAACTTTTCTCGTTCCCAGATTCAGCATGGGCTCGATGCAGATCACCATCCCGCTCTGCAGCTTCGGGCCGCGCTCGGGCGTGACGAAATTCGGAACCTCGGGCGGTTCGTGAAGTTTGATCCCGCAGCCGTGTCCCACGTACTCCCGCACGACACCCAGCTTGTACTCCTTCGCCACCTTTTCCACCGCCCGGGCCACATCGCGGATATGCATGCCGCAGACCGCCGCCCGGATCCCCTCCTCCAGCGCCTCGGACGTTCCCTTCAGAAGCCGGGCTTCGGGTTCCGGCATTTCAGCCTCGTCTCCCAGGTACACGGTCATCGCCGTGTCCCCCATGGCACCATCGAAAGCGACGCCCACATCGAGGCTGACAATGTCGCCTTTCAGCAGATACCGGTCAGGCGATGCGATCCCGTGCACGACTTCGTCATTGACCGAAATGCAGATATTGGCGGGATAGCCGCAATAGCCGAGGAAAGCAGGACGTCCGCCCAGCGAGTGAATGATCGCACCCGCAACGTCGTCCAGTTCCTTCGTGGACATGCCGGGCCGGGCCTCACGGGCGATCTGTTCCCGGGCCAGCGCACTGAGCTGCGCCGCTTTCCGGATCCGCCGGATCTCGTCCGGCGTGTGAATGATAACGGAGCCCCGGCTCATGACTCACTGCAGCACGGCGCGTAGAGCGTCGTAGCCTTCCTGTTTCGGGAGAGAGGAGTCGATTGTGAAGAGGAGGCCCTTCGCCCGGTAAAACTCGATAAGAGGCGCGGTCTGTTCCCGATAGACGGCCAGACGGTTCTTCGCGGTCTCCAGAGAATCGTCGCTCCGCTGATAAAGTTCGCCTCCGCACTTGTCGCAGACGCCTTCTTTTTTCGGCGGGCAGAAGATCTTGTTGTATCCGGTATTGCACTTCCGGCACATGATCCGGGCCGTGAGACGTTTCAGAAGAAGCTCCTCGGGGGCGTCGAAAAGGATCACGCCGTCCAGCTTCATCCCGATCTTTGCCATGGCCTCTTCCAGGAGACCTGCCTGCGCCACAGTGCGGGGGAATCCGTCCAGAATGAATCCGGAGGCGCATTCGGCCGAGGCAAGCTTTTTCCCGACCATGCCGGCGACCACCTCGTCGGGGACCAGTTTTCCGGCATCCATGAAGCTCTTGGCGGAGCGGCCGAGTTCCGTGCCCGCAGCGATCTCCGCGCGCAAAATGTCGCCGGTCGAAATGTGAGCCAGTTTTTCATCCTCCATCAAAGGGGCGGAAAGCGTTCCTTTTCCCGCGCCCGGAGGGCCGAGAAACACCAGATTCTTTTTACGGATCATACCAAATCTCCTGTTCGTTTCCTTGATATAAATCGACACGTCCGCGTTTTCCGTTATACACGGACTTCTTCCACGGTCCCCGTTTCCAGAAGATCCTTCCGCTGTTCCAGGACGGGCAGGACCTCTTCCTTCACATATTCCGCCACCTGACCCGGAGCACGGCCGATGAACGCCTTCGGGTCCAGGATCTCCCCGAAGCGCGGAGCCACGCTGCTGAAAACGGGATCGGCGGCGAGCCGTGACAGCAGGTCGTTGGCGGCGCCTTCGGCCTTGATGGTCTTCGCTGCCTCCATGGAATGGGTCCGGATATGCTCGTGAAGCTCCTGCCGGTTTCCGCCGGCCTTCACCGCTTCCATAATGATGTTTTCGGTGGCCATGAAGGGCAGTTCCGCCGCCACATGGGCCGCGATGACCTTGGGCCACACCTGAATGCCGTCCACGATGTTGCCCAGGAGGGAAAGAATGACATCACAGGTCAGGAAGGCCTCGGGCAGCACGATCCGGCGGTTGGCGGAATCATCCAGCGTCCGCTCGAACCATTGGACCGAAGCGGTCTGGGCGCAGTTGCCCGGAAGATTCATAAGATAACGGGACAGGGAGCAGACCCGTTCGGAGCGCATGGGATTGCGCTTGTACGCCATGGCGCTGGATCCCACCTGCTTCTTGCCGAAGGGCTCCTCCATCTCCCGGAGATTGGCCAGCAGACGGATATCCCCGGCCATCTTGTAGGCGCTCTGCGCGATCCCGGAGAGAACGGTCAGGACATGGTAATCGGCTTTGCGGGAGTACGTCTGTCCGGATAGAGCCACCGACTTGGAAAATCCCATTTTCGCGGACACCATGCGGTCGAGAGCCCGCACCTTTTCCTCATCGCCGTTGAACAGGTCCATGAAGCTGGCCTGCGTTCCGGTGGTCCCTTTGACCCCGCGGAACGGGATGCGCGTCTGTTCATACTCGAGGCGGGAAAGGTCGTTCATGAAGTCCTGCAGATAGAGGCTGAACCTTTTTCCTACCGTGGTGAGCTGAGCGGGCTGGTAATGAGTGAATCCCAGCGTGGGCATCTCCCGGTACTTCATGACGAAGTCGGAAAGGAGCCGGATCAGCTTCAGAAGCTTGACCCGGAGAATGACCAGGCCGTCCCGCATCTGGATCAGTTCCGTATTGTCGGTGACGTAGCAGCTGGTGGCGCCCAGGTGGATGATGGGCATTGCCTTGGGACAGAGTTCACCGAAGACGTGGATATGGCTCATGACGTCGTGACGCAGCTCTGCCTCTTTTGCGGCGGCAGCCTCGAAATCGATGTCGTCCAGATGGTTCCGCATCTCCTCGATCTGTTCGTCGGTGATGTCGAGTCCGAGGGCTTTCTCGGATTCGGCCAGCGCAAGCCACAGCCTCCGCCAGGTGGAGTGCTTGCGCTGCGGAGACCAGTTATAGCTCATTTCCTGGCTGGCATAGCGGCCGGTCAGCGGATTCTGATAGACGTTGTTGTCCTGCATCTTGCGAAGTATCCTTTCGGTCCGGGGCAATCCCTCAGACCTGCTTTTCCTGCCGTTTCACGCGCATCAGATAGTACAGGGAAAGAGTCAGATCCGTTGCTACCATCAGCGTGTTAAGATAGATAAGAATGGCCGCGGGGGAGAAAAACTCCCTCATGATGATCTTGCTGGCCAGCCCGGCCAAATAACCCAGCAGGATGAGCCACAGGAAGACGAAACTCTTGCCGATGGGATTCTTCATCCGGATCGTCTTGATGAGATTCATGGGCCAGCTGGCTCCGAAGGCAAGCATCATCAACGCTTCGCAAAGTTTTGCAGCATCCATGATTTACCGGCTCCCGCAGTTCACTTA
>JAFZZR010000022.1 GCA_017615635.1 Lentisphaeria bacterium
CGGCAACCTGATGATGGAGAAGTCATTTTTGTTTGCCTTGCGGATCGTCAAGTTGTATCAGCATCTTTCCGAGAAGAAAAAAGAGTATGTTTTGAGCAAGCAGGTCTTGAGATCCGGAACGAGCATCGGAGCCAATCTGGAGGAAAGCAGAGGCGCCCAGTCTTCCCCGGATTTTCAGGCAAAGATTTCCGTTGCATACAAGGAGGCGCGGGAGACATCTTACTGGCTGCGTCTTCTCTTCGCCTCAAAGTACCTCACGGAACGGCAGTTTAACAGTCTTCACGCAGATTGTGAAGAACTGATTCGAATACTGGGATCCACACAACTTACAATGAGAACAAAAATTCAGAAAGGGCTGTAATCATGATGACGAACCGGGGATCTGCATTAAGAACCTCATACCTCATACCTCATACCTCATACCTGAAGCGATTCACATTGATCGAACTGCTCGTCGTCATCGCCATTATCGCCATGCTGGCGGGCATGCTGCTTCCCGCTCTCGGGAAAGCAAAAGAGGTGGCGCAGTCCACCGGCTGTCTCAGCAATCTGAAGCAGCTGGGGCTGGGCATGCTTACCTATGTCGACGACAACGACCAATGGCTGCAGTGGGCCGGCATGCCGGTGACAGGCGGGGCCTATTACTGGCCGACGGCGCTTGCCGATTCCATGGGACTCGGCGGAAAATGGAATTACGGCTGGAGCAATGTTCAGCCGTCGACCGTCGAACTTTTCAGATGTCCGGTCGTGCAGGCCAGAGGCGGGCGGAATCCGGTGTCCGGCGCAAGCGGCTTCACTTATAAACAACTCGGATATCAGCAGACGGTTTATGTGGGCCATCCGAATTCCGTGTCGGATCCGGCATATTCGTATGCCGTGCCGCGCCGCCTGACGAAGCAGAAATCGATTTCCAATCTCCTGGTCATTGCCGATCCGGGAAGAGAAAACAATTATCAGTCTCAATATGATGCCTTCATCGTGCCGTGGCACAAATACGGGATCAATGTCCTCTTCGCCGACGGCCATGTCTCGTGGCTCGAACTGACCGACGCCAAGAACAAGAACGCGCACAGTATCTGGCGGTAAACGGACTCCAAAAGGTTTGGACCTTTTTGCGATCGACGGAACGGACCGGAGTCGGGACTGCAGCGCCCGGCTTCTGTCTTTCTCTGTTTCATAATGCCATAAAGGAGAAGTATCGTGAAGTTTTCCCTTGCCCTGGCGGCTCTGGCCGTCTCTTCGACTCTCTTTGCACAGGTGAAATCCGTGGAGTCGCCCCTGCCTCTGGATGGAAAACTCGCCGGGAACGGCTGGGAGTCCGTGCCGGAGCAGACCGGGTTTCAATATCTCAAGGCAAAAGGGACAGACAAGCTCCCCGACGTGCAGACCTCCTTCCGTGCGGCTGTGGATAAAGACGCCCTTTACGTCACGGTCCACTGCTTCGATCCGGAACCGGAAAAGGTGAACACCTCCTCCGGCGCCGACCTCTGGGTGACGGATTCCGTGGAGCTCTTTCTTTCGCCTTCGGGGCAGCCGGATGACTACTATCAGTTCGTGACCACGGCGGGCGGGAAGCGCTGCAGCATGTACTATGCGGAAGCGGGAAACATCACGCCCGATCCCTATTTCCCGCAGTGGGAGTCCGCTGCGTTCCCGTGCAAAGACGGATATCTGGTCCAGTTCCGCATCCCCTTCAGCGCCTTCTATATGACGCGCAACGCCGCCTGGAGTTCCACCTGGCTCGTGAACGTGGTCCGCAACCGGCTCAGCCGTCCGGGACTGGAGCATACCACCTGGAGTCCGCTTGTCAGCAAGTTCCATGAATCGCGAAACTTCCGGAAAGTCGCCGGATTCCCGCTCCGCGATCCGGCGCAGGATGCGGCGGTCCTCAAGGTGGTCCCATCGATCCGCAGCTTTGAAAACGGCGTCTATTCCGGTCCGCTGGATCTGACCGTCATGGCGGATCCCGCGGCCGCGGGCGAGTACGATCTTCAGGTGACGGAACCCGGGGGAAAGACATCCCGGCATACGGTCACGCTCAAGGGCGGCATGAACACCGTTTGTCTTCCCCATGTGGAATATCTGAAAAAGGCGGAGGGGAAGACCCTGCTGGAGCTGACGCTCACCAACAGAAAAACGGGCGTTTCCTTCGGACGGAGTTATCCCGTGGATATCTCCTGGCAGCCCGTGACGGTCCGTCTTGCGACGCCCTCGTTCAAACGCAATTTTTATCCGGGACAGGACTTCTCGAAAATTCAGGGCGAACTGATCCTGAATCTTTCCGACGAACAGAAGAAAAATGCCGAGGTCGTTCTCTCCCTCGCGGGCGGCGGACTGAATGAGGCGGTCCGGAAGTTCAAGGCGGATTCGGATGTTGTCCCCTTCTCCTTCGAAAGCGGCGCCCTGACCGAGGGCGGACGGGCCGTTCTCACGGCGAAAGTCCTCATCTGCGGAGTCGAAGCCGCCGCCTCGACATGCACCGTCACCCGTCTGAAGAAGAACGAGGGCTCCATGCTCTGGATCGAGAATGGTGTCATCATGAAAAACGGCAAGCCCTGGTATCCGCGGGAAATTTACGCACGCGGCTACAGAGGCGGACGGGCCTTTGCGGAGCGGTACAATGCGGACGATCTGGCGGAATCCGCTTTCCGACAGGCCTCCGTGGAACCCCGGCGGATGATCCATGACTCGGAGTCGAAGGAAGCCCGGCGGGACGTCAAACCCAGTCCGGAAATGTTCGAGGCGGTACGCAAGGTGGTGGAGGCGAACCGGAGCAAACCGGAGTTCGACTTCTATTATATCTGCGACGAACCTGAATGCCGCGGCATCTCCCCCGTTTACCTCAAATATATCTACGATTTCGTTTCCGGGCTCGACCCGTATCATCCCGTGTTCACCTGCACCCGGGCTGCGGATAAGTACATCGATTGCGCGGATATTTTCTCCGTTCACCCCTATATCGCCCCCATCGAAAACGCGGGCAAACGGTTTCTCACGCTGCCTGTCCGCCGGGTCCGGGACTATCTGCGGGATGTGACGCAGTTTCATCATCCGGACAAGATTGCGGGCTTCACGGGACAGTTTTTCAGTTACAAGTTCAATAACTGGATGGCGGACTATCCGACCTGGGAAGAACTGGAAAGCATGAGCTGGAGCGCCATCGCCAACGGTTCCCGCTTCCAGTATCCCTACGCTTATCACGATCTGGGCGACCGCCCTCAGATTTATGAAGGATACCGCTATTTCAACCAGTGCATCCAGGCGCTGGAGCCGCTGCTTCTCTCAAACAACAAGCTGCCTGTTCAGGCTGTCGATCCCGAAAATATGATCGATACGCTTCTGGTCGAGGCTGACGGCACGACTCTGCTGATCGTTGTCAACTTGAAGAATGCGCCGCTGGAGACCGTGATCTCTTCCGAACATCTGAAGAAATTCGATTCCCTTCTGGATTTCCGGGGCACGGGAACGCGGAAACCCGTCAACGGCGAGCTCAGACTCGAACTGAAACCATACGAAAGCGTGATCCTTACCTCGAAAAAAATGGATGAAGGATTGAAAACACGCAGTCAGGTGCTGGCTGATGTCGCCGAAGCGGAAAAGATCCGGTCTTCCCGGGGCAGTCTCCTGTTCGAAAAAGGTTCGGCCTTCGAAGTCGATTCCAGCAATCCCGCGGGGGGCACCCTGGGGACGCAGGCGATCCGGATCAAGATGTTCGACGGCACAACCGACATGCTGGCTTGGGAGTCCAACCGCTGGGCGAAGGAAAACTGGTTCGAGCTGGATTTCTACAGGAATCCGCCGAAGTTTTCGAAGATCGACGTCTACGGCCGGTTCGGTGACGGCCTGAAGGTCCGGATCTGGAAGTTCGGCGAATGGAAGGAACTGACGCCCAGGAGTGTTTCGAAAGAAAAGTATTCCGCCGTGCTGGATTTCGGCGAAGAGCTGAAGTCCGTCAAGGTCCGGCTTGATCTTTCGCCCGCGCCCGGTGCGCAGACCGTGGAGCTGTACGAAATCGAGCTTCTGAAATAACGATGGGTCGGCTCGCTATGAAAAAATGGATCCTGACCGGATTGCTGATGGCGGCGGGAGCCGTCATGGCAAGCGCAAGACAGCGTGTGAATCCCGATGAAAATACGCTGTGGATCGAGGACGGCGCGGGCGTGGATCTCAGCGGCGGACTCGTCTCGGGACGCTGGCTGTACCGGCCCGGAGACAAGAAGTCTCTGGAGCTGAGGCCTAAGTCGGAGGGCGGCTTTTCCCTCTTCGCGCCGGATGGAAACGGACGCAGCACGGTGACCCGTGTAAAAGTGACCCCCGACTATCCGTTTCTCGTGTTTCATATTACGGGTTTCGAAGCGCTGAACGGATACCGGAACTGGACGGTCGGCACGGAAATCGGAAGCATGACGACCTGCCAGGTCAACAGTCCGCAAAAGGGATATTACGTGTACGATCTGCTCCGGAACCTGCCGGAAAAAGAGGCGGCCCGGACATCCGCCTGGCTGCGGCTCTGGCTCTACAACCTCCGTATGGATCTCGAGTACATCAAGTTGGTGAAGCAGCCCGATTACGCAGTCCGTGCCGAGTGTGCCGATCCCGTCATACGCCCCGGCAGCAATGTGAAGTTCGTTGCGGAACTCAAAGAGGAAGCGGAAGACGTTTCGATCCGCCTCATGACGGACGGTCAGGTGATGCCGATCCGGGTGAACGGCGAGATGAAGATTCAGCTGAAGCCCGTTGATGAAACCTGCAAAGTCTGGACCGCCGAACTGATTGTGAAAACACTGGACCTCCCGAAACCCCGTTCCCGCCACAAGACACTTATGAAGATGGATGTCCTCGGCGGCGAGCTGGAGGAGCCCGTCTGGGTCGGTCTCCCGTATCGGCTGGAGCCGTAAAAAGGCTGGCATGGAAGGACATCCCGTATTTTAGAGAGGCTTTTTTCACGGATTTTCACCGCCCGGATATCTTTTGGATTTGTTTTTTTTATATTCCGTGATATATTAGCGGTTTGTGAATGAAATCCAAACAAAACCCAGCGGGGTGTCTCAGATGCGTGAAAAAACAGTCGTGATCCGGAATAAAGCGGGGATCCACTGTCGGCCTTCCAGTGCTATCATGATGGCGGCGGCGGACTTCCCCGGAACCAGCTTCCTTGTTACGGCGGCAGGCGGATCCACCGAGCTGAAGAGCATCCTGGACCTTCTGGCGCTGGGCCTTCAGAAGGGGGATCAGGTGACGGTCCGTGCCACGGGGCCGGATGAGGATGCCGCCTGCGAAAAGGTGGCAAGTCTCTTCGAGCGGGAGTTCGACTTTGTCTGAGCAGGGGAGGGCAGGCCGGTGAAATTCATTATTGTCGGAGCCGGAGAGCTGGGGTGTCTGCTGGCCAGCACTCTTCTGGAGAGAGATCACGATGTGATCCTGCTGGACAGTTCGCCGGAGGAGCTGGAACGCGTCTCTTCCAAGCTGGACGTCATGACGGTGGAGGGGAGCTGTTCCAGTGTCGCGGCCCTGAAGAAAGCGGGGGCGGAATCGGCCCATACGCTTCTGGCCGTCAGCGGCGATGAAGCGGCCAACATCCTGGCATGTCAGATCGCCTCGCGCCTCGGCGTTCAGAATACGGTCTGCCGTCTCTACCGGTCCGATGCGTTTTCCGAAGAGGACGGAATCGGCGCTTCCACGTTCGGGATCTGGCGGACTTTTTCCCCGCCGGAAGTCTGCGCGGAAAAGATCGCAGACGTCCTTTTCTGCGATATCCTTCTGGAACGCATCCGCTTCAGCCGCAAAGAGGCGCAGATGGCCGTCATCGAGATCGAACGCTCTTCCATCCTGGCCGGTCTGCCCATCAAGGACATACCCGGCAGCGATATCCTTCAGACCATCCGGTTCGCCGCGATCATGCGGGGACAGGATATGCTGGCGCCCCACGGAGATACGATCCTGGCGCCGGGCGACAAGGTGTATGTGGCCGGGAAAAAGGAAAATGTGGATGATTTCCTCCAGTGGCTCCAGCCTCCCGTTTCCGGTTTCCTCCGGCGTCTCGTGATTTCCGGATCCGATGAGACGGGCCGGATCCTGGCGCGCCGGGCGCTGGATGCCGGATTCGAAGTCCGTTTCATTGAGCCGAACCTGAAAAAATGCGAAGAGCTTCAGGATCTGTTCCCGTCGTCCATCATGATGCTGAACGGAGATCCCACCGAGGAGGAGATCCTGGAGGAAGCGGGCGTGGGAGCTGCCGACGTGTTCGTGAACGTTTCTCACGACGATGAAAACAACATTCTCTCCTGCATTCTGGCCAAGCGGATGGGCGCCCGCAAGGTGATCAGCCTGACCCACAAGCCGGAATATGTGAAGATCGTTCCCGCTCTCGAGATGATCGACTGCGCCTTCAGCGCCACGCTCGTCTCCGTCAACTCCATCCTCCGGCTTCTCGACAGCGGAGCCATGCGGGTGGATGCCATTCTTCAGCGGTTCCGCGCCAATCTTTCCGAGTTCCGCGTGTCCGCCAATTCTCCTCTGTGCGGAAAGCGGCTCGGCGACTGCCGGCTGCCTTCCTCCCTCATCCTTTCTCTGGTTTTCCGGGGCGCAGATGTTCTGACGCCCTCCGGCAGCACGGTGCTGGAGAAGGACGATGTGGCGGTAGCCATTGTGGCGCAGGACGGGATCCGCGAGATCGAAGCGCTTTTCCCGAAATAATCCGCAGGAGACGAAGCCCTCATGAATCGAAAAATCGTTCTCTATCTGGTGGGCGTGACGACGATCGTGATCGGTGTCTTCATCTGCCTTTCCGCCTTCGTATCCTTCCTGATGGAGGATGCTCTGCGGCACAGCGTCGCTCTTTCCTCCTGCGGTCTGGCGGTGATCGTGCCTTCGTGTTTTCTGGTTTTTTTCACTCGTCCGAAGAATGAGGCCGACCGGAAATTCGGAATCCGGGAAGGGTTTGCCATTGTGGCGCTCGGCTGGCTGGCGGCTTCGGCGGCCGGCGCCGTTTCCTACATGGCGGTGGCGGATTTCTATCCGGCGGACGCCTTTTTTGAGTCCGTTTCCGGTTTCTCCACCACCGGAGCCAGCGTGATCGGTCCGGAGCTTCAGCTGCGGAGCGGCGTGACCCTGCCCGTGGGAGTGGAGGACCTGCCCAAGGGCCTCCAGTTCTTCCGCTGCCTTTCCAACTGGCTGGGCGGCATGGGGATCGTGGTCCTGACCATCGCCATCCTTCCGCTGCTGAACATCGGAGGACAGTCACTGTACAACGCGGAGACCACGGGCGTCAAGTCCTCGTCATCGGACAACCGGATCGCGCCCCGGATCGCTTCCGCGGCCAAGATCCTCTGGCTGGTTTATCTGATCCTCACCGTTGCCGAGGCGATCCTGCTCAAGCTGGCCGGCATGTCGTTTTTCGATTCGGTCTGTCATGCCTTCTCCACGGTGGCCACCGGCGGTTTCTCCACCCGGCAGATGAGCATCGCCGCCTATCACAGTCCGCTGATCGAGTGGATCATCATCGTTTTCATGTTCCTTTCCGGCACCAATTTCATGCTTCACATCCGGGCCTGCACCGGCCATCCGAAAGCCTTCTGGCAGGATGAGGAATTTCGTTTTTACGCTTTGACCATTGCGGGCTCCGTCTTCCTTATCACCATTTCCCTGATCTTTCTGGGCGGCGATGGATTCGAAGCTCCGCTCACCACGTTCCGGACCGCTCTGTTCCAGGTCGTTTCCCTTTTCACTTCCACGGGGTATACCACTGCAGACTACGCCACCTGGCCCATCTTTTCCGTGCTGATCCTCTTTCTGCTCTCCTTCCTGGGCGGATGCGGCGGGTCCACTTCGGGCGGTCTCAAATGCGTCCGGGGAATCCTGCTTTTCAAGTTCTCCGTCATGGAGATACGCCGATGCATCTTCCCCAGTCTGGTTCCCGGGATCCGGCTGAACGGCGTCCGTCTGGAAATGTCCACGGTCCACAAGACCGTAGGATTCCTCTCCTGCTATCTGGGACTTTATCTGCTCTTCGCCCTGCTTCTGGCTCTCTTTTCCGCCAACGTGGATCTGGAGACCTGTCTTTCCGCATCCATCGCCTGTTTGAGCAACATCGGACCGGGATTCGGACGGGTCGGCCCCTCCTGGACGTATGTATGGATGACGGATCCCGCCAAGATCCTGCTTGCCTTCGAGATGATCCTGGGACGCCTGGAACTCTATACGTTCCTGGTCCTGTTCCTCCCTGCATTCTGGAAAAAGTGACAGGGCGATTCAGCCTGCTGTGATTTTCTTCCGCAGAGCGCCTCTCCGGAAAAACAGAAGCAGGAGCATGCGGAGATACCGGAGAATGGTGTCCGCCGAGAGCTTGCTTTCTCCCTTCTTCCTCAATTCGAATACGATCCCGCATTCCTTTACCTGCGCGCCCGGATCCGAGAGCGTCAGCAGATACAGGATCTCCAGCATGATTTTGAACCCGTCGGGCGACAGGGCAGGGCGGATCCGGCGGAAGGATCCCTTCTTCACCGCAAAGAAGCCGGACATGGGATCCCGTACGGCGACCCGGAGGACCACGAACGCCATCATGGCGGCGGTCCGGCTCATGAGGACGCGGAAGAAGTTCCATTTTTCGGCGAACCCGCCGCCTTCGGCATACCGGGAGCCGATAGCCATATCCGCCCCGTCTGCAATGGCATGGACCAGTTTCGGTACATCGCAGATACGGTGCTGACCATCCGCATCCATGCAGAGCAGGATCTCCGTTTCGGCGGCATCGAAGCCTGCTGTCACGCTGGCTGCCAGCGATTTTGCTCCGGGATTCAGCATGGCACGGACGGAGGGATATTCCTTTTCCAGGGTTTGCGCCAGCCGGAATGTCCCGTCCGGCGAACGGTCGTCGACGATCCGGATCTCCGCCGGCGGTTCCTCCAGCGCGGTGAGCCCGCGGACCATATCGGCGATGTTTTCCGCCTCATTGTAAACGGGGAGTATGACGGAGTATTTCATGATGATCTCTTTTTCAGACATGGAACTCGGATTTCATGAATTCGGTCAGAGCGTCATGCCAGTCCGGCATGGGAGGAAGGCCCGCCATACGCAGCATCATCTTGTCCAGCCTGGAATTTTTCGGTCTCGGGGCAGGGCGGGGAAACTCTTCGGTGGTGCAGGGAACGACGGCCTGTTTTTTCCCGGCCAGACGGAAGATCTCCTTCGCCAGTTCGAACCAGGTGGCTTCTCCTTCGCAGGTCATGTGGAACGTTCCCGCCAGCTCCGGACGCGACAGAATGTTTCTCAGCTGACGCGCCACCGCCAGGGTTGAGGTGGGATTCCCGTGCTGATCCGCCACCACCTTCAGTTCCGGACGGGTCCCGTCCGCCAGATTCATCATGGTGTGGACGAAACTGGGGCCGCCCGCTCCGTAAAGCCAGGAGATCCGGCAGATCACGTGGTCCGGGCAATGGATCCGCACGGCCTCTTCTCCGGCGAATTTGCTTTGTCCGTAAATGGTGGCACAGCCCCCGGCCCGGTCGAATTCGTTGTAGGGACGGTCTGCCGTCCCCTCGAATACGTAGTCGGTGCTGATGGCGATCAGCCGGACCCCGTACCTGCGGCAGGCGGATGCCACATTGGCGCTGCCGAAGGCGTTGAGCCGGAAGGCCAGCTCCTTCTCCGTCTCGCAGCGGTCCACCGCGGTCATGGCGGCGCAGTGGATCACTGCATCGGGCGCCGCCGTCTTCAGAAAGGCCTGGAATCCGGCTGGATCGGTGATGTCCGCTTCGGGCAGGTCCGCCACAATGATCTCATGTTCGGAGAGTTCCGTCCGGATGGTCCTTCCGAGCATTCCCCGGCCGCCGGTCACCAGAATCTTCATGCCAGATAATCCTTCTTATGAAAATCGAATACTTCCGCCTCCGAAAGAAGCGGATTCACCGTATCTTTCGGAGAGAGAATGAATTTGTCCACATGCACCCGCCAGTCGATTCCAAGGGCGGGATCGTTCCAGGCGATCCCCCGTTCATGGGAGGGGGCATACCGGTTGTCGCATTTGTACGCGAAAACCACGTCGTCACTGAGAACCACGAATCCATGAGCGAAGCCGCGCGGCACGAAGAGCTGGCGTTTGTTTTCGCCGGAAAGCTCCACGGCCACGTGTTTCCCGAAGGTGGGGGAACCTTTGCGGATATCCACGGCCACGTCCAGAACCGCGCCCCGGATGACGCGCACCAGCTTCGCCTGTGTGTAGGGCGCGGCCTGATAGTGGAGTCCGCGCAGAACGCCGAAGCGGGATCTGGATTCGTTATCCTGGATGAACTCGCACCGTATCCCCGCTTCTTCGAAGGCTGCTTTATTCCAGGATTCGAAAAAATAGCCGCGCTCATCGCCGAAGATTTTCGGTTCGACGATCAGAACGTCGGGGATTTCCGCGGGTATCACATTCATTTTTCGATCAGCCTCATCAGATATTGACCGTAGGTCGTTTTCTGCATATCGGCGCAGCTTGCCCGGATCTCCTCGGGCGTCATCCATCCGTTCTCCCAGGCGATCTCCTGCAGGCACGCCACCTGAAGCCCCTGACGGGTTTCGATCGTCCGGATGAAGTTCCCCGCGTCCAGCATGCTGTCATACGTTCCCGTATCCAGCCAGGCGTAGCCCCGGCCCAGCCGTTCCACCTGAAGCGTGCCGCGCCGCAGATACTCCTGATTGACGGATGTGATCTCCAGTTCGCCGCGGGCCGAGGGACGGATGGACTTCGCAATGTCGATCACGTCGTTGTCGTAGAAATAGAGCCCGGTGACGGCGTAGTGGGATTTCGGTTTCTCCGGTTTTTCCTCGATGGAGAGCGCCTTGTAGTTCTCGTCGAACTCCACCACACCGAACCGCCAGGGATCGCTGACGTAATATCCGAACACCGTGGCGCCCTTTTCCCGGGCCGCCGCCCGCCGGACCATCGAACCGAGGCTGGCTCCGTAGAAGATGTTGTCTCCCAGCACCAGAGCCGCATGGTCCTTCCCGATGAACTTTTCCCCAATGAGAAACGCCTGTGCCAAGCCTTCTGGTTTCGGCTGTATTTCGTATGCGAACCGGACGCCGAATCGGGATCCGTCGCCCAGCAGCTTTTTGAACCCGGCCTGATCCTCGGGCGTGGTGATGATCAGAATTTCCCGGATTCCCGCCAGCATCAGGACGCTGATGGGGTAGTACACCATGGGCTTGTCATACACCGCCAGAAGCTGTTTCGACACGCCGCATGTGATCGGATGAAGCCGCGTTCCCGCGCCTCCGGCCAGTACAATGCCTTTCATTTTCCGTCTCCTCCCGCTCCCAGTCGTTCCATTTTGTACGACCCGTTAAGAACGTGCGCGCACCAGTCGTCCCGATGCGCCAGATACCAGTCCACCGTCTTGCGGATCCCGCTTTCGAAGGTTTCCCGCGGCTTCCAGTCCAGTTCACGGCCGATCTTCGAGGGATCGATCGCGTACCGCGTGTCGTGCCCGGGACGGTCCTTCACATGGACGATCTGATCCGCATAGGATCTGCCGTCCGGGCGCGGCCTGCGTGCGTCCAGCAGGCCGCAGATGCTCCGTACGACCTCGATATTCGTTTTTTCGTTGTGTCCGCCGATATTGTACGTTTCCCCCGGAATGCCTTTCGTCGCGACAAGGTATAAAGCCCGCGCATGATCTTCCACATACAGCCAGTCCCGGATCTGGAGTCCGTCTCCGTACACCGGCAGCTCTTTCCCGTCCAGCGCGTGGAGAATGATTAGGGGGATCAGTTTCTCGGGGAAATGATACGGACCGTAATTGTTGGAGCAGTTGGTCACCAGCGTCGGGAGTCCGAATGTCCGGCGCCAGGCACGGACCAGATGGTCGGCGGACGCCTTGGACGCACTGTACGGCGAACTGGGCGCGTAGGGTGTATCCTCACGGAAAAAGTCGCCCGGACCCTTCAGGTCGCCGTACACCTCATCCGTGGAGATCTGATGAAAGCGGAACGCCTCCTTTCCCGCCTCCGAGAGCGTCCGATGATACTTCCGGGCCGCCTCCAGCAGCGTGTAAGTCCCCATGACATTGGTCCGGATGAACTCTCCGGGACCGTCGATGGACCGGTCCACATGGCTCTCTGCCGCCAGGTGCATGACGTGCGTGGGGCGGAAGTCGGAAAAGATGCGGTCCATGGCCTCCCGGTCGCAGATATCGGCTTTTTCGAACCGGAACCGGCTTGAGGCGGAGACTTCCGCCAGATTTTCCATATTGCCGGCGTAGGTCAGCTTGTCCACCACGCATACGGCATCGTCCGTTTCCTTGATGATAAGCCGGACCACGGCCGATCCGATGAATCCGGCGCCTCCGGTGACGATGATTCGGTTCATAAATTACCGTCCGCTTTCTGTTTTACTGTCTGCTTTTCTTATTCCCGTAATATAGTCCACCTCCGCCGGATTTTCAACATCTTCCCCCCGAAAAGAATCGCTTTTCCCTTCTCCTTTTGTGCAGAAAACGTTTTTCCGCGCACTCGGCGCCGGATTTCCGGGGGACGCTTTCAGGTCTGAAGTGTGTCTTCCAGGTCCCGGGCGGCGATCTGCCTCTGCCGGACATACTGCTTCGGAGTGATTCCGAAGACTTTGCGGAACACCCTGCAGAAGTGACCGGTATCCCGGAAACCGAGGTCTGCTGCGGCATCTTTTACCAGCTTTATGTTGCCGGACAGCAGTTCCTTTGCGTGTTCCATGCGTTTTCTGGTGATGAATTCGCCCAGCGCCATGCCGAATTCCTCCTTGACGATCCGGGAAAGATGCCATTCCGAAAGCCCGACCTTTTCCGCAATGAATCCGGCCGTCACGGGAAAATTGCTCCAGACGGCAATCATGTAAAGAAGCCGTCCTACGATTTCCTGATTTTTTCGGATGTCGGGCGCGTATTCCAGGCTCGCAAGATCCGGAAAATTTCCAGAAAAGAAGCTCAGCATGAGTTCCTTCAGTTTGCAGGAGGCAAATTCCATCCAGTAGATTTCCCGTCCGTTCACGATCGAGCGCAGCTCCTCCTCCAGCGACCGGAACCGTTCGGAACAGCGGAACAGAAAATGCCGATGGAAGATCGTCTCGCGGAACATCTGCAGGAAAAACACCTGTTTCGGCGCGGCAGGCTCGATGATCAGATGTGCCATTGTGGAAACGCAGAAAGCGCCGGGCGGACCGGACGACTTCCGGAGGTGATGCTGCGCGGATGGCACCAGTACGCAGGACCCGTCGTTTGCATGCAGAGCAACGGTTTGCTCGTGGATCTGATAGGCACAGGCGGACTCTTTCATGCGGCAGAACTCATAAAAGAAGTGCTCATGGACTTGCGTCGTAAACGGATTCAGCCTGGAATCATGAAAATTGGTCACCCTCACTTTCAGCGGCCCGACCTGAAATGGCTCCATGGAGGATACGACCAACTGCATCCTTCGGTTGAAAAGCTCCGTATCCATGTCCGAAATATCCTTTCTTTTGTCTAATATATCCTTCCTTTGGCGCTTGTCAAGCCCTTTTTACCCGCTTATATTACAGCCGGATACAAAAGAAAGGAGACGTTATGAGAAAGGCCAGACTGACCGTCGTTCTGCTTCTGCTGACATCGGCCGCATTCGGATTCGAATTTTCCAGAGACGGACAGCCTTCCTGCGTTCTGGTGCGTCCCGTCGAGATGACCGGACTGGATTTTATGGCGCTGGAGGAGCTGAAAACGTACCTGGGGAAAATGACCGGCGCTGAATTTTCCGTCAGGGAAGAAACGGAATCTGTCACCGGCCCTGCCGTTTACGTTGGGAAGACGCAGGCGGCGAAGGAACAGGGAATCGATGTTTCCGCGTTCGGAGACGAGGAATGGCTGATCTCGGAGAAGGGAGACCGTCTGTATTTGACGGGGGGACATCCTGCCGGAACATATTACGCGGTCCGTTCTCTTCTGGAGAAGGCGGGATGCTGGAGCCTGGCTCCGGATCAGGAGATCGTTCCCGTCCGGCCGTCGCTGACGCTGAAAAACCTGGATGAACATAAAAAGCCGGCCGTGCCCGGGCGGAATTTTTATGACGGTCTGCCGGGAAAGATGAACTATACGAAAGTTCCGCCGGAAAAGGTTCAGGCATACTGGATGAACCGTCTTCGGAACCGGTATAACGGAGGTCACGGTTTCGGCGGCAGCAAGGTCCGGGACGCCTTCTATCTTTCGAAGTATTTCCGTCTGACGCATCAGGTGCCCGCGTTTCATACCATGTCGTACTATATCGATCCGGCCCTGTTCGAAACCCATCCGGAGTATTTCGCCATGGATGAAAGCGGAGCTCGTGTCCGCCCGAAAATCCTTTCCGGGAAGACGGCGATGCATTCCGGATACTGTTACACGAATCCGGAGGTTCGGAAGATCGCGCTGGAAAATCTGCTGAAGGTCATAGCGAAAGACCGTGAAACGGGGAGTGCCGATGATTGGCCGATCGTCTATGAATTTTCCGCGCTGGATGCCTTCCCGAAAGTCTGCCTCTGTCCGGACTGCAAAAAGCTGGTCGCCGAAAAGGGATCCAATGCGGATCTGCTGCTGGATTTCGTCAACGATCTGGCAACCCGGATCCGGGAAAAGTATCCGGATGTCCTTCTCCGGACCTTCGCCGCATACAGCGGCGTCAATGACCCGCCGGGATCCACCCGGGCCGCTCCGAACTTGCTGTGGCAGTACTGCGACTCCTTTTCGCATTCCGACTGCTACAAGCCGCTGACGCATCCCGTCAACCACGCGCAGCTGGCGCAGCTGAGATCCTGGCTGGCCAGCGGGGGATTGATGGCGGTATGGGACTACGGCAACATCGGCGGCACGTATTTCAATCCGCCGCGCATAGAGTGCATCATAGATTCCTTTCCGGACGATCTGAAACTGTTCCGCGAGAGCGGCATCCTTTCGGTTTTCTACGAATGCGAAACCGGCGAGGTCATCAGGCAGAATTTTGCGGAGCTGACGCAGTTCCTCTACGGACACCTGGCCGTGGATCCCGACCAGGATATGGAAGCTCTCATCCGGGTTTTCATGGAGGGATATTACGGACCGGCCGCACCCATGCTCCGGGAATATCTGGAGACGATCCGTGCGGGCGTCCGGAGCGTCGAGCGTCCGCAGCTGACCAACAGGGTGGCCAGCTGGCCGTACATGACCCTCTCGTTCATGATGGATTCCTACCTGAAATTCAAGGAAGCCGAGAAAAAGACGGAGCCGGACAGCGTCTACCGGAAGCGGCTGCATTATGAAATGATCCCGCTGCTGTATCTGATGCTCCAGAACAGCGACGCCTACAAATCCGCGTTCGAAAAAATCGGAATCTCCGAAGCCGGACTGCTTCAGGAATTCAAGAACTGCGCAGAGGAATTCATTTCCTGCATGGACGGGGCGGATCTTTCCCGTCCGCGGAAAACGCTGGCGGCCGCGCTGGAAACTCTCTCCCTGAAATATCCCGTCCCGGAAAAATTCAGGGATGTGCCTCCGGAGGCGGTCCGGGTCGTCGGGCCCGCCAGATTCCGGCAGTTCCCGAATGTGGGGTCTTCCATTGTGGAGGATCCGGAAGCTCGGTACGGCAAGGCGATCAAGGGAGTGGGGAAGGATACGAGCTGGCACGGGGTGAACAGCGTCATCCAGGCGAGCAAAACGATCCGCGTGGCGCCATCCTATTTCATGTTCGAAAATGCGGCTCTGACAATTACGGAGATCCCGCAGGATGAGAAATACCACTGGTATAGGTTCCCGATGCCCCAGGAGCTGACGTCCGGTTCCTATCTCTGGGGGCAGGCCTGGGCGTTTCAGGTGGGGCTGGCTCATCTGTTCGTGCTGGGCGACGGCGACCGTGACATCAATTTGTGGGATTGCTGGATGTCTCTGAAATTCACCGGCCCGGCATGGGTCCCGGGCTCCGCAAAAGAAAATGCCGTGTATCTGGATGCCGTCGTACTGGTCCGTCCGGAAAAGAAAGAATAACAGGAGTGTGAGAATGATTGCCTTCGTCACCGGACTGGACAACGATTCCCCGTGTATCCGGGAAGCAGTCCATCAGCTTATCACCCTGGGCATTCCGTTCAGCGGCTGGGAGGCGCAGCAGCTTCTCACGGATTTTCCGGCGGATCTGGCGCGGTATGACGCCTTGATCACGGACCGGGAACGGCTGCGCCGCGCCGGCGCGGAGGAACGCCGTCTGCTGGAATCCTTTGCCATGGACCACTGCGTCCACATCATTCCGGAAGAGTACAACCGCGCGGCGGGATTCACCTGCGACGCCTTGACGGAGATCGATTTTCATCTTCTGGCGGCGGCCTCCGGACTTGACCGGCAGGAGATCCCGGAAATCCCGACGGAGACGATTCTGGAATGGTATTTCAAGAATATGGAGGAGTTTTTCCGTGAACGGAAGCGGTTCCGCCATCTGAACGAATATCATTTGCATTGCACGGAATCTCTGCTGGAAATGGAAAAGCTCGGCCGGCTTTCTCCGGAGTGGAGCCGGAACCTGACGGATTTTTTCAACGATATGGAACGACTGATCGAGCCGCCCGGCGATATCGACGGCCTGGCCGCCTGGTCGCTGGCGCCCCTCTCCGTGGAGCGCTGCGGACATCGCCGGATCCTGGATAAAGTTCTGGCGGCGGCGGAAGACGTGGTACACAACTGGGCCCGTTCCGACGATGGTCTGCTCTGTATCGGCGGCCGCCGGGACGATCCTCTTCTGCTGGCGCATCCGAACTCTCCGTTTTTCGGATTCACCCGCGCCTCGGGCGGCCTCCGGAATCTGATTTTGAATGAACTGCTCCACTATTTCGGCGCCGCGTTCCCCGGCCTGACAACGGTCTCCGGCGATCCGAAGTTTCTGGATGAGGCCGTGAAACTCATGCGGCATGTCGACAGGATCCATCGCGATCCCGCCGACGGACTGCTCCGTCACGCCAGTCTTCATGGTCGGCCCCTCGGGGAAAAATGGGGACGCGGCAATACACATGCCATGATGGGCGTCTTCTACCTGCTGAAGAACAATCCGGCCCTTCCCGAGGAGATCCGTGCGGACGCCGCGGCTTTTCTGGATAAAACGGGGCGCGGTCTCCTGAAATATCAGACAGACAACGGATTGTGGCACAATGTCATCGACCGGGAGGACACCCCGGAGGAAACCAGCTGCAGCGTTCTGATCACGCTGATCTTTGCATACGGAGTCAATCACGGATGGTTCCCGAAGGACCGTTATGCGGCGATGATCCGGAAGAGCAGTCATGCCTTGCGGAGAAAATTCTGGCGCGGATGCGGATCCGGCAACTGCCGGGGAACCATGCCTTCTCCGGAGACTTCGTATTATCTGCGGCGTCCGATCCATATGTACCGGATGCCGCTTATCGCACCCGCCCTGATCGAAAGTGAAAAACTGATTCAAGAAGGAAGTAAGTCATGAAACAGCATCTCTCATCCCTGCAGCGCTTTACCCTGATCGAACTGCTGGTGGACACTACTTGCCTTTGATGTGTTTTGAGCTGCAGCCATCAAGGTATGAGGTATGAGGTATGAAGTATGAGGTAAAAGAGAGTTCCGGCAACCTGATTATGGAGAAGTCATTTTCCTTTGCCCTGCGGGGACGAGTATCGGAGCCAATCTGGAGGAAAACAGAGGTGCCCAGTCATCCCCGGATTTTCAGGCAAAGATTTCCATTGC
>JAFZZR010000023.1 GCA_017615635.1 Lentisphaeria bacterium
CTAAAATCTTACAAAAACGCTTTTTCAAAACCTCTGTCCCTCACGCAGAAAAAGGTCTCTAAAAACCCCCTTTTCGCATTTTTATGGGATTTCTGTGGAAAAATGTTGAAAAAAACAGGAAGTGCGGTATTTTTTTCTTGAAAAAACAGGGAGATGTGCTACATTATACGATTCGTCAGCGGCCCCGGCCCCCGTTTCCGGTGCTTGACGCCGGTGCCGCGAAGTATAAACCGTTTCAATGGAAAGGAATCAAGGGATGAAGGAAGCTCAAGCGAAACACAAACTCTGCAGACGTCTCGGAAGTTGCGTCTGGAACATGCCCAACTGCCCCACCGTGAAAGGCAAAGCCCGTACGTATGCCGCGGGTCTGCAGGGCAAGAACGCCAAACGCAAAAAACTCTCCACTTACGGCGAGATGATGCAGGAAAAGCAGAAGCTCAAAGCCCACTACGCGCTCACCGAAAGCCAGCTCCACACCGTCTTCATGGTGGCCAAGCGCATGGAAGGCAAGACCAACGAAACCATGATGCAGCGTCTGGAATTCCGTCTGGACGCCGTCGTTTATCATTCCGGCATGGCTCCCACGATCTTCGCGGCCAAGCAGTATGTCAACCATCGCCACATCCTGGTGGACGGCAAGATCGTCGACCGCGGCTCCTATTTGGTCCGCCCCGGTCAGGTCATCTCCATCAATGCGGAAAAGTCCCCGAACATTGCGGAGATCGCCAAGGGCATCAGCGCCACCGTTCCGCCTTATTTCGAGGTGGACAAAGACAACCTGAAGGTGACGGTTGTCCGTCAGCCCATGGTGGAAGAGATCCCGGTGCAGGTCGAATCCCTGCGCGTGGTCGAGTACTACGCCCGGTAAGCCCTCTCCGGATACATTATCCCGGAAAGAAAAAGCTCCTTCCCTTTGCGGGGAGGAGCTTTTTTCATGCACATGCGCACCGGCCGATCGGAGGTGACTCCGTCATCCGCCGGTTTTTACTTTTTCCCTTCCGGCTGCCTGACTACGATTACGCGGTCGCAGAGGACCCGGTCGGTCTTTCCTTCGTCTTCCGGATAGAAGGCGGGACCTTCGAACTTCAAAGATGCGTAGATCACGACCTGATTGAGCGAACCTTCCTCATACGCTTCGCCCAGATTGGCCCGGATCGAGAACCAGCTGTCCTGTCCGAACCGGATGTCGCAGTTCGGCGAGAGCGCGATCCGGGCGACTTCGTAGACCTTATACTTTCCGCGCGGGCCCAGCGTTTCCTTCGTGATCCGGGAGAGATTCGGAGTGTATTTCTTCGCCGCATAATCGTAGAAATGGGCGGGGTAGGGCAGTTTGGGAACGGGATCTTTCATCTGGACCGCCGCCACGCCCCAGGCTGCGTCCGGATCCTTTTCGCGCGCCCGTTTGTTGGTCGAGGGCACCATCTGGAAAATCAGATCCTCCGGGATCTCTCCGAAAATTTCCTTCGGAAGCGGTTTCCCTTCTTTCCCGGCCTGAATCAGGTACATATCCAGCCGAGCGTTCAGGGCGCGCGTCGCGGATTCCGCCCGGAAGGCGAATTCCTTGTCATAGAAATCTTCGATGGTCTTCAAGAAAACCGTGCGAACGGATTCCGCCAGCGACTCCGGACTCCGCGGAAACCCGGGAATTTTCCTGAGAATCCGGTTGTACCTGGCGAGCATGGCCAGTTCCAGATTGATCCTGACCCGCTTTACATTGTACTGCCTGACAGGGGAATCGGCGAGCAGCTTTTCCATTTCTTCGAAGTACCCGTACCAGCGCACGAGATTCTCCGGTGTCAGGTACGTATACGCGGAGAGCGAGGCATTCCAGTCCATGTACGACGGATTTGCCAGCGCTTCCTTTTCCAGTTCCTCCAGATACTTCATCATAAGCGGCGCGGCCTGGCCGTACTCGAATTCCATGAACTCGCGGATCAGGGCATCCGCATCCTGCGAAACATCCTTCATCAGCTGAAGGATCAGGAAGCTCTGCAGTTCCGTAAAGCCGATCATGTTGGCGACGCCCACATTGTGTTCGAAGTACGAATGAGTCATCCCCGCCTTGACCATTTCCCGGATGTCGGTGACCAGACGCCGGATATTCCCCAGCGGCGGAGTGATGCTTCCGCTGTACGGATTCGGATAGTACCAGACGGCCAGACGGGAGGAGATTTCGCCCCAGCGTTTCAGGTCCGCCAGCGTGCCCGCATTGTTTTTGTGCGCCCAGGATTTTCCGAAATCATCGTCGATCGGCGCGAAGACCGGCATAAGATTTTCCGGCAGTCTGTCGATCCCGGCAGGCGGGATCTGCGTCTGATCCCTGCGATATACCAGGAAGGAGAGTGTGTTTTCCGGGAATTTCTCCGACACTTCTTTGGCAAGTTCGATCAGATAGAGAAAATAGGCGGCGCAGGGCGTCTTGTACTGTTCCTCCAGCGCCATGCACTCCGGACAATGGCAGAACCTGCCCGGCGAATCGTGGGCGGAAACGGAAAAGATCTTCCTCCCGCCGCTTCGTTTCCTCTCCCGGTCCATGTGCTCCAGAATATTGGCCGTCAGTTCCTTCCTGAGCTCCGGATTGCTGAAGCACAGGTGAATGCCGCCCCGTTTTCCATCGGCGTTCATTCCGAAAAATTCCGGATCGGTCTCCCGGTAATTTTTTCCTTTCAGCCAGGCGTAGGGCGGATAGGCACCGCCGTATGCGGCCGGTATATACGAGGGCAGCGTATGGGCACTGCTGACGATGTCCTCCTCCTGCGCCGGGATCATGATCTCTTTTGCCTTCAGGTATGCGGATATATAGGCAAAATTCTGCCGGTTCCGCAGAAGGGCCAGATTCGCCTGCGGACGATGGAAGAGCCAGTATCCCGTCGCCGCCCGGAAGGGCACGCTGAAACGTTTTTTCCGGTCCAGCTTCCGCCAGGGAAGTTCCCGTCCGTCCGGAATCTTCATGCCGCCCCGTGCGTCATACCAGCGGTATCCCGGCACGTTTTCCAGATAATCATAGACGGCGAACATATCGCCCCAGGGACCTTTCCCGAATAGGAACAGGTCGCCGCCTGCCGTTTTGACACAGGACTCCTGATCCTCCATCTCCGGACGCGGATCCTTTCCCAGAACCTTCAGCGCCGCATCGGAAAGTCCCAGGAAGATGCGGTTCTTCTCCGGCGCCTTCGAAGAGGGGCAGACGGCAAAGTCCGCGCCGGATGCCTCCTTCAGAAAAAACTGAAGCTCTTTCAGCGCAAAC
Source organism: Lentisphaeria bacterium (assembly GCA_017615635.1). Taxonomy (GTDB): domain Bacteria; phylum Verrucomicrobiota; class Lentisphaeria; order Victivallales; family UBA1829; genus RGIG8244. The sequence continues at coordinate 3,248 of JAFZZR010000023.1, forward strand.
TGATTCCCCGTATCCGGATCGTCGGGGACAACGATCGTGTATTCCGTTTTTCCTTCGGAAACCACGGGGCCGCCGGAAACCGTCCTGCATCCGGTGAACAGCGATGCCGCCAGTATGACAGCCCCGAAAAGGCCCGACTTGCGCACAAATGCGTTCATTCTGTCTGCTTCTCCTCGTTTTTTACTATGCCGCCGGCGCGGATTCAGCTCAATACGAACAGCGCCGTATCCGGTTTTTTGAAGCGGTATTGGAACTTCCCGTTCGCGATCCGGTACGTTTTGCCGCTGAAAAGTTCCGTTGCCGTCCCCGTCTTCACCGGGACGCGGATCTCTTCCCGTCCGCCCTGCGCCGTGTGAACGGCCAGAAGTTTCCCCTCGGCGAACACCGGCCATTCCCGCTTTGTATAGAGAAGAACGCCTGCCTGTTCCGCCATCGTTTTGAGCACGGCGGGCGTAACTTCCCGGTAATCGCGGACGAGTACGGAATTCCAGTTTTTCATCTTCTTCGGAGCGAAGTTCTTTTCCGTCACGGCGTGCCCGGTGAGCTTGCGGCAGTTTTCCGGATCGTACGTTTCATCGTCCATGATTCCTGCCGGCCCCAGCCAGAGGACTGTGCGCCCGTCCTTGAAGACGTGCTTTCGGAGGATGGACTTCTTTTCGGGCGTCAGATGGAAGAGCGAGGTGAAGATCACCAGTTTGTACCGTTTGAAATTTTTGATCTTCGGAATGTCGTTGAAGGAATAGACTTCGAAGGGGGCGCCGACAAGGTTCACCTTGTTCCGGATCTCCCGGTTGATCTCCGGAATGTCCGGATGATCCTGATTCAGATAGTACGTGCTGTCCGGGTCCACGATCAGCGCGATCTCGCAGACGTCCTTTGCCGGAGTCCCTGCGTACTCGGTCCAGATCTCCCGGATCCGCTTCTGCGTATCCATGACGGCTTCGCCCTGATAAAATTCGCCCCACATGTCGAACCACCAGAGATTCGTCCGCTTGATGAGCCCCAG
>JAFZZR010000024.1 GCA_017615635.1 Lentisphaeria bacterium
CGGAAGGCAAGTGGCTCTGGCCCGGATACGGCGACAACAGCCGCATCCTCAAGTGGGTCTTCGAACGCTGCGACGGCGAAGGCAAGGCCGTTGAGACGGCGATCGGATATCTGCCCGCGGAAGACGCCATCGACCGGACCGGCACCGACGTCACCGCCGAAGACATGCACCTGCTGCTGACGGTGGACAAGGCCGGCTGGAAGACCGAGCTCGAGACTATCAACGAGCACTTCAAGAAGTTCGACCGGCTTCCCGCCGAACTGGAAGCGCAGCGCAAAGGTCTGGAGGAAAGACTGGGCTGATCCCCCGTTTTTCCCGGCGATCTTCTTCTTTCAGGGAGAAGCCTATGTTTCCATGAGGCTCGAAAAAAGAACCTCATGGAAACTTTTTTTTGGAACGGAAAAGAATGGAAAGGGATTCGGCCATGACAAACGGGGAACTCCGGGCGGGCGCAGACCGCGTGCGGATGGAACTGACCAAGGTGATCCGGGGCAAGGAGGGCGCCATAGAGCTTCTGCTGACGGCCGTCCTCGCGGGCGGCCATGTGCTTATGGAGGATGTCCCCGGCGTGGGAAAGACCACGCTGGCCCGGGCGCTGGCGAAAGCGGTGGATGCCGATTTCAAGCTGGTGCAGTTCACCCCGGACCTTCTCCCGGCGGATATCCTGGGCGCCTCGGTTTTCGATCCCCGGACGGCGGAATTCCAGTTCCACAAAGGGCCGATCTTCACCAACATTCTTCTGGCGGATGAGATCAACCGGGCTTCGCCGCGTACGCAGTCTGCGCTTCTGGAGGCCATGAATGAGGGGCAGGTCTCGCTGGATGGAAATGTTCATCGGCTGCCGGATCCCTTTCTCGTGATCGCCACGGAAAATCCGGTGGAGTATTTCGGGACGTATCCGCTTCCCGAAGCGCAGCTGGACCGTTTTGCCCTGCGGCTCAGTCTCGGTTATCCGGATCCGGACTCCGAGCTAGCCATGCTGAACGACCGGCAGCTGACCGATCCGATCTTTCACGTTCAGGCGTGCATGAAGGCCGGCGAGCTTGCAGTGGCGCGGGAATCGGTCTGCCGCGTCGCGTTGGAAAAAACGGTGGCGTCCTACATGCATCAGATCATTGCGGCGACGCGGGCGGATGACCGGATCCGTCTCGGTGCGAGTCCCCGGGCTTTTCTGACTCTGGCGCGCTGCGCGCAGGCCTGCGCCTGGCTCCGGAATCGCGAGTTCGTCACGCCGGATGACGTCCGCCTGCTGGTTTTGCCGGTTCTCGCGCACAGGCTGATCCTCAAGAGCGAGACGGGTATCGGCGGCGAAAATGTGGAAGAGATTCTTGCCGGAATCCTCCGGAAGATCCGGATCCCCGCATGATCCTGCGCCGCATCAAAAATTTCTCCGACCGGACGCGAGACTGGTTTCTGCAGGGGCCGCAGTGGCTCCGGGAGCCGGACTACGTCCTTCTCGTATACAAGGTCTACCGGTCTGCTGCGGTTGCCCTGTTTTTCTGGCTGTCCGGATGGTTCAGCAGAATGCTGTCGCATCCGGCGCGTTTTCTGCTGATCTTCTTTCTGATCTGTTCCTTCTACTGCAGTATTTCCCTTCAGAATCCGGCGCTGATCCTCCTTTTCCTGATCCTGGCCGCGATCGTGATCGATCTGATCGTCGGCTGGGTGTTTCTGCCGAGGCTGACCATCCGGAGAGATCTCCCTCTCCGCGTGACATGCGGGATGCCCTTCGCCGTCGTGTACCGCATTCACAACCGCAGAAAGCATTTCCCGGCCTGCGATCTTCTGCCCGAACCGTACGGAGACGGGAATTTCGTGGACCGTACGTCCGGGATCCAGTATGTCACGGTGCCCCCGGGCGGGGATGTCCGCGCGGAGCTTCGGTTTCAGCCTCTGCGCCGTGGGATTCTCTCCTTTCCCTGCGCCATGGTGGAATCCATCTTTCCCTTCAATATTTTCAAGCACTCGGTGAGGACGGGGAAGAGAGAGACCATACTGGTCCGTCCGTTTCACCGGATTCTGCGGAAACTTTGCACGGACGCGGGCGACATGCGGAAGAAGACGGCGCTTTCCACGGTACCGATGCCGGGCGAGAGCATGGATTTTCACGGATGCCGGAAATTTCAGTACGGGGATTCGATCCGGAAAATACACTGGCGCGCGTCTGCGAAACACAATACGCTTATCGTAAAGGAATTTCAGCAGGAACAGCAGGCCCGGGCCGCCATTCTGGCCGATGTGTTCGAGCCCGGATTGTTTCATCAGGTCAGCTTCCGCAGAATGTTTTTTCTGCTTTTCCGGAAGGACATTTTCCGCACCGACGATCCGGTGTTCGAAGCGATCCTCTCTCTTTCGGCCAGCATCGCCGTCACCCTCGCTCATGACGGATACCATCTCTCCCTCTCGGCGGCGGACCGCACCTGGCGTCATCTTCCGGCATCCGAAAATGCGGAGCAGTTTTTCCTGGACGATCTGGCGCTGGCGGGGAAACGGATCCGCGATCCTCTGCCGGACCTGACCGGCGAGCTTGCCGGATCGCTCCGCGAGCTGGAGTGCGTGTATGCCGTGCTTCGCCGGTTCGACGAGCCTGCGAAAAATCTCTATCTGCTCCTGAAAAAGAAGCGGATCCCCGCTCTGTTCTGCCTGATCTCTTCCGATCCGCCGCCCGCGGGGCTGCCTGCGGACATCCGGCATCTGCGGCCCGGGGATATTCTTGAAGGGAAGGTGGAGTCTCTATGAAACGTTTTCATGCGGAATCTCAGACGCCGATCGGATTGGTCACCCGGTGTTTTCTTCTTCTGCCGCCGGCATTTCTGATCGGGCTGAAATACGATATCCCCCATGTTCCGATCCTCACGTTTCTGCTGATCCTTCTTCCGCTTTTCCGGAAGAAGGCTCCATCCTTCGGGAAAAACGCGCTGCTTTTCTTTCTTTCCGCGGCCGTTGCCCTGGCTCTGATCCCGAGCTACATGTTCGAGGTAGATCCCGGCCGGATCACGCCGGGCGATGTTCTGCTGCGTGCGCACATTTTCGTTCCGCTTCTTCTGTATGCGGCGGCTTTCGCCTGCGGATTGAGGCGATCGAGGGAAATCACCTCGTTCATTATCCTCATGGTCCTCTTTACCACGCTGATCTGCGGCGGTCTTCCCATGGCGAACACCCTGTTCAATACGAGATTCCCGCTTTCCGACGGACTGCTTCACATGTACCGCTATACTTACATGACCTGCGCCGCACTGCAGTTTTTCGGGATCCTTCTGCTTCTGACGGCCGAGGCGCGGATGGATTCCGTGAGTACACGCCGGGAGCGTGGCTGGTCGTCCGGACTGCGGTTCCTTCTCTTCCTCGTGATACCGTGTCTTATGGTGTGGGAGACGGGATTTTATCTGCGCCATGAATCGGATGCGAAGAAACTGGAGCGGTTCCTTCTGTACCGGATGCGCCGAATGAGTCCCCGCAGGACCTCCTTCGCCTCCAATGAAGTCCGGATCGTCAGTTCCATGCAGGAGGCCGGGACCATGCCCGTAGGAGAAGTCCTTCTTCGAGTGCGTTCTCCCTTCCCGCCGGGATATCTCAGAGGGCGTGTGTACGATTCGTACAACCAGGGCGTCTGGCGGATCTCGCCGGCGGCAAACGAACAGACGGAGCTTCTGGATCTTACCATCGACCAGGATCTCTCCGTGGGATATTATCCCTTCCGCAGCGAGCAGACGGACCGGACCGGTCACTCCGTCGAAATCTTTTTCGCCCGCTCGTTCCGCACCGATTACTTCCCCATTCCGCCCCGGGCTGCTGGTGTCGAAATGGTCGCCGACAGCGCTTCGCTTTCGGCGGACGGCGTTCTGTTTGCCAGAAATCCGTCCCGATCCGCCGGATATGTCGCCATAGTCCCCGACCCCGAACCGGGCGGTGCGTTTCAGCGTCCGGAGAATCCGGAATGGCCGGAGCTGCGGCGTTTTCTGGAAATGCCGCGGGGCGCCCCGACGGAAGCGGCCCGTCTTGCAGGGCGGGCGCTTGTTTCTCCGCGGAGAAGAGTCCCGCCGCGGGAAGCTATACACAGGGTCGGGAATTTCCTGAGAGACAACTACCTTTATTCTCTGGATCCGGGATCGGAGAGCCGCTTTGCCATCCGGAAAATGCGGAAGCTCCCTCCGCCGGACGATCCCGTGGAACGGTTCCTGATCCACACGGGGGCCGGACATTGCGAACTTTTCGCCTCTTCCGCCGTCCTGATCCTCCGTTCTCTGGGGATCCCCGCACGATATGTGACCGGATTCGTCTGCGGCGGACCGCATCCGGACGGCGTGTACTACGTTACCGACAGGGATGCCCACGCCTGGGCGGAGGCGTATGACCGGGAATCCGGGAAGTGGATCCTGCTGGATCCTACGCCGTCCGTCTGGCAGGCTTCATCGGGCGAGGGAAAGGAAATGAGCGCCTGGGAGAGTTTTCAGCTTTCCTCGGATTCCTTCCTCGATCGGATCTTTGCCTACGTCGTCCGCGGATACGCGGGCCGGCAGATCTCGGAATGGCTGCGGGCTTTCGGCGCATGGCTCTCCCTTTTCATACGGGAACCCTGGGGAATCGCGTTCCTGTTGACATTTCTTCTCTGCGCGGGTCTGCTGACATTCTATATCCGGCGTGTCTTCGATCCGTTCCGCTCGTATCCTCCGGAACACAGACAGTCCCTGCGCGTCATGATGAAACTGGAAAGACGGCTGGCTCTTCGTGTGCACAGGTCCCGGAAACCCGAACAGACCTGGTCCGAATGGGCGGAATCCTTCCGGGATCTCTCTTTCGGCCCGGCTCTGCTGAAATTGACGGCCCATTACGAGCAGATCCGTTACCGTCCCCCCGATCCGGGCCGCGGACATGACGACGCGAAGGTATTGTCCGAAGAGGCAGAAACGCTCTGGACGCAGGTGCGCCGGGGCCGTTCGAAACGGGAAGACGGGTGATCCGGCCCTTTTCTTACGAGAAAAATGAGATATTTGACCGTCTTTTCTCCCGTATCGGCGAAGAATGAGAAAAAAAAGACAAAACTTTTTCTTGCAAAACGGCATTAGACGTGCTATAATAAAAAGCTCGGTGTCCCCCGACAGCGGGACGGGTGTCGTCTTTTTCGGAAGACCACGCTCGTGAAAGAGTCTGCAGATAAATTAAAATAGAAGGATTTTACGAATGTTGTCCGTGCTGAGCATCATCATTTATGCCCTTGTGGTCCTGATCGCGGTCCTGCTGATCGCGCTGATTCTCGTTCAGCCTTCCAAGAGCGGCGGATTCGGTTCCGCTTTCGGAGGCCTGGGCGAAAGCGTATTCGGCGCTCATGCGATGAGCCATCTTTCCAAGCTGACGGTTGTCCTGATCACCGCCTTCTTTGTCCTGACGCTTCTTCTGGCCGTGTTGTCCGGGCATATCACGGACTCCGGAACGGAATCGGTGCTGGGGAGCGATGTTCAGGAGAGTGCGCCGGCGGAACCGGGGAAATAACGGAAAGGACGTTGAAATCGGCCGCCGGATGCGGTCCGGATGTGTTTTTTCGGAAAAAAACGATGGTTTTCCCGAAAAAAAATCATTTGAGCACTTGAAAGTAGAGGAAAAAGATTGTATTGTCCCCGTGTCTCACGTATAGTAAGGTGCGGGACAGACAGTAAAAACTGACAGGAGCAGAGTATGTGGAACAAAATTGAACTGATTCTTGTTCTTTCGGTATCGTTCATGACTATGCTGTGTGCACTGGAGCACGATTCTCCCATTCCGCCTCAGCCCGGCGATAAGAAATCGAAGGATTTTGCACGGTATCTGATCCATGTGCGGCCCACGCTGCCTGCCTCGGTGACCAATGATGACCCCCTTACTCCGTACACGGAGAAGATCAAGCCGATCAAAGGGTTCATCGCGGAGTGGTTTTTCATCCACATCCGTTTCCCCGTCTACTCTGCGGGCAAATCGGGCGCCTGGCCGGACTGGCTGGATGACGTGGAAGTCATGGTGGAAGTCTGCATCCCCGGCCGGAACAAGAAGGGGCAGACGACGTACGTGGTGCTCCAGGGCCGCCAGAAGCTCAACTCGATCTATGCGAATGACGAGACGCACAACGTGCGGTTCTTCATCCCGCCCTACGCGATTTTCCGTTACATTGTGGGCCTTCAGGAAAAGCCCGACCTCAAAAAGTTGGCGGAAGAGTTTCCCATTCTGGTCACGATTTTCTGGCGCGGCAAGCCGATCAGCTATATCGTGCGGAGCAAGGAGGTCGATCCCGCCAAGCGGTCCATGTATCTTTCCCTGTTCGAGAAGCTGCGCGACTCCAAGAGCAATTACTACGACAATGTCATTCTGCCGGCTGAATACACTCCCTGGGCGGAACGCGATCTGGAGCGCTTTGAAAGTATGAAAATCGAGAAGAGCGGGGGCAGGTGATCATGGCTGTAAAGAATGTAGTCCTTTGCGTGGATATCGGCGGCAGCAGCATCAAGGCCGCCCAGTTCAGTTATACGGCCGATGGAAACATGGTGCTGGACAAGTTCGCGTACAGCGAATTCGCTTCCGACACGGAAGGGTCCGGCACCGATGCCATGCTCAATGCTCTGGCGGATACCCTCCAGTCCAATGATTTTGATGCAAAAGACGTTCATATCTCCATTTCCGGACAGAGTTCCTTCATCCGTTTCGTCAAAGTTCCTTCCATGACGACCGATCGCGAGAAGGTCAAGGAGATCATTTCCTACGAAGCCAAACAGACGATTCCCTTCCCCATCGACGAGGTCGTCTGGGATTCGCAGATCATCGAGCCCGCGGAAAATTCGGAGGACAACGAGATCGACGCCATGCTGGTCATCGTAAAAAACGAGGATGCCATGCGGATCGTACAGTGCGTGGAGTCCCTCGGATTGCACGTCCGGATCATCGAAGTCGCTCCCACGGCATGCTACAATGCGGCCCGGGCGAACATGGTGGGCAACAACCAGTGCGAAATGATCCTCAATATCGGCGGGAAGTGTTCCTCGCTGATTTTCGTGGACGGCGGACGTTTCTTCGTCCGGTCCATTCCGATTTCCGGCAATACCATTACCCAGCAGATCGCCAAGGAATTCAACATTCCCTACGCCGAAGCCGAAGAAATGAAGCGGCGTCACGGTTTCGTGGCCCTGGGCGGCGCCTACGAGGAACCGGAATCCGCGGTGGCCGCCACCGTTTCCAAGATCGTCCGGAATGTCATGACCCGTCTTCATGCGGAGATCAACCGTTCCGTCAACGTGTACCGGGCTTCACAGCACGGACACAAGCCTGAAAAGCTGTACCTGACCGGCGGCAGCAGTATTCTCCCCTTCACTCCCCGGTTCTTCGCCGAAAAGCTTCGGGTTCCCGTGGAGTACTTCAACCCGTTCCAGGTCGTTCAACTGGGACCGGATATCAATGCGGATACGCTCCGTGATTTCGCCCATCTGTTCGGCGAACTGGTGGGCCTGGCTCTCCGCTACATCGGCAATCCTCCGATCTCCATTTCACTGATCCCGGAGACGGTTCGGAAACAGCACATCTTCCGCACGAAGCGTCCGTTCTTCTATGCTTCGGCCATTTCTCTTATCGTGTATCTGGGCATAACGGCCTGGGCTCTGCATATCCAGAAAGATGCCATTGAGAACAAACAGGCATCCTTCCGGCGTATCGTGGAGGACAAGAAGAAAACGGACAACGATGTCCGGCGTGCCTATGCCGAATTCACCAGCGCACAGCAGACGTTTGACGCCATCACGAAGCATCTGGAGCATCGCGAGAACTGGATCACCTTCTTCGACCTGCTTCAGTACTGCATCCCGCATAACGTTTGGTTCTCCAAGATCGCTGTTGAAAAGGCTCCGCTGGTCACGCCTGTCGTTGCCGCTCAGACCCGGGCCCAGCAGCCGGAGGAGGATATCGGCGGGGAGGATGATGATTTCGACATGGCGAGTCTCTTCTCCCGTCGGCGTTCGCGTGACGATTCCGACTCCAAGAAGGCGGCTCCGGCTATGGATATGTCGGCAAAATGGCTGAACATGGATGCGTACATCATCGGCAACAAGGGTGTCGATTATCTGGTTCCCGAAGCAAACGAAACGATCGGTCTCTTGAGCGACCATCTCAAGAAAGCCGGCCTTTTTGAGGGAAATCTGGAACCCCAGCAGGATGCGAATACCTACAATTTCAATATCTCCAAGTTCCGGGCATCCATTGAGCTCAAGAATCCGATCAATTCTGCGGAGTATACGGCCGTCCTTCGTAAGATCACCATGCCCACCAAAAAATCATCGGCTGCGCAGGGAGAATAAAGAATGAAAATCAGTCCCCTCGTAAAAAACAACAAGACCCTGATCGCGGTCCTTGCCATTACGTTCATCTGCGCCTGCATCCTGATTTACGAATGCTTCAGCGTGTACGGCGACGTTCAGGATATCATGGTGCAGATCGAAGAAGACGATGCCGCCATCCAGCAGATCAACAGACGGCAGAATCCCAATCCCGTGAAGATGAGTGAGAAAATCATTCTGGCGAACACGGAACAGCTTCAGCAGCGGATCCGCGATATCCGCAGAAAAATCGGCAACCCCTACCGCGACGCACTCAAGGATTTCTTGAAAAATCTGGAATCCTCCGCTTTCCTCCGCAGCGCACCGCTTCCTCCGAAAGAGTTCGTGGATGCCCGCGGACCTTCCGCCGCTCAGCCTCAAGCCGCAGCTCCCGCGGCGGATGCCCAGCAGGCTCAAGCCGCCGCTCAACCTCAGCCCGCGGCCGCGGTGCTGCCCGGCTCCGGACAGGATCCCGTGGAACTGCATTTTTCGGAAGACGAGATCCGTTCTTCTTTCGCCGACCTTTACAACGATTACTATGCGGACCGGAAAAACGCTTCGGACGCTTCCGCTTCGCGGGACAACGAGCGCCTGATCGAAGAATACAACGAGCTCTTCGACAAGCTCCGCGAGCTGCTGATCCAGCCCCCGGAAAGCATGGAATCCGCCAGCGAGGCCGAGCTGGCCGCTTACAAGGCGGGTGCGCTGGAAACTTTCGAAAAGGCTTTCTATCAGTTCCGCCTCCAGATTCAGAAAAACACCATCGAGACGATCGATCTGCAGGACGCGAAATTCATTTTCCTGGACGCCCTGGGACTGCCCCGGACGATGACAAGTTTCCAGTGCAAGGTCTTTGTGGATGAGATCCTGACCCACATTCGGAAGGATCCCTCCATCATTCCCGGTCTCGATAAACTGTCGAAGAATTCTTCGGGGAGCAATGAGCCGGGGGTCGAAGCACGCATCCCCGCGTATACGTTCAATCACAAAAACATGCTTCCTCCTCCCGGAAACGTGGTGCATATCCTTCGTCATTACCGGATCATCGAAGATATTTTCCGCCGCATGCGCGAGACGAAAATCCAGTACCTTATGAGCATCTCTTCGCCCTTCAGCGAAAAGCCCACCGGCGATCTGAGCGGCGATACCTTCCGCGAAATGGGGCCGGATTACAAGAAGTTCGCCTACGAGGTGACCATCGTTTCCACCGGCGGCGAGATCCGTGATTTTATCAATCAGCTTCATCATGCGTATGAGCAGAACATCGTGTATGATATTCAGGAGATCAGTTTCTTCAAGACCGCACAGATGGATGAGGTGAAGGCGGCCTATGACAAAGTCGATGCTCTTCGGAAGGAAACCGCCAAGGCTGAAGAGGACGCCCGTCAGGCCGCTGAACAGCGCGACCGCGAACCGGGAATGGAGTATGAAGACCGTTCCGTGGGGTCTGACGGCCAGCCGGCGAAGAGACGGTCTGCCGAGGACATTTATGCCGATCCCGAATACGGGACTGTGTTGATTGGTGAGAATGAACTTGTAACCGCGCTCATCAAGTTCAACTATATACAGTACGTGGGCGAAACGCTGGGTTCGAAGAAGGATTAACTGCGCAGGAAAGGAATACTGTAAAATGATGGCTTTTTTTCAGTCCCACTATGAAAAGATCATTTTGGCCTGCCTGCTGGTGATCTTCGCCGTGCTGCTTGTCTGGCAGGTGAATTTCCTTCAGGCGGTTCAGAGCCAGAGGGTCGACGCGATCATCAACAAGGAAGATCCTGCCTCGGATCAGGTCCCCTTTGATTTTACTCAGGAGAAGTTCAGGGATTCTTTCATCTTCTCGGATTTCGTGCAGTGGCATCCCGAACCGAAGGTCAATGCGCTGCCGCATCCCAGAACCGATCTCTTTTCCTCCTTCCACCTTTCCGTCTGTCCCTTCTGCTTCAACCTGATCCCCTCCTCGTATTTCCCGGAGATCGGTTCCGCGGCCGTGGGGCACTGTCCCATTGCCGACTGCGGGAAGGAACTGAAACCGCGGCTGAAGGAGTCCGACCGCAAAGAACTGGATATCGATTTCAGCGTCGGCGGGAATAACGACCGGAACTCGAACGGCGTTCCGGACTCCTGGGAAAAAGAGAATAATGTTTACGCCGAAGACAACGCGTCGATCGACGAAGATCCCGACGGAGACCGTTACACCACGTATGAGGAATTTGTACTGAAGACGGATCCCCAGGATCCGAAATCGCATCCCGCCTATATCACCTACACCACGGTGAAGAGGCTGGGCCGTACGAAAATTTCCGATTTCTCCTTCAAGGGTCTTGCCTCCTCCGGCGTGACGGACAAGAACAAGATGGAGTTCAATATCGAATATAAGGAACCCGGCTGGAAGAGCTCCCGCACGCGTCCGAAAAAACTCGGTGAGGAAATCAAACACAAGGCCTGGACCTTCAAGATCGTGGATGTCGTTCCGGACGATGAGAACAATCCCGGGCAGGGGACGGTTGTCTTTGTGCAGCGGAACGGCTTCGACGAGAAGATCCGGTGCGATTTCAACAAGCCTGTGTATGATCCCGTGGAAACCGTGGAGCTCTGGAATGAGCCGTACAAAAAGAACATATCCTGTCAGGTCGGAAAAGCCTTCCGTCTCGGCGATGCCAAGACCGGCGTGGAGGAATACACCGTGGAATCGGCAACCCCGAATTCGGCCGTGGTCGTAAATGCGCAGGGTGAGAAAATTGAGCTGAAAAAATATACGAAGCAGCCGATCGTGGAAAAACGGCGTTCGGGCAATGAGAATCCGGACGAGCCTGTCCCGGATTACAACAGCGGACGCGACAGAGGTCTTCAGCCTCTGAGAGGTCCCTCGGGTTCGAGGAAAAGGCCTTCCCGTCGGCCGTCGAGGCGTTGATGTTCGGAGGAAGCAATGAAAATGAAATTCAACATAGAAAATAAGGAAAGTACCAAGATGAGGCTACACGCTGAGTTGTTTTCCCCTTGCGCACAGGGCGCGGTCGTTTGCCTTGCCACTGTTTTCATGGCGTTTTCATGGGGAGCTTCCGCCGAGGAAGTTGAAAAGGCTGCCGAACCGGCGGCGCCCGCAGAGACTGCATCCGTGGATGCGCAGAGTTATGAAACGGAGTTTTCCGTTGACGAAAAGGCGATACTCGGACTTCTTTCCGAGGCTGGCGCCTTTACGGAGAATGGAGAATTCGAGCAGGCTTTGCGGAAGTTGTCCGAAGCGAAGGCCCGCCTGGATAAGTTCGAGGCGGAAAAACCGGGAAAGACAGCGGAAGTTCTGAAGGAGAAATATGCGGTTTTCGCCAAAGACTGTCATCGTTCCTATGCGGAAGCCATGCTTCGGCAGTGCCGCGATGAGTATGTCAATGTGATCTCGGATGAGAATCTTTCCGCCGCGGCGGAAAAGGGAACTGCCATGCAGAAGCAGATCCTCCGGGCGAAATTCATGTATTATCTGGGAACGTACGGCGGTGAGCAGCAGGCTCTGAACCGGGCTGTGGCACAGGATTCCCGGAGCGATTTCGCTGCCCGTGCGGACGAGCTGAATGCGGATTTTGCCAAAATCACGAATTACACCGATGTCGTCAAGGAAACCTCTTTGAACGTGATTGATCCCGGATATGAGGATCGGCAGAAAGAAATCCAGAAGCTTTATCATGAAGGTGAGAATCTGTACCGCAACAGACGGTTCACGCAGGCTCGCGACAAGATGGAGCAGATCCTGATCCTGGATCCGTATAACGTTCAGGCCACGCAGATGCTCACGCGCATTTACCGCAAGCTCTATTTTGTGGCCGATATGCGCGCCTACAATGAGATGCTTCAGGATCAGGCTCTGGTCGAATGGCGCTGGATGGAGAACATTCCCCGTGAGCAGTCCATTCTTCCGGATCAGAATGCCCGCGAGTATACGGAGACCAACTCGCCTCTGTATGAAAAGTCCAAAAAGCTGATCATTCCCTCCGTCGAGTTCATCGACCGGGGTGTGACGGATGCCATCGACTATCTTCGTGAAAAGAGCAAAGAGGTCGATCCGGAGCGTATCGGGGTGCAGATCATGGTCACCGGACAGAAGGGCAAGAACGCGGACAAGCGCCTTACCTTCAGTCTTCAGAACGTTCCGCTCTACGATGCGATCCGGTATCTCTGCCTTCAGGCGGATTTGAGATTCCGGATCAATGAAAAGAGCCAGATCATCGTGATCGGGCCGGAAGCGGAAATCGCAAAAGGCGATACGAAGGATAAGATCTACATTCCCATCCGCCGCGCTACGGTGAACCGCATGGTCAATTACAGCGCGAGGTCGGAAGGCGGTTCGGAATCGGAAAGCAGCAGTTCCGGTGAAGGATTCAAACTGGATGAAGGTCTGGGCGGCATGAAGGTGGAGGACACCTTCTCTTCGGGTCTTGCCGGCACCATGTCGAAGCGGAGATCTGCGCCGGACTATTCCGAGAAGCTCCGCAAGTATTTCATGGAACTTGGATTCCAGTTCCCGGATGATACTTTCTACATCGCCTATGATTCCAGAAAAAACCGGATCGTGGTGCAGCATACACCGGAAAATCTGCGGAAACTGGAACTGCTGATCCGTGAGATCGACATTGATACGCCGCTGGTTCTGATTGAATCGAAGATCATGGAGATTTCCATGAACGACTACGAGGAACTGGGATTCGACTGGACTCTGACTCATGAGAACGTGAATCCGAACTGGTCCTTCTCGATTTCGTCGCCCATGCGCCCATCGATGGGTACGAACAATACCCTCATCAACAATTTGAACATCCTGCCCAACTTCGGCAGCGATAACGTGTGGAGCCTGTTCCTGACGGTGAATGCCATTGACCGTACCGACCGGGCGGAAGTGCTTTCTTCGCCGAAGCTGATGGCGAAGAACGGCGAATCCGCCACGATCCGCATGGTTCGCCAGATGTACTTCCCGGATTCCTGGTCTGAACCCGAAATCTCCACGAGCTGCGGATCCAGCGTGTCCTTGAAGCCTTCGGTGCCGGAATTCGGCGATGCCACGGACGTGGGCGTGGTCTTTACGGCGACTCCGACGGTCAGCCCGAACAACTACACGATCAACCTGGAGCTCGCTCCCTCGGTCGTCGATCTGGTCGGATGGTCCGATTACAGCTATGAGATCGTTTTCGGTTATTTCACCGATATCGACAATACTTCCAAGATCACGATGAAAATGCCGGAACTTTCACGTCGGGAAGTTCAGACCAAAATCAAGGTCTATGACGGGCAGACCGTCATGATCGGCGGTATGATCGTTGACCGCCAGACCCGCCAGGACGACAAATGGCCGGTTCTGGGTGATGTCCCGCTGTTCGGAAGACTGTTCTCCCGCGACAGCACCTTCATCGAAAAAGAGAACCTGCTGGTTTCCGTCACATCCCGACTGATCAGCGGCGACGGTGTCCCGCTCCGGTCCAACCCGGCCACAGGCCTGCCGGATTTCCGGCGTTGAGCGAGGGGAGGATAACATGACTAAAAAACATCTTTCAGATATCATGGAGACCGCAATGATTACCCCTTCCCGTTTTATCCGGTTGACAGCCGCTGTCACTGTGCTGTCGGCGTTCACTCTTTATGCCCAGGAGCAGGCCGCGGAAGAGCCGGCCGCAGCCGAAGCGGAAAAGACGGCGGAAGCGCCTGCTGCTGTTGAGGCCGATGCCAATGATGCGGTACGGATGAAAGCCGAGGCCGCCATTGATGCGGAAAAGCGCGAGAAAACGGCGGACGATTACTACACGATGGCCCGGAATGATTTCATCGAAGGATCCTTCCGTACGTCCAGTGAGCATGCGCTGAAAGCCATCGAGACTCTGCGCGACGGCAAATCCGCCAGCGAGGATTCTCTTCAGCCGCCGGAAGTGCAGGAGAAAATCGCCTCGGCGAAGGCTCTCCTTTCCAAGGCGTATTACAATCTGGCGCTGGAAATGTTCGTGGATGCGGAAAAATCCATGAACGCAAACATGTTCGACGAAGCCATCGCGAAATGCAATGAAGCCGTGGCCGTGGATCCCGAAAACGAAGAGATCAAGGCGTATTCGGAAGCTCTTATCAAGAAATTCACCCGCTTGAAGGAAGCCAGCGAATACAATGAGGAGACTTCGTATTATTCCGTGGATCAGCAGGCGCCGGAGCGTCAGCTGACCATCGAACGCGAGATGCGGAAAGGCCAGCAGTTCTACAAGACGGAACAGTGGGCCAAGGCCCGGGATCATTTCCAGGCCGTTCTGCTGGAAGATCCGTACAATGAAATGGCCATCGACTACCTGCGCCGCTGCTTCCTCCATCTCATCGATGCAGGCCGCCGCCGCCATGACGTGGTAACGCTCGAGCGGGATGCGGATGTCGCGTGGAAGAGCGTGAATTCGATCGTGTCGCCGGCGAACATCGACGATCAGGAAAACGGGGTCGATTTCGGGACCAAGACCGATGATACGAAAAATATCGAAGGCAAACTGAAAAACATCATTATCCCGAACCTGGACTTCGAAGATCAGACGCTTCAGGAAGTGATCGAGATCCTGCGCCGCAGAAGCAAGGAACTGGATCCGGACAAGAATGGTGTGAACATTCTTCTTTTCCTCTCCAACAAGCCTGCCAAGGAAGGCGAGGAAGGTGACGAGAATGGCGAGATGTCCTCCGACGATGATGAATCCTACTCGGATGATGAGGAAGAGGAAACTTCTTCGGAAGATGAAGAAGAGGCCGAAGAAGGTGATGAAGAAGGGTCTGAGGAAGGCGATGAGGAAGGCGATGAGACGGGCGACGACGCCTCTGCGGGCGGCCGCACGAAATTCATGATCGACTACCTGAAGGTCGACAACGTGGATCTTCGTCAGGCCATCGAGCTCGTGTGCGAGGCTGCCGGCGTGCGCTATCGTGTGGAGCCTCACGCGGTCCTGATCGCGGACGACGGAGTTCCCCTGGACGAGTGTGAGCTGCGGGTGTTCGTGGTGGAAAAAGACGCTCTTGATCTGCTGGGCGGCGAAGACGGCGAGGACAGCGGTTCTTCCTCTTCGAGCAGCTCGGATGAAGAGGGCGGCTCCCAGCAGAGCAGTTCGGCGATCCGCAGGTTCTTCGAAACGCGCGGTGTGCCGTTCCCGGCCAATGCGGCCATCAAGTATGATGAGGCGGTGAGCCGTCTGATCGTTTCCAATACGCCGGCTGCGCTGGAGATGATCAGTGATATTCTGGAACAGCTGAGCAATGAGCAGACGAACCAGGTTCTTGTTCAGGTGAAGTTCGTGGAAGTCCAGCTGAACGACCTGGAGGAACTCGGATTCGAGTATGTGATCTCCCGTCCGACAAACGGCGATACCAGCATCATGGACCAGGCCATTCCGCTGAACAACCCGTCGGCGCTGCCCATGCCGATTGACAACCCCTACGGAGACGGGCGGCCCTACACGCTGGTGTACTATCCGCCCTTCGGTTCCGGCAATGGCACCTCGGTTCTGAACGGCGTGGCGGTGCTGGATCCCAACACCTCATATCCGCTTGACGAAACGTACAAGGTTCCCCGTGATGCGCAGGTGGTCCTTCCTGCGAACAGCGTGAATACGTACTACGCTCTGCCGCTGAACCTGACGTCCATCTACGGAAGTTCCGTGACGTGGGGGCCCAACTCCCAGCTGGTCCGCAATGCGGCGCAGGATACGAGTGCCTTCACGGATTCGATGACGGTCAGCAACGACACCGTGGTGAGCTGGGCGAACCAGGATCCGAACACCGGTCTGAACTGGAGTGCGAAGGTGCACGCTCTGGACCTGGCGGATTCCTCGGATATCCTTTCTGCGCCCCGAGTGACAACGCTGGCCAATGAAGACGCCGTAATCAAGATGGTGACGGAGCGGTACTATCCGGATGAGTGGGATGATCCGACGCTGGAAATCATTTCCTCGAACAGCGGCAGAGACATTCCGGTCTTCCAGCCTTCCATCCCGACGTTCGGCGACCCGGTTGAAGAAGGTATCGTGCTGAATGTCCGTCCTCAGGTCGAGGAGAACTTCACGATCACGCTGGTGATGACGCCTGTGATCCAGATGTTCGTCGGCTGGACGGACTACAGCTATGAAATGCCTCTGGAAGCGAACGGCGTGACCCGTTACTATCCCAACACGCTGAAAAAGCCGATCATCGAAGCCCGGACGGTGGAAACGACCGTCGTCAGCTACGACGGCGAAACGATCGTCCTCGGCGGCGTGATCAAGGATCGTGTTTCCATGGTGGACGACCAGTACCCGATCCTCGGCGATATCCCGCTGGTCGGACGGCTGTTCCAGTCGAAAGGACGCGGATCCGACAAGACCAGTCTGCTGATCTTCATGACGAGCCGACTGATCAAGCCGGACGGCTCGCCGATTCGTGAGAACGAGGAGCGCGGTCTGCCGTCGTTCCCGTACTGACGGGATTTGCGAGAGAGGGATTAGAGAAAGATGATACCGTTTATCGATCTGAAGACTCAGTACGGAGCGATCCGTGAAGAAGTCCTGAACGGTTTGAACGCGGTGCTGGAATCAGGACAGTTCATATTGGGCCGTGAGGTTTCGGAGCTGGAAAAACAGCTGGCTGCCTTTACCGGATCGAAATATGCTCTCTGCTGCTCCAGCGGCACGGATGCCCTTCTTATGGCGCTGATGGCGCTGGAGATCGGCCCCGGCGATGCGGTCATCACGACTCCTTTCACCTTTTTCGCAACTCCGGAATCCGTGGCGCTGCGCGGCGCCACGCCCGTTTTTTCCGACATCGATCTCCGCACCTACAACATGGATCCTGAAAAGCTGGAAGAGACGATCCGGCGTGTCCAGTCCGAAGGAAAGCTGAAGTTGAAAGCCATTATTCCCGTGGATCTGTTCGGACAGGCGGCGGATTATCCGGCGATCCGGGCGGTCGCGGAAAAGTATTCCCTGCCCATCATTCAGGATGCGTGTCAGGGCTTCGGCGCGAAAGACGCGACCGGCGCGGTGGCACCTTCCATGGGAACCATCGGATGCACCAGTTTCTTCCCGGCGAAGCCGCTGGGATGTTACGGAGACGGCGGAGCGGTCTTTACGGACGATGAAGAGCTGTACGGGAAGATGTATTCGATTCTTGTGCATGGACGGAGCTCGGAAGACAAGTACGACAACGTCCGGCTGGGACTCAATGCCCGCCTCGATACGATGCAGGCGGCAGTCCTCCTGGCCAAGCTGAAGATCTTTCCCGGAGAGCTGGAGCGCCGGCAGGAGGTCGCACGCACCTACATGGAATGTCTGGACGGTCTGGCAACGCTGCCGGTGATCCTGCCTGGCTACCGGTCGGTGTGGGCGCAGTTCTGTCTGCGGTCGCCGAAGTTCCGGGAGATCCAGGACGTGCTGAAAGCGGATGGGATTCCCACCGCGAGATATTACCCGATTCCGATGCACCTTCTGAAGGCGATGAAGGGGTACGGATACAAGCGCGGGGACTTCCCGTGCGCGGAAGAAGCGGCGTCGAACATTTTCGCGCTTCCGATGCACCCGTATTTGGAGAAAGAGACGATCCAGCGTATCGCGAAGTCGATCGCGCGGGCCGTCGGTCAGTAACCGAGCAGATCTCCGCTTCGGATCTCCACGATATTCCCGGACGGATTTTCCACGAGGATAATGGCCCCGTCGGGAGAGAAATCGACGACGAGTCCGGAAACGGTATTCTGATCGGGACACCGGATGGAGACGGACCGTCCGGAGAGATAATTTTCGCTTTTCCACTCCTCGTAGAGTTCGGAATCGCCTTTGCTTCTCGCCTGCTCCAGCAGATCGAGAGCGGTGTTCCTGAGCTCGGAAACAAAAATTCCCACATCGGGCTGCCGCTTTCCTGTTTCGATGAAGAGGGATGTGGCGTTGGATGAGGCCCGCAGGGCTGCCTCCCGGTCCATATTGATGTTGATTCCGATCCCGATGACGAGTCCGTTATCCCTGGTTTCGCAAAGGACGCCGGCGATTTTCTTATGTCCGCACAGAATGTCGTTGGGCCATTTGACGGACAGGGGCAGACCCGGTTCGTGCATCCGGAGGACGCGCAGCACGGCCAGAGACCCGATCCGGGCGGCGGAATGAACGGGGAAGGGGAAATCCCGGAGGACGAGCGAGGCGTAGACGTTGACGTCGGGCGGGGAAAGCCAGGCACGGCCTTTCGTTCCATATCCGGCGCTTTGAGCGGAGGCGGCGATCATGGTACCGGATTCGAACCAGCGGAAATTATCGAGAGCGAAACGGTTTGTGGAATCGACTTCGGCAAGCCAGATGATGTCGGTTCTTTGAATCATTTTGAGAAAAACTTTCGAAAAAGGGTGGCGGGAATGGGAAACCGGTGATATATTTTAACTCCAAATTTAAAAAAAGAAAGTGCAGAATCTGATTTTGGAGAAGGAAAATGGCAAGAAAAGTAATTATTCCGACAAAACTTGATCCGGTTGTGAAGGAAATCCTGACGGGTGCAGGCTTTTCCGTGGTGCAGGAAGCCGAGACGCAGCCTCTGGATCTCGCGAAGGCCAACCCCGATGCGGAAGCCGTGATCGTGCGCAGCGAAAAGGTCACGCCGGAAGTCATGGACATTCTGCCGTCTTTGAAGCTGGTGGTCCGTGCAGGCGCCGGTTTTGACAATATCGATATCCGGTACGCCCGGAAACGCGGCGTGGACGTGATGAATACGCCCGGCGCGAACTCCAACGCGGTGGCGGAAGAAGTGATGGCCCTGATCCTGGCCGGACTCCGCAAACTGGTGCCCGCGGATATCTCTACCCGCGCCGGCCGCTGGGAAAAGAAGAGCTTCATGGGCCGCGAGCTGACGGGGAAGACCGTCGGCATTCTGGGCCTGGGCAATATCGGACGTCTGCTGGTGAAGCGGCTTTCCGGATTCGACGTGAAGGTCCTGGGCTACGATCCCGTGCTTTCGGCTGATTTCGCGGCACGCCTCGGCGTGAAGCTGTGCACCGTCCAGGAGATCTTCGAGCAGGCGGATATCGTTTCCCTGCATATTCCGGAAAACGACAAGACCCGCGGTATGATCAACGCGGATCTGATCGGCCGGATGAAGAAGGGCGCCATGCTGGTGAACTGCGCCCGCGCCGGGATCGTGGATGAAGGGGCGATCCGCACGCTGAAAGCGGAAAAGAACCTGATCTTCTGCAACGACGTCTATCCCAAGGATGCGGAAGGCGACAAGAGCGTGAAGGACATCGCGGACATCATGCTTCCGCATCTGGGCGCGAGCACGAAGGAAGCGAATTTCCTGGCGGCGAAGCGTGCGGCGGAACAGACGGTTTCCTACTTCAACGACGGCGTGACTGCGTGCGTGGTGAACAAGGGTGTTCCGGACGGACTGGATGAAAATTATCAGAAGCTGGCGTCGCTGCTGGCGAGTCTGGGACGTGCGTGCCTGAACGGCCGTGCGATCTCGAAGATCGAGATGAGCTTCTACGGAAAACTTCATGCGTTCAGCCGCTGGCTGCTGGCTCCGGTGACCTCCGGGCTCTGCCCCGAGTTCGATGCCTTCAGCGGCGCGGATGAGGCGCTGAAATTCCTGAAGAGCCGCGGAATCGATACGGTGAACCGGGAAGTGGACGACAGCAAGCACTACGGCGAATCCATCACCATCGACTTTCTTTCCGGAAATGACCGTGTCTCCATTCGCGGAACCATTGCGGAAGGCCGTCTGATGGTGTCGAGGATCAACAGCTACGACGGGATCTATCTGGATCCCGCGGGCGACACGCTCTTCGCGGAATACGAAGATGCTCCGGGCGTGCTGGGCCGGATTGCCGGTATCCTGGGCGCGGAGAATATCAATATCACGGATATCCGTGCGCCGCAGGATCGTGAAAGCAGCCGTGCGCTGGCCGTCATCAAGACCAATATGGCCGTTCCCGCAAGCGTGACTGCCAAGATCGCGGAGACCGTGAAAGCGGTCAACGTGTTTACCTTCGATGCCTGATCATCCGGAGTCGGCGCCGCTCTGCGTCCTTGCGCTGGGCGGCAATCTGGGTGACAGTGCCGCATTTTTCCGCCGGGCCGTGGAGTCTCTGCAGTCCGGCGGTTTTCGTGTCCGGAAGGTTTCCACCTTCATCCGGACGGAGCCGGAGGGCATGGCCCCGGGCACGCCTGCGTTCCTGAACGGCGCAGTCTCCGGAGTATGGGACGGCACGGCTGCCGCGCTGCTCCGCCTGTGTCAGAAGATCGAGGCGGAAAACGGCCGGCCCGCGGATCACGAACACTACGTCTCGCGGACTCTGGATCTGGACATCATTCTGTTCGGACAACAGAGCATACGGGAACCCGGGCTTACGATCCCGCATCCGCTGGCGCTGCGCCGTGCGTTTGTCATGACGCCGCTCCGGGAGATCGAGCCTGAAATGGCGGAGTGGCTGGAGAAGGATCACTCCGTTTCCACCGGGAAATAGTGAAAGGCGGGCGTTTCGTAGGGATGCGCCCGCTTCATCGAGGCTATGACTTCCCCGATGCACTCCGCCGGAACGATGAGCTCGATCTTCCATTCCGCCGCATGTTCCACACGGTCCTGCGAACCGAGGAAGGGATGGGATCCGGGAAGCGGACGGAACTGTCCGGTCCCTTCGGTTTCCCAGCAGCAGGAGTCGTAGTTTCCGATTTTCCCTGCGCCAGCCTGAAAAAGGGCCTGTTTGAGGCTGTCCCGATGGGATTCCGGCACATAAACGGCAAGATAAAAGCATTTCATGCGAAAAACCTCCGGATGCAAATATAACGCAAAAACGGAAAATATCCAGAAAAGTACTTGACAAAAAGGGAAAAGTGAGGCAAATTACAAGGTTGACAATCACCTTCCAGAAAACAGGAAAGCAGAACGATGAAAATCGAACAGGACAGAATTTCCGTGGGCGGGATCCCCGTCCGTGAACTGGCAAACCGTTTCGGCACTCCGCTGTATGTGTACGACGAAGAGAAGATCCGTGCCAACTACCGCAGAGCCTTCGGCGCCTTCCGCAAGTACTATCCCAATTTCGAGATGTTCTATGCCGTGAAGTGCTGCAACAATCCCGCCATCGTGAACATCATGCGCCAGGAAGGCGCGGGGGCCGACTGCGCCAGCGTCAACGAGATCCTTCTGGCCAAGAGCGTCGGGCTCTCCGGCGAAAAAGTGATGTTCAGCGGCAATTTCCTCTCCGATGACGATATCCGTCAGGGACTGGAAAGCGGCGTGATCTTCAACCTGGACGATATTTCGATTCTGCCCCGGCTCCTGAAGTTCGGCAAGCCGGAGATGGTCTCCTTCCGCATCAATCCCGGATACGGCCGCAGCAACGTGGGCGAATACGTCACCAATGCCGGCCCCAATGCCAAGTTCGGGATCCATCCGGACAAGGTCACCGAGGCGTACCGTCTGGCCAAGGAGGCCGGGATCCGCCGCTTCGGCGCCCATATGATGACCGGCTCCTGCATCACCGACGCCGATTACTTCCCCTTCGTCACCGGACTCCTGATGGACATCATCGGAAAGACGGGCCGCGAGCTGGGAATCGATTTCGAGTTCATCGACCTGGGCGGCGGACTCGGGATTCCGTACAAGCCCGACGAGCCGGGTTTGGATATGGAGGCGGCGGCGCAGAAGACCGCAGAGATGTTCCGGAACAAGGTGGCGGAATACGGACTCAAACCGCCTCAACTGAAAATGGAGCCCGCACGCTACTTCGTCGGGAATGCCGGTTACCTCATCGGCTCCGTCCATTCCATCAAGGAGTCCTACCGCAAGATCATCGGCACCGATGTGGGCATGAACGTGCTGGCGCGGCCCGCCATGTACGGATCGTATCACCACATCTACGTGGACGGCAAGGAATCCCACGCCCGGACGAAGCTGGGCCTCTGCGGTCAGCTTTGCGAGAATACCGACTTCTGGGTGAAGGAACGCGAGCTCCCCGCCGACATCGCCGAGGGCGACCTCATCGTGGTGGAAAATGCCGGTGCCTACGGGTTCGGCATGAGCTATCAGTACAACGGACGCCTCCGCGCCGCCGAAGTCCTGGTGAAGAACGGCGCCGCTGAGCTGATCCGCGACCGTGAAACCTTCGAGGACATGGTCCGGCACACTCACGTTCCCGCATATCTGACGAAGTAAGAAACACTGCGTTCCTGCGGGGAATAACAGCGCGGCGGGTTCTTGAAAAAAAGAAAAAAGGGAGTATAGTGTCTCCAGGACTTACGGAGAAGCGATATGAAGGACCTTACCAGCAGCGTTTACAGTTTTGAAGCTCTGATTCAAGGCGATTTCCTGTATGTGGACAAGACGGAGTACATCTGGCAGCTGATAAGACCAGCCAAAGAAATGTACTTCCTCTCCCGTCCCCGCCGCTTCGGAAAGTCTCTCACTCTTTCTACGCTGAAGGCCGTCTTCGAGGGAAAGAAGGAGCTTTTCAAGGGGCTTGCCATCTATGACAAGCCGTACGACTGGAAACCATACCCAGTGATTCACCTGAGTTTTGCGGATTATACGCCCGTCAACAATACCGTGGAGAAACTGGATCGGTATCTGCTGGATAAGGTGAAGACCATTGCGGAGCGGAGTTCCATTGGGCTGCCGGAAATCAGTGATTCTTCGTCCGCATTCGGAAAGCTCATCGATAAAATCTCTGAAAAAAGTCAGGTCGTCATTCTGGTCGACGAGTATGACAAACCGATTCTCGACAATATCACCAATCCTGACGCAAATCAAATTCTGAAGTGTCTGAAGGGCTTTTACAGCGTACTGAAGGACCGCAATCAGCAGGAGCGTTTTCTTTTC
>JAFZZR010000025.1 GCA_017615635.1 Lentisphaeria bacterium
CTGGGGCTCATCAAGCGGACGAATCTCTGGTGGTTCGACATGTGGGGCGAATTTTATCAGGGCGAAGCCGTCATGGATACGCAGAAGCGGATCCGGGAGATCTGGACCGAGTACGCAGGGACTCCGGCAAAGGACGTCTGCAAGATCGCGCTGATCGTGGACCCGGACAGCACGTACTATCTGAATCAGGATCATCCGGACATTCCGGAGATCAACCGGGAGATCCGGAACAAGGTGAACCTTGTCGGCGCACCCTTCGAAGTCTATTCCTTCAACGACATTCCGAAGATCAAAAATTTCAAACGGTACAAACTGGTGATCTTCACCTCGCTTTTCCATCTGACGCCCGAAAAGAAGTCCATCCTCCGGAAGCACGTCCTCAAGGACGGGCGCACGGTCCTCTGGCTGGGCCCGGCAGGCATCATCGACAACGAAACGTACGATCCGGAAAACTGCCGCAAGCTCACCGGGCACGCCGTGACGGAAAAGAACTTTGCTCCGAAGCAGATGAAAAACTGGAATTCCGTACTCGTCCGCGATTACCGGAAAGTTACGCCCGCCGTGCTCAAAACGATGGCGGAACAGGCAGGCGTTCTTCTCTATACGAAGCGGGAATGGCCGGTGTTCGCCGAGGGGAAACTTCTGGCCGTTCACACGGCGCAGGGCGGACGGGAGGAGATCCGCGTCCCGGTGAAGACGGGGACCGCGACGGAACTTTTCAGCGGCAAAACGTACCGGATCGCGAACGGGAAGTTCCAATACCGCTTCCAAAAGCCGGATACGGCGCTGTTCGCAATTTTGTGATATCGAACTGCAGTGAAAAACGAACTGGAAAATAACAATTTGAAAGGACTGACCCCATGAAAAAAGCAAAATCAATTCTCACTGCCGCATTCCTGGCCTGCGTCATCGGTGTATTCGCTCAGCAGACGAAGAAAACGGACGGTCCGGTTTTCAAAGCGGAAACGACTATAACCGTTGACAAAACGACTTTCAAACCGGGGGAGAAAATTCCATTGAAGATTGTCTGTACCTATCCGGAGGACACGCACCAGGTCGGTTCCTGGAGGCTGGTCGCCTATCTGACGGATATCCCCGGTGGATTTGAAAAGATGCCGGGATTCGAGATCAAGCCGCACAAGGATCCCAGATGGTCCTATGTCGAGACAAAACAGGGATACTGGTTCAAACTCGCACAGAGAAAGAACAAGGAGTTTGAAGTCGGAATCGATACCACAAACTGGCCGGAGGGCGATTACCGGATGAGTACGAACATCACCTTTCAATCGATCATCCCGGAAGAAGATTTCATCTACCGTGCAGGCATGTTTACCTTCACAATCGAGAAATGAGAGGAATCTTTATGAAAAAGATATGTTTCCTTTTGAGCGTGATTTTCGTACTGACCGCAGCCGCGGCGGAGTTCGTGATTCCGCTCCGCCCGGATCCGGCGGTGATCGACGGCAAAGATGACGACGCCTGCTGGCAGACGCTGGAGTGGAACAGCGGATTCGTCCGGAACCGGACCGGGGAAAAGGCGGAAGCGGAGACCCGGTTCAAAATCTTCCACAACAACAAGGCATTCTATCTTCTGGCGGAGGCAATGGAGCCGGAGATGGATAAACTGCAGGTGAAATCCTATACACAGGATGGTGGCCACCACTGGCGCAACGATTCTCTGGAGGTCAATTTCGTGCCGGATCCAAACGTTATGTCCTTCTGCAAAATCATGGTGGATGCAGATGGCGGCATGGACGATCTTCTGTGCGTGGATGACAATACGGACCGGCAGGAATATGCCTATGACGGGAAATGGGACAGCGATGCCGTTGTTAAAACCGCCCGTCTGGCCGACCGCTGGCGGCTGGAAATGATGATCCCCATCGGGGCGATGGGCATGGAACCGAATACCACTGCGGAATGGCGTTTCAATCTGGCCCGCAACCGGTATGCGGGAGTCCGCGAAAGCACCAGCTGGTCGAAGATCAGCCGCCAGAGCAACAATGTGCCCAAACAGTTCCGGCCGGTGACGCTGGAAAATTTCAAGGCGGAGAATTTCCGGATCGAACTCATGGCGCCCGAACTGAAATTCACCCGCGGAAAGGACGGAGGATATGAGCTGGCCGTCCGTTCGGATATGGTCAACCGCACCGGCTCGTTCCGAAGGATCCTCATCGGTTATAAATTTCTGGAACCGGAATCGAAGGCGGTGAAGGCTTCCTTCCGGACCGAAAGGGAACTCACACGCGATCTGCCCGTAAAATATACCGACACCTTCCAGGGGATCGAGCCCGGCAATTATATTTTCTGCACGGAGATCCTGGGTGTCGGCACTGTCCCCGTTCTGCTGAAAAAACATGTGCGTCAGGTCAAACTGGAATATCAGCCGCTGAAGATCACCCTGAAGCGCCCCGCCTACCGGAACAACCTCTATGCGACCATGCCGGATAAAACCATCGAAGCAGAGATCGATCCCGGTGAATTTGCCGGAATCCCGCTGACCGTGGAACTGGTCGGCCCGAACGGGTACCGGGAAAGCCGGACTATAGCGGAATCCGCCGCCTTGAACAAAATTGTGTTCGACGGCTCCAGCCTGGCGGACGGACGCTATACGCTTCAGGTTTCCGGGCAAAAGGACGGAGAGAAACTTTTCAGCGAAGTGAAATTGCGGAAACTTCCGTATCAGAAGGGAGAAGTCTGGCTGGATGCCCGCGGGGTTACCCATGTCGACGGAAAGCCGTTCCTGCCCTACGGATTCAGCGGAGGAACGGGAGAACACGGCTGGAACTACACGAACTGGAGCATGAATCATTTGCGCTATCGTTCCGGGGAGGCGGCAAGAAACGGGATCGATGCGCACTTCAAAAAGACGGGGCTCTACTATGCCGTATATCCCTTTACCGACCTGGACAGTCAGTCCGATTGGAGCAATACCGCTTTCACACATGACAAGCTGAAAGGCGGCCTGACTCCGGAGCAGCGGAAGAAGATCCAGAACTTTATTCCGGAAGCCTCGAAAGCAGAAGGACTGCTGGCGTGGTATCTTGCCGACGAGCCGGAGGGAAAAGACCATAATCCCCGCTGGTACGAGGAGGCGCTGGAACTCCTTCTGGAGCTGGATCCCTATCATCCGACGACGATGACGAATTACGGGATCCACGGGATACGCACCTATTATACCGGATGCGACATCCTGCTTCCGGACTGCTATCCGCATTTCTGGGCGGACGGCAGTACCACGTTCCCCCGGACCTGCACCGCGGAATGGGTCAAGGCCGGAACAGCGCTGCGCCCGACATGGATCGAACCGATCGCCACTCTCTGGCCCGGATGGTCCATGGGTGGGAAACGGGGCGTACCCCCGGACTACCACGATCAGCGGCAGCAGGTCTATCAGGCGGTCATCTGCAATGCAAAGGGTTTTCTGTTCTACAATTATCCACGCGGACAGTATTATTCCTCCTGCATTATCGGCTTCCGGGTCACCGGGATGAATATGCAGAAAATGAAGGAATACGTCCTGGAAAATTCCACGCCGGATGCGGTCGCGGTCAAAACCACGCCGGAGTGTCCGGGCTTTCAGGCCGGCATGAAGGAGCATGACGGTCAGTTCTGCGTTATTGCCAACAACACCTCCCTGGCAGAAGTCAAGGCGTATTTCACGCTCGCGAACAAGTTCAGCGGTCTGCTCTACCCGGAGGGCGTGGAGCGGTCCGTATCCGTCGAAAACGGACAGTTCAGCGACACGTTCCGAGGCAGGGAAACCATTCTCTATTTCTCCGACAGGGAACTGGCGGCATCCCTGACACCCGTGGACAGAACACTCAAGGAAATTGCGGATCATCTGGCTGCCCGAAACGATCCCCGCAATCTACTCAACCGGGGCGAGCTGCTTATCATCTACAAGGCGGAACAGAAACGGCTTTCCGATCCGGATATCCCGAAAATCACCGCCTCCAGTGATCAGCAGTACTACATCACAAAGGAAATCGGGACCTCGCTATACTTCCTGATCGATGGACTGACGGATGTGGATCAGATCACCTTCACCTGGACGCCGCTTCCGACGGACAAGGCCCCCTGGGTGGAATTCAAACTGCCGGAGAAGCATCCGCTGAATGAACTGGTGCTCTACACGCAAAACGGAAATCTGATCGACTGCGATGCCGTGGTCAACGGAAAGACGTACTCCGCCCGGAATAACACGGCGGACAGGATCACGATCCCGCTGGGCG
The DNA here is from genome assembly GCA_017615635.1 of Lentisphaeria bacterium. Taxonomy (GTDB): domain Bacteria; phylum Verrucomicrobiota; class Lentisphaeria; order Victivallales; family UBA1829; genus RGIG8244. The sequence continues at coordinate 4,236 of JAFZZR010000025.1, forward strand.
GTGAAGAATCCGATACGGTCCGGATCAACATTCTCAAGAGAAAACCGGAAGCATGGCTGCTCTCGGAAGTCGAACTGTATTGAAGAACGCATAAATCAGGGGACGGCACAGCCACCGTCCCCCCCGCTTCACCGTACGAAAAATCCGAAAATGAATATTCACGATTTGCAGGAGTATGATTCCATTCCCCGTCCCGACCGCAGGACGATGAAGTTCATCGACGAATTGCGTCAGTTTACGCCGGACCGGCCTGCGGCGGGCCCGCGGATTTCCGTACCGGAATCGGAACTTCTGCCGGAAACGGCACGGGAATCGCTGAAACGGCATTTTCCCCTGGGTACGGACGGTATCCCGCTGAAGATCTGCCGCAACGAGGCCATGAAGGAGGAGGCATTCCTTCTGGAAATCACAGAGACCGAGCTGAAAATCACGGCGGCCTCTCCTGCCGGAGTCCGTTACGGTATTTATGAACTGGAGGAACAGCTTGCCGCGGGAAGAAAAGGGCGCTTCGAAAGGACGCCGTTTATCCGTCACCGGATCACACGAAGCTGTTTTTCCCCCAACAGCCGCCCGCCGCTCTACCTGGATGAACTGGCGGATGACATCGATTACTACCCGGAAGCCTATCTGGACCGTCTGGCGCACGAACGGATGAATGGGGTATGGATCACGCTGTACCTGAACGAAATGCCGGTGTCCGGTTTCCCGGAGCGGGGTGAGGCGGCGGGCCGTAAGTTGAAAAAATTGCAGAACGTGGTTGACCGCTGCGCCCGCTACGGGATCCGGTGCTACGTATTCATGTCGGAGCCCCGGCCATTCGACGGCGACTGGATGGATTTTACGAAATCGGACTTGGAAAAATATCCGGAACTGGGCGGGCATCAGGAAGAAAACCGGATTTATTTCTGCACCTCGTCTCCGGCGGGGCAGGCCTATCTGGCCGAGGGTGTCGAATACATCTTTTCCCGTGTCCGCGGACTGGGCGGACTGATCAATATCATGTGTCTGGAAAACAGTTATCCCTGCGCCCTCAGACACATGTATCCCCACATCCGGAAATGCAACTGTCCCCGCTGTTCCTCCCGCTCGGCCGGGGAACTGTTTTCCGAAATGGCGCGCGTGATGTCCGGAGCGATGAAAAAACATCAGCCGGATGCGGAGTTCTTCGGATTTTTCTACGTCGCCTTCCACATGCCCGGAGAACCGGAAAACGATGCCATGAGGGAAATCGCCTCGGCCTGGCCTCCGGATGATTACCTGATGTACAACTGCGAGACAGGGGGAAGTGTTCAGCATTTCGGGAAAACCCGGATCATCGAAGACTATTCCCTTTCCCAGCCGGGCCCCTCGGAGTTCTGGCTGGAGCTGGCCGGCCGCGCAAAGAAGATGGCTGCGAAAATTCAAACCGGCTGCTCCCATGGGGATGCCAGCGTGCCGTATGTGCCGGTGCCGGGCATCCTGTATGACCGTTATGCAGGACTGCTCAAGGCGGGATGTTCCGCCGTAATGCAATGCTGGTACTTCGGGGCAAATCCGGGATTGATGAACCGTGCGGCGGGACGTCTTTCATTTCTGCCGTTTCCGGAAACGAAGGAACAGTTTCTGTGTGAAATTGCGGAACCGGTCTGGAAAGGAAATGCGGATCGTGCGGCGGCCGCGTACGAATGTTTCCGCAAAAGTGCCTCGAATTTTCCTGAAGTCATCGGCTTCAAATGGTTCGGTCCGCTTCATCATCAGGCTGTGTTCCCGTGGCATCTTACGCCTGCCGGTCTGCCTCTGGCACCCAGTTACACACAGGCGCTTCCGATCAACAGCGGAGATATGATCGGCGAATGCTGCGACTATCTTTATACTCCCGCAGAGATCCGGGAACTCATGAAGCGGATGGATGAATTCTGGCAGCATGGTGTCGAAATCCTCCGGCAGGCGGCTTCGACTCCGGAGCAGAAGCGCGAGGCGGGACTTGCGGAGGCGATCGGCATCCAGATCGCCGGGACCAAACGCTGGTTCGAGTTTTACAAATTGCGGGACGAACTCATTTTTCGGAATATGGATCGCAAGGAAGCCATGCGCAGCCTGATCGACGAGGAGATTTCATCAGTGGAACGGCTTTCCGAACTTTGCGAAAAGGACCCGCGCCTGGGCTATCATGCCGAGGTCGAAAACTACCTCTTTTATCCCGCAAAACTGAAAGCACGGGCGGAACTGCTGAAAAAAGTGCGCGATGAAGAACTCCCGGCATTGGACTGCCGAGTGGAAAGCATTGTCCGCTGGACCCGGGGGATCAACCCGATTCCCGTTCCGCGGGAGCGAAATGCTGTATGGCGTGAGTTGGATCGCGTTCCTTACCGGATCTTTCATGACGACGAGAATCTTGTTTTCCAGTTCCGTCAGGCGGGAAGAACGGAAATCACGCTGGATTTCATGCCGGCAATTACCCGCAAAGTCATCCGGATCGAACTTCAATACAATCGCTGGGATCATGAATCGGATTTCCTGCCGGGCACGGAACTGCGTAGGAAAGGGGACGTCACGGAGATTCGTTTCTCCAGATCCTTTTTCGATGATTTCCGTCCACTGAAGACCGCGCCCTACTTTTTCAATTTGAGCACGCCGAAAGCAAGCCTTTCACCCCGGCATGACTTCGCCCCCAGATTGAGACCGGCGCCGGTCAATCCTTCCGATCTTCTGCCTCTGGTCTGGCAGGAATGAATCCGCACCTTGGCAAATGAATGCTTTGCTCATGAACTGACAGCAGTTTGAGGTAATTATCGCCTCATCGGCTGACGACTCTGATCCTGTCCCTGTTTGCCAGGACTTTTTTCGGTCGGTCTTGCAAGTTACTGTTTTTTGCAGCGGCATCAAGCCGTTTCCGCTGTGCTTCCAGATCAAAAGCTTTCTCGGCACCTCGGAAAATGCGGTCATGACGCAAATCTGGATCGCAATGATCCATTATCTGCTCGTCGCATATATCAAATTTCTCAACCTCATAGACCTCTCTTTGACTGAAATCACCGACCGCATACGCGATACGCTGATGCAGAACATGTCTCTGCTTGAGGTCTTGTCATGGACTCGAAAAAACAATTCTGAAATCACCAGACTGGAATTTACCCGATCAGCCCGATCTTTTCGGAGACTTTTTCTGTTGATTTTTTTACCGGACAGCAGTGACTGAATATTGAGAAAAACGGGATCCAGAACCCATAAACTCAATAAAAAACCGATAAAACTCGGTACTGAAATTTGAAAATGAATCGGAACGACAATATATTACGTGAAAAATGATTCTCTAAAATTTGCAATTTCGGGCTTCGGATTCTATATTACTACTGGTGAAACGATTCAAATAAGACGACAGGATAAAGATTGCTATGTCCTGCACCCTGAAAGATGTTGCAAAGGCCGCCGGCGTCGGAGTCAGTACGGCCTCGTATGTTTTGAGCGGCAGCGGCTTGAACAAAGTTGCGGATTCCACGCGGGAAAGGATTCTGCGGACCGCCGCGGAAATGGGCTACCGGGTCAACATGGCGGGCCGCATGCTGCACGGCGCGGCCTCGAAAACCATCGGGCTGCTGGAGTGTCCGCGTTCCGTCGTCATTTTTTCAGGGCTTGTGCCCATGGTCTGTCACGAACTGAAGAAACGCGGATATCAGACCTTCTACCGTGGCGGCGACACACCATGTGATTCCGATGAACTGAATCAGGAGGCCATCGATGATTTCATTTCACGCGGTGTCGACGGAATCCTCGTTGCCTGTTTCGGACAGATTCAGACTTTTCCGCGAGACCGATGTCCTGTGCCCATGACTGTGTTCGGTGGAAGGGACTGGGATGTACGGGTCGATCTGGCGCAGTGCGCCTGGCTGACGGCTCGCCATCTGCTGGAGCACGGCCATCGCCGGATCGGTTTTCTTCTGCCGGACGACAAACACAACCGGGATAAACTGCGAGGTTATCGAAAGGCCCTGCGGGAGTATTCCGTCACCCCCGATCCTGCCTGGCTGATAAAGGTCTGTCCCACCCCGGACTGGCGACAGGAAATCGAGCGCGGGATCCGCAGGGAACGCCTGACCGCCATCTGCTGCAGCAGCGATTTCTACGCGGTCAAACTGATGACCTGGCTTCAATGGCAAGGCTACAGAATTCCGGATGATATCGCAATTACGGGATTCGACGGGATCTCTCTGGTCGATTCGCTGCAGATTCCGCTGACGACGGCGGTCCAGCCGGTGGAGCAGCTGGCTGTGACGCTGGCGGACACCATGATCCGGAAAATCGAAACGCAAACCATGTCGAGATTGCCGAAGCCGATCCAGCTGCCGGGAAAACTGCACATCGGACACAGCTGCGGCTGTTCCGCGACGGCCGAACCGGAAATCGACTGGGAAACCGTGCGTATGTATCTGTAGGTGACCTCGGACTGAAAAAAAAGAAGAGATTTTTGAGAAAAAGATTTGCTTTTTTATTGGCAGGTGATATATTCAGTTAGTGAAACGTTTCACTATGTCCACACTGAGTGCTCACGATTTCATGAGGAGGAACAGCGAAAATGGCAGACGGGAAAAGTCAGATCAGAAATATTCAACTCGATCCGGAGAGACTGCAGGATGCCGTCCGCGGATGCTGGCTCGGTAAGAACATCGGAGGAACGCTGGGTGCTCCGTTCGAGGGGCAGAGAACTCTGCAGAACGTCTCCTTTTACGTGCAGAAAGATTTGAACGGGAATCCGGAACCGAACGATGATCTGGATCTTCAGCTGGCCTGGCTCGCGCTGCTGGAATACTACGGGGTGTACCATCTGACGCACCGCCGTCTGGGAGAATACTGGATCAGCGCCGTCATCGGTCCGTGGAACGAGTACGCGGTCTGCCGCTGGAATTGCCAGAACGGATTCTATCCGCCCCTCTCCGGCTCTGTGGATAACGATGTTTGGAAATGGAGCAACGGAGCCTGGATCCGCAGTGAAATCTGGGCGTGCCTCTTTCCCGGCGATCCGGATACGGCCATCGAATTTGCCTGGCTGGATGCCAGTTGCGATCATGTGGGCGAAGGCGTCTATGCCGAGATGTTCACCGCCGCGCTGGAGTCGGCCGCCTTCGTGGAAAAGGATGTGCCGACGCTCATCGATATCGCTCTTTCCAAGATCCCCGCAGATTCCCGGGTCGCCCGGAGCGTCCGTCTGGTCTGCGACTGCTTCACAAGAGGGATCGGCTGGAAAGAGGCCCGGGAAGAGATCGTCAAAGATTCCGCCGATCTGGGCTGGTTTCAGGCGCCCGGCAACGTGGCATTCACAGTTCTGGGGCTTCTCTACGGCGGCGGCGATTTCGGTAAAAGCATCTGTCTGGCGGTGAACTGCGGAGATGATACCGACTGCACGGCGGCTACCGCCGGATCTGTTCTGGGAATCCTGACCGGTGCGAAAAACATTCCACAGGAATGGCTGACACCCATCGGAGACGGGATTCTCACCAAGACTCTGAACCGCTTCAACCTGCCCATGCCGATCCCGAAAACGGTATCGGAGTTGACGTACCGGGTGATGAATCTTCAGCGCCGTCTGTCGGACAATTATCCGCGGCGGGTTTCCGGGGACATGAAGTCTCAGGAGATCGCCTCTCTGATATGGGCCCGGTCTCCGTACGAACTGAAATTCGAACTCGGTTTTGCCACGCTTGGCGTCGAATACCCCGAAATGCCTCTGATCGAACCCGGAAAAAGCTGCCCGGTCCGGCTGCACGTCTACTCCTCCATCGACTCCATGCCCATGGTGAAATTCCGCTGGTCCCTGCCGGAAAACTGGCATTCCGCAAAAACGGAATTCCTTCTGTCTGCCGGGTCCTTCCGCTGCAGCTTCGTGGATTCCGAAGTCACACCACCCGATGACATACGCGACGCCATGAGTTATCTTACCTTGGAGGTAACCTCGGACGACCGGTTCTGTCCCATCCGGCTGACCATTCCCTTCCGGTATCGGGGCGCGGTAAAGATGCCGAATCTCTCGGAAAAAAATCTTGATCCGGATGAGGTCCGCTACTGCCACATGATCCTGGATTCGTGCCTGCAGAGAAAATGAACAACATCTTCGAGTATCCGGCATTATTGATATAAAAACAGACAAAATATGAGGAGAAAGGACCATGAGGGAAAAAGATTTCACGCTCATCGAACTTCTGGTTGTCATCGCCATCATCGCCATCCTGGCCGGGATGCTCCTGCCCTCGCTGGGCAGCGTCAAGGAGACCGGCAAAATGACCCACTGCGCCTCCAACTTGCGTCAGCTGGCTCTGAGCGTGCCTATGTACTGTCAGGACAGCGACGACTGGCTGATGCCGGCAAAAATGGGCACGATGAACGAATATGCCTGGTGCTGGGCCTGGGCACTGTTCGACAAGGGCTATATCGGCATGAAAACCTTCTACTGCGAATCCCAGAGCAAAAGCTACTTCGCCAGAGACAGAGCCGCCGAGGTCTGGCTCTTCGCACACGTCGACTACGGATACAGCAACTGGGGGCTGGGCGGAAATTGGGGCGGAGGCGGTGTCCCCGCACGCTACTCCCGCTTGAAGCGCCCCACGGAAGCGGTCCTCTTCACAGAGACCCATGAGACCACCACCAACGCCACGACCATGTTCCAGGGCTGGTGGGCCATCAGCGACGGAGGGCTGATCCACGAACGGCATAAATCCAGCGCCAACGTCGCCTGGCTGGACGGGCATGTGACTGCCATGAAAAACGCCCGGTCCAAGCTCCTCAACTCCAAAAATCTGACCCTCAGCGGCAATAAATACTGACCCGAGGAGATAATACAATGACCCGTCGTGCCATCCTCGCCGGCCTCGCCGGACTTCTTTGCGTCCCCGCAATGCTTCAGGCTGCCTCCGATGAGGCGGAGAACCCCGCGCAGGTGCTCGTCCGATCCCTGACGGCTGCACCGGGCGTCCCGTCCGCGGAAGTGGATGTGCGCGGTGTGCTGGACCCGGCGCAGGGATGCATTTCCTTCGACTACACGCCGGATTTCCGGCACAAAACAGGAAAATTCACGATTTACCGGCTGTTTTTCTGCGGCAAGGCGTCCGCCGGAGTGAATCGGGGCGAAACGGGGACATGCAATCCATGGTTCCTCATCGACACGCCCAAAACCGGGAAAAACTACGGAGTCTACGGCAAACTTCCCATGGAACCGGGCAAAAAGGTCCGCATCCGCGCAAGCTGGAATGCGGAACATCTCACGCTGGAAATCGACGGCACGATCATCGGAAAAAAATCCATTTCGGAGCCCATGCCCTTCGGCGATACGCTTTACCTGGGCGGGGCTCCCGGATGCAGCGCCGACGGTCTCCTCGAAAATCTGCAGATCACAAAAGAGAGTCCCTATCCGTCCGTTCTGACTCTGACCCCGGAAACACCCGGGGCACACTCTCTGGGTCGCCGCATTCGCGACGAAGAGACCCATTGCGCCTTCAATGTGGAATCGCCGTACTCGCCGGTGACCGCGCACATCCGCCCGCTTCTCTTCCGTTTCCGGGCGGGCGATCGTCTCTACGTGGAGACAAGTACCGGCACACCGCATGTGGTGACGGCGGAACGGGACAACGAGCTGGAGCTGAAGCTGCCGCCCTCGTTCAACAATCAGATCGTCATTTCCCACACGACGGACAATCTGTTTCCCCCGGAGTCGGTCTCCAGTCTCAAAGGCTGGCACATTTCCGAATACGGCATGCCGCTGCCAACCCTGGGCCAGGGACACGAAAAATTCGATGTGGACGATGTGGTATCCAGCGGCACGGACACGCAGGGCAACAGCGCCAAATTCCACGACGCCTCGCTGATCCTCACCAAAAATTCGCCCGGCGGCTCCCTCATTGCCGAAAGTCCCGCTTCGGAACTGCTGCCCGGCAAGACCTATCTCTTCACCGCGTTTTACCGCACGGAAAACAAGATGCCCGGCAGCGGATTCTCCCTCGTGGTCAAGCTGACGGCTCCCGGTCAGAAAGCAAAGTATTTCCATGGTCTGGTCATGCCCCGTAATACCCCTCCGGGCAAAACCCATATGGCCACCGTCCGCTTTGCCGTTCCCGCGGACTGGCGGAATCCGCAGGCTTCTGTGCTTCTCTCCGTGACCGGACGTCCCTTCGAAGTCGCCTGGAATGGCTTCGACCTCCGGGAATGCCCGGTCCTTCTGCCGGTCGTAAACACCCCTGTCCTTCCGCAACAGAAGGAGCCCCGGCTGACGCCGGAAGAACTACTTGCGAAACTTCAGTCCATGCCGCCCCATACGGCGGAACGGCGGGGGGAGAACGACGGGACCGTCTCGCTGGTCCTCGACGGCAAAATTGCGCCCAAGTTCGCTTACTGCGGCATGATGCGCACTCCGGGATTCAAGGATTTTCTCGACGCGGGCGTAAAGCTCCAGTGGGTCGACGTCGTCACGGGCAAGGCCGGTGTGAACAACTGGCGCGGCGCCCCGCTCTGGCTGGGGCCCGGCAAGTACGATTTCGCCGTCCTCGACAAGCGTCTGGAAACGCTGCTCTGCATGGCACCGGACGCCGTCGTCATGCTCTATGTCAATCTCGATCCCTATCCGGACTTCTTCCAGGCACATCCCGAGGCTGTATCGGTGGACGGGAACGGGAAACCGAGACGTTCGGAAAACACATTCTGGCAAAGCTATGCGGCGGGATCCTACCGGAGTGAGGTCGCGGAGCTGCTTCGCGCCCTCGCCGGTCATCTGAAAAATTCGCCGTACGGAAAAGCCGTGGCCGGGATCCACCTGGTCGGCGGCGTGGACGGGCAATGGTTCCCCTTCACCTATGACGGCTCCGCGGGAAATCTGGCCGCCTTCCGCGACTGGCTCAAGCGGTATTACCGGGATGACCTGGCGGCCCTCCGCAAAGCCTGGGGCGATGAAGCTCTCAACTTCGAAACCGCGGCGCTTCCCACACCCGAAGAGTTCCGTCAGTCGCCCTTCTTCCTGGATCCGGGCATCCCTGCCCAGCGCAGGATCATTGATTCCGAACGGTTCCGCTGTGTCGCCCCGGTGGAGACCGTGGAGGGGTTCGCCCGGGTCATGAAGGAAAACATGGACCGTCCGTTCTACGTCTCCATGTACTACAACGACGTCATCGCCGGGCACGACCTGGGTAAAAACGCCCTGCGCGAAGTCCTCGATTCCCCCTGGATCGACGGCATCGTCGGCGTGGTCGACTACGGCTGGACACGTCTCCCCGGTTTCTCCGGAGCCTCCGTCAACCTCCTCGACTCCCCCGGTCTCCACGGAAAAATACTTCTGGCCGAGCTGGATTACCGCACCGAATGCTCCAATCTCTGGTCCGCACGCTCCGGAAATGCCATGGGCGCCTCGGTCGGCACCGCGGAAAATGCCGCCCAGCAGCGGCGTGATACCGGGATCTTCCTTACCCATGGACAAGGCGCCTGGATGTATGCCCTGGCCGGCAACGGCTGGCCCTTTCCCGAGCTCATGCAGCCTATACGGGAGGCCCTCAAGGCCGCTCAACTCTCCGCCGAACAGCCTCGCCCGGACGACCGCGGTGACGCCGTCTGGTTTGCCGACGAACGGGCGCTGGACTTCCTCGGTCAGGGATGGCCTTCCGGCGCATCCTTCCGACTCCTCGCGCATCAGGTGGCGCTCAAGTCGCCACGCCTCGCCTTCTATCGTTCCGGCGTGAAATTCGACAGTTTTCTGCTCTCCGATCTGCCGGCCGCCGCCGGAAAATACAAGCTCTATGTGTTCGTTGTCTCTCCGTCCCTCACGGAGGCCGAGATCGCCCGCATCGAAAAGGACCTTCAGAAGGACGGCAACGTGCTGGTCTTCCTATTCGACGCCGGACGCTGCGCTCCGGGAGGATTCACCGACACCGTGCGCCGTTTGACCGGGATCCGGGCGAAGATCGACAATGATACGCTGGTCACGTACCGGTTCGACGCCCGCTCGCTGACCGATCCGCTGGCCGCAACGCTTCGATACTTCGACACGGAGACCCGCGGCCCCGCTCTCGTCATCGACGATCCCGAGGCGACGATCCTGGGGTATTACACCGGGACCGTTCTCCCCGGCGCGGCCGTGAAACGGCATGAAAACTGGACCGGCATCTACATCGGAGCACCCGGCGGCATCACCCCCGATTTCCTACACGCCGCCGCCCGCGAGGCGGGGATCCGCCCCACCGCGAACTCAGGCGACGCCGTATACGCGGGCAACGGATTCCTCGTCCTTCACGCCATGATTTCAGGCGAAAAAACCCTTCACTGGAAGGGAAAACATGACCTCATCGACCTGGCGGACGGCTCCACTGTCGTGAAAGACGCCGAGTCCTTCACGTTTTCCGCGAAAGTCGGGGAAACACGCTGGTTCCGCCTGAAATAAACGGAAGTTACATCGGTTTTCGAAGCTAAAACGAGGTTAGATGACCAACATGACCGAAGTCACGATTGCACTTATCAGTGATCTTCACTATTCGGCAAGCCGGAACCTGACTTGTCCTTCGAGACGTGGAGAATATATGCCGGCATTGCTGGCGGGGACCGTCAAATATCTGAACCGGAACATCCACCCTGATCTTGTGTTGTGCGGCGGAGACCTGATCAATGAGCCTTCGGCAAAGGATGCCGATTTGCTGACAGGGATTCAGGCCGGGATCCTGGGACTTCTCGACATGCCCTGTCTCGTCATACGCGGAAATCATGATCTCCCGCAGGATCGATTCACGCGCCACTTTCCCTTCTGCCCGACGGCCGATGCGGGGTTCGTGCGGATCGTTGCATTCGATGACCCGGAGCTTCCGGGATTCAATTCTTTTCGTACCCCGGAGGATCTGGATCGCATGACTCTTGCGGCGGAAAATTGGGACGGGATACTGTTTTCATTCCAGCATACGCCGCTGCTGCCGCCGGGACAATGCATGTACGGTGTTGAAAACGCTTCGGCGACCATAGCACGATTACGGGAAAGCAATTATCGCGGGGCGCTGTCGGGACATTATCATGCAGGAAAAGCGCTGATGGAGTGCGACGGACTTCAGTTTTTTGTCCAGAGCGCACTGTGTGAACCTCCGTTTTCGGGAACCGTACTGCGGATCGGCAGAAAAGGAATTATTTCGGCGGAACCATTTGTGGCAGGTGATGTTTCCCGATTAATACATTTCACCTGAAAATATCAATTGCCTCCGTACGAAGTTTAAAACCGTTTTTCTGTCGTGAAGACTTGAAAAAGGGAAGTCAAATGTCAGTTTGTGGACTGGCAAATGCGAAAATTTAGATATACAGAGCATTAACAAAGTCATTTTCAGGGAGACAAAAGGATGCATCAAAAAGACTGGGAGAATCAGAATCTCACCTCAATCAATAAAGAGCCGTATCGGGCCTGGTCCGTTCCCTTTGACAGCAAAGAAGACGCATTGACCGGAGAAAACGAGCTTTCCCCGTTCTTCAAACTGCTCAATGGAGTATGGAAATTCGCGTATTTCCATGCGCCGGGAGCGGTACCGGAGAATTTCTTCCGTGAATCTTTTGATTGCGGCGAATGGGATGACCTCATGGTCCCGAGCAACTGGCAGATGAACGGGTACGGACATCCACATTATACAAACCAGATCTATCCGTTCCCGGTCAATCCTCCGTTTGTCCCGTCGGAAAATCCCACCGGATGCTATATCCGCGAGTTTACTATTCCCGATGCCTGGAAAAACCGGCGTCTGCTGTTGAAATTCGATGGTGTTGATTCCTTCTATTACGTCTGGATCAACGGACAGCTTGCCGGCATGAGCAAGGGAAGCCGGAATGCGTCCGAGTTCGACATTACCGATATTGCCCGGATCGGAGTCAACCGAATCGCCGTCCAGGTCTTGCAATGGAGCGACGGCAGTTATCTGGAAGACCAGGATATGTGGTGGCTGAGCGGAATCTTCCGCAATGTCTCGATCAGTGCCGCGCCCAAACTGGATATCTACGACATTTTCGCCATAGCAAAACTGGATTCATCCGGTCAGAACGGTCATTTGGATGTGGAAGCGGAGATCATCAATTCGGGCACCCGGCCCGGTAACGAATTGACTCTGGAAGCTGAACTTTTCGATCAGTCCGGAAAGGCTGTAGTAAAAAAAACATTGACGTCTGTTGCTGCCCGAATCGGGAAAGGACAATGTACGAAACTTCATCTTTCAGCCATAGTGAAAAAAGTTGCGGCATGGACGGCGGAAACCCCCACGCTTTACAGGCTCCTTCTGACTCTGAAAAGCAAGAATAAGGTCATTGAGTACAAATCTCTGAACGTGGGTTTTCGGACCGTAGAAATCAAAAACGGCAATTTGCTTGTGAACGGGATTCCGGTGATGTTCCGTGGTGTCAACCGTCATGAGTTTGACACAGAGCTTGGCCGTGCGATTACATACGATGCCATGGAAGCGGATCTGCGACTGCTCAAACAGCATAATTTCAATGCGATCCGGACATGTCATTATCCGGATGCACCTGCATTCTACGATCTGTGTGACGAACTCGGATTCTATGTGCTCAGCGAGGCAGATCTGGAAACGCACGGATTCGGTTATGACGAAGGGAAAAACCCTACTATGTGGCCGGATTGGGAAAAGCCGTGCGTGGACCGCATGAAGGCGATGATCGAATCTTATAAAAACCATGCGTCCGTTGTGATCTGGTCTCTGGGCAATGAATCCGGATACGGCGTCAATCATCGAAAAATGGCCGAGTACACCCGTTCACGTGACCTGTCTCGACCAATCCATTATGAGCGTGACACCACGGCAGAAACTGCCGATATGGTTTCCCGCATGTATATCCCGGCCATCGGAAATGACATCAATAAACAATGGTTGCCCGATTGTGCTGAACTGGTCAGACAAAATTGCCGGGAAAAGCCTTTTATTCTTTGCGAATACGCTCACGCCATGGGCAACGGTCCGGGAGGTTTGGAAGATTACTGGCAGACGTTCTTCAAGCACAGGGAAATGCAGGGTGGATTCATCTGGGAATTCTGTGATCATGGGATCCGGACACGGGATGACCACGAACGCGAATACTTTGCTTACGGCGGTGACTTCGGAGATGAACCCAATGACGGGAATTTCGTAGCCGATGGCCTCGTCTTTTCGGATAAGACCCCGTCTCCCGGTATGATCGAGGCAAAAAAAGTTTATGCACCTGTCCGGTGTGAAGCAAAAAATCTGAAAAAGGGGATCCTGACGGTCGCCAACCATTATGATTTTCTTACCCTCGAACATTTGAACGTGACATGGAGTGTCAACGAGAACGGACGGCCAATACAGTCCGGATCGATTGTCCCGCTGAACATCTCCGCCCGTTCTGTGGGCGATGTAACTGTCCCCTACGTCCTTCCGTCCAATCCGAAATCCGGGGCGGAGTATTTTCTGGATCTGACATTTTCTCTGGGAAGGGACACACCTTGGGCTCGTGCCGGACATGAGGTTGCATGGGCCCAATTCGCTCTTCCTGTGAGAGCTCCCGCACGAATGAACATCGTGAAAAGACATCTGCCACCCGTTGACATGAATGAGGACCACCGGTCATTTTTTTTCCGCTCGAACGAAACCCTTATTACCATCAGCAAAGTGACTGGCCTCATTACCTCCTGGACACGGGACGGCCTGCCTCTGTTGGAACGCGGTCCCCGACTCAATATCTTCCGTGCCCCCACCGACAACGATTCCGGCAGGGCCAACGGTCACACAAAAGACTGGATTAATGCGTATTATCATGCCATGCAGCATTCCATAGAGCTTGTGGAATACGATGAAGACCAAAAGGCCATCCGCGTGATCACCCGCGTGGCTCCGCCGGTTCGCCAAATCGGGATCCGCTGCGAATATCTCTATACGTTTCAAGCGAACGGTGGCTTCACACTTGAGATCAAAGGTGCACCTCATGGAGCAATGCCGTTCTTCCCGCGGCTCGGGGTTCAGATGTTTATCCCGCAATGCATGGATCATGCCATGTGGTTCGGTCTCGGGCCAGGAGAATCGTATCTGGATTCAAGGGAGGCACAGCGCGTTGGCTTCTTCAAGGCTGGAATCGAGTCCCTTTACACACCGTATGCATATCCGCAGGAAGACGGCAACCGCAGCGAAGTGCGAAGGGCAGCGTTTTACAATTCGCATATGGCTGGTTTCGCTGTCCGCGGTCTGGATACGAACTTCAATTTCAGCATGCACCGCTTTACACCCGAAGCTGCATGGAAGGCTCGGCATCCGCATGAGATAGAGTACAGTGATAATATCTGTCTGAACTTGGATTGGAAGCAGAGCGGGATCGGGTCCTGTTCCTGTGGCGAACCGTTGCCGCCCTCCTACCGGATCCTCGCTGAACCCTTTGCTTTCGGTTTTTGCTTCTGTCCGTTTCGTCCTGGAGCGATGAATAACACGTCATTTTTCACCATGATGTGATTCTGAATATCAATTCCAGGCCGAGCGCAGTCCGGCTTTCCTCTTTTTAGGGAGAAACCGTGCCCTTTCTGAACGAGGAATTTTTTGCGAAATATCAAAATATGCTGGTTCGTAAATTTTACGATTCAGGAATACTGTGAGATGTGTCGGCAGGCGCGTAAAATGGCCGGAAAACAAGTGCATAGAATGACCGGGAAACGGGCTTCCCATGTAAAAAGCAAAAACGTTCTGGGCACGGTGCCGGTACAGGCAGCGTGATTTGAATGTGGAATGAGATTTCCCTGTGGCCGGATCATTGGTGGACCGTTTAATTCTTCATAACAACCCTTCTGCTGCCGGGAATTATCGGAATCATCTCGACCGTCTGGTTCTTTATCGGCGGAGTCCATGGCATGCGCAGACTCTTCCTCCGCCTGAAGAACCGGGTCGAAGACGAGAACGATAACGGACAGGTGCTGGATTCAGACAAAAGTTGAACACCCCTCCGGAGAAGTCCTTCGACCGATAATTGCGAAACTCAATGACGTTCTTTTTTGCTCATAAAGACGTAAATAGATGCTGATGTCGAATTATCCCTGGACGTTGAAAAGCCTCTGTTGTCACGGGAGATTCAAGGAGAATTTCACAGAAAAGCGACCTCCGCTCAATCCATCTGGACGCTGATTTTTCATTCCGACTCCATCGGGAAAGATCCCGCTTATGTCTCAAGACTCATCCGGCTGACCTTGCTCGCTCCGGAAATCGTTCATGCCATCCTCGCCGGAACCTTGCAGAAATCCGTCTCAATGGAAACGCTGCGCAAGGAGCTTCCGGTACGCTGGGCGGACCAGAAAAAGCTGTTCGGGGTGGAGTGAAGTCCTCTAATGAATCATGTCAGGAAGGACGTCGTTTGACCAGTGATCTCAATAGGCAGTCGGGGTACAGAAAGGGAGGATTGTGATTCCCGGAATCTGCTCCATCTGAGTTTATCTTTAAGACCTTCCGTAATCCATCTGGAGCCGTCATGTGCTGCTGCCGGGTCGGAGCGTGACTGGCAGGCGTATCTCGGGAAAAACGGGCGTGCGGCTCATACTCAAAAGAGTCTGTACCGCACAGGAGGCCAGATCGTTGTAGTTCAGGGAGATCGTGGTCAGACTCGGATACAGCTGTGCTCCGATGGGCAGGTCATCGCATCCGCAGACGGCCACGTCATCTGGGATCCGGATGTTGTTTTCGTACAGGACGCGGTAGACGCCCGCGGCCATTTCATCGTTGGTGAATACGGCATCGAAGCGCAGACCTTCGGCAAGGACCTGACGCATGACCGAAGCCGAACCGGACGCGGAAAAATCGGTGTGGCGAATAAGATGTTCGTCGACGGGGAGATCCAGCGCATTGTGCGCGTCCCGGTATCCCTGAATAAGCTCCTCCGTGAAGAAATGGTCCTCCGGTCCGCAGATCAGGAGAATTCTTTTCCGTCCGCGTTCGTGAAGGTGCTCCACGGCCAGATTCGCCGCGTTCCGGTTATCAAAGGAAAGAGAGGTGAATTTTCGTGTCACAGTCTTCTTGGCCCGGTTGTCGATCAGGATCGCGTTGGGAATGACGTCCAGAAGCGTTTCCAGCTGCTCCTGTACAAAAGTCCCGAGAATGAAAGTCGCGATGCTCAGATCGCTCCGTGCCCGGTCCAGCAGACGGACGAAGATGGGATAATTGCCGTTGCATGTGCGGATCAGGCACTCCAGGCCCGACTGCGCCAGATGTTGCTCCAGAGAGGTCAGAAGACGCATGTGGAAGTAATACATCCGGTTGGACGCATTCCCGAAGATCAGCTGCACCTGCTGAAGATTGGCGCTTTTCTCGAGGACAGCGCGTCCACGCCTCTGTGTGTAGCAGTATCCCATCCGTTCGGCCGCCTCCAGGATCTTCTCCCGAGTCCGAGGGAGAATGGAGGATGATTCGCGGAAGGCCCGGCTCGCCGTCATCACACTGACGCCGCAGGCACTGGCGACGTCTTTCAGACTGCAGTTTTTCATGGCATGACACTCGATGTTTGATATAACATGTGATAATATGGCATATAACAAAGAAAAAATCAAGTTTTTTTGTGGTGAAGGGTGAAAAAAACTTGACAACAAGGGAAAGATGTGTTACTTTTAACACAGAAACGTGAAAAAATGTTCCTAAAGAACAATTCAACCATACGTAAGGAGTTTTACCATGGGTTTCATGCCTGCAGAAGTCAGCGCCGCCCACCTCGACAAGGTCCGGGCAATCATGTCGAAACAGAACCTGGACGCCGTCCTGGTGTACTACGATGAGTTCAATATCGGAAACGGCTGGTATCTGACCGGCTGGTGTCCGCAGTTTGAATCCGGCGCGGTGCTGGTTCCCCGCGAGGGCGAGCCGCTGCTGCTGGGCGGACCCGAGAGCGAGCCGTTTGCGAAACAGGACAGCGCCATCAAGGCCACGCGCAACTTCAAGCCGTTCATGGTCCCGGATGAGGAATATCCGGCTTCTGTCATCATCGGCTTCCCGGAACTGTTCGCCGAACTGAAGAAGAGCATCGGCTCCCTCAAGCGCATCGGCATGGTGGGCGCGGACCGGATGCCCCTGGGCTGCTACAACGCCATCGCCGCCGGATTCGCGGGCGTGGAACTGGCGGACGCCACGGAAGATTTTCTGCATCTCCGCTACGTGAAAGATGACTGGGAACGCTCCAATATCGCCAAGGCATTCGCTCTGGCCGATGCTTCCTATGATGCCATGAAGGCGGCCATCAAGCCCGGCGCGCAGGAGATCCACGTGGCCGCGGCCGGTGAATTTGCCGCCCGCAGCCGGGGCGCCAGCGGATTCGGATTCACGGCCATCGTCGGTTCCGGAGCCAGAGCCAACGCCGTTGTGCCCACTGCCAGCTCCAAGGAACTGGTCGCCGGGGAGACCGTGATGATCGGTCTTGCTCCGAAGGTCAACGGTTATGCGGGCGTGATGGGCGACTATCTGCCGGTTTCCGGCGAATACACCGCCGATCAGAAGGAGTGCCTGAAGGTCCTCCGCGAGGCGTTCCGCATGACGAAGGCCATGCTGAAGCCCGGAGCCGTGGGCCGCGAGATCGATGCCCCCGCCCGCCGTTTCTGCGAGAAGCACGGACTGGACGGCTATCTGATCTGTCCCTTTGCTCACACCATCGGGATCCATGAGGCGGAATGTCCCTTCTTCGGTCCCAACAGCAACGATGTTCTGAAACCCGGCATGACGGTCTGCGTGGATGTAAGTTTCTTCGGACATCCGAAGTGGCATGGCTCCCGCATTGAGACGGGCTACGAGATCACCGAAAACGGCGCCCGTCCCCTGAGCGCGAAGATGGACGCTCTCCACACGTCCGAGGTGAAGTAACAATGGGAAAATGCAATGTCGTCTTCGGCGTCGATATGGAAACCGACGTCGGAAGCTATACCGATCACTACACCGGGATCCGGGATGGTATGCCGAAGCTGCTGGACCTGTTCGCCAAGCATCATGTGAAGTCCACCTGCTTCTGGACGGCCCATGCCGCCACGCACAATCCGGAGATGGTCAAAGTGGTCATCGCCGGCGGGCACGAGACCGGATGTCACTCCCTGGAACACGAGACGCTGGGCGATCCGCTCTTCCCGCTTCCCAACAACTGGCCCGTCCGCCCCTACGAGGTGGAACGCCGGATCGAGGAAGCGACGGAGCTGGTGGAAGGCGTGGCAGGGATCCATCCCACCAGCTTCCGGTGTCCGCGGCTCTGGGGCAGTACCAAGGTCGTGAACGTGCTGGAAAAACTCGGATACAAGGCTGATGCCTCTCTTCCGCTCTTCTTCTACCGGACCATGATCCGGCCGTATCATCCGGACGCCAATGACTGGACGAAGGAAGGCTCCATGAAACTTGTGGAGATCCCCAATTTCTGCGATCTGGCCATGGAAAGCCATGATCCGTGGCAGCGCGACCGCGACCAGTGGCCGCTCTTCCGCACGGAAGGCGCGGAGTTCCTGCTCGAAAAGTGCGACGGCTTCCTCCGGTACGTCCGGGAACGCGGCGTGGAGGTCCCGACGCTCTGCTTCTACATCCATCCGTGGGAGTTCGCTCCCATGCCTCAGGGCGCCATCGATCTGGGCGAGGCGGACGTCATTCCGAAGCATTTCATCGTCAAGAACTGCGGCGACAAGGCCATCGAGGAGCTGGACAAGGTCCTTGCCGGTCTTGCCGAGCGCGGAGCCGAATTCAAAACAGCGGGAATGATCGCCGATGAATATCACTGAATTCAAAAGGCTGTTTCAGCAATCCGGAAAACGCTGCGAACTCGCCGGGAACGAAGATCTCGGCGTCTTCTCGGCACCCGATCTGGAAGCACGGCTTTATCTGGTCTTTCGCGGCGAAGTTATGAGTCGGGTCAACCCGGACGCAATCCTGCACTATTCGGACCGGACCATATACCGAAATCCGGGCGGAGACGGTCTCTGGCCCGCGCCGGAAGGAAGCCGGTACGGCTACAACTATTCTGCCGGGACCTGGTGCGTTCCCGCCGGTCTGCTCCGCGCCCGTTTCGAGACGGAACGGAAGGATGGCAAACTGATCCTGTCTGGCGAAGTGCCGCTTATCAATGCGCAGGGGATCGGGCTCCTGACGGAGTTTCGCCGAAGCATGGAAGTTTCGGAGCAGAACGGCATTGTGGTGGAAGACTCCATCCGGTATCTGGGGCCGGCACGCCGGGAAACGGGATCGGTCCGCCTGGCCGCATGGAGTCTGAGCCAATTCGACCGTCACAGCGGCGACCGCTGCAAACTGGATAATCCGGGCCCGATCCGGGATCTGTACGGGGACAGCAGCCGATTCCGGAAGGAGAATCAGTGTCTTCCCACCGACGAGATGCGCTACCAGATTGCCTGCGGGGAATCCTGCACGGAAATCCATCTTATCCTGCAGGATCGTGGCATCATGATCTCCCGTCAGGCTCTTTCCGCCGGGGGAATGTACATGGATATTGCGGACATCAGCCCCACAGAAGAACTTTCCGGGGAGGCTGTCAAATACAGTTTCTACAGCGATCCCTCCGGCTTCATGGAAATCGAAACTGTCGGCCCGGGAAAACGGGAACTGCAGATCGGCGACACCCTTTCCCTCACCACGGTAAACCGGATTCGGGTATTGTGATCCGGAAACTTCCAGTTTATGCGCTGACACGTTTTGCATGTAGAGAACAGTGCGACACTGCCTGTAGTAGTTGCTTATCCGTCCAGCGGGGATACATAGCCGCTCCCTGTTCAACATCTCTGCGGTACACTTGCAATCTTCATGAGGAAGTTGTAAAGTAAGGAAAAGGAAACTGCGCCTCGCCCGAGATCCGCGAAAAATCCTTTTGCATGAATGGAGTGAGTATCATGAGAATCGAAGATCTGCCCGTGGGCAACGATGCCAAAGCACCTTTGGAAATTCCCCATTTTCCGGCCCGCTGGCAGGCATTCGTCTGGCGGAACTGGGAACAGGTGGAACCCGCACGGATCGCGGCGGTCCTGGGCTGCGGCGAACCGGAGGTCATCCAGGCGGCCGTCGAGATGGGCCTTACTTCTGCGTCCCGGGTCAACCCGAAATGGCTCACGCACGGTTATCTTACGCTGATCCGGAACAACTGTCATCTGCTGCCCTACAGTCAGCTGCTGAAGCTGCTGGACTGGACTCCGGAAAAGATGGCGTACACGCTCAAGGAAGAGGATTTCTTCCGGATCAAGCTGGGCTCGCTCAAACCGGATTGTCCTGAACTGAAATATGAGGTGCTCACTCTGGCGCAGAAGGCCGCCACCGCCCGGCTCCGGGAATCGCTCCGCAAGCATGTTTCCGAAGACGGCATGCCGTATCTGGAACCGCCGTTCGCCTTTGCCGATCAGTTCGCACCGGTCTCTCTTGTCGTTGCACGGAACCGCTTCGGTCTGTGCGGTGCCTGCCAAGTGAAGTTCGTTCCGCAGACGATGCAGTTCCGTGAATTCGGCAATGAATCTGAAGAAGCCTGAAACGAAGAGAAGGAAAATACGATGAAGAAAAAGTTTTTTTTCAGCCGCGGCCGCCGCGCTGCTTGTCCTGACCGGATGTTCGTCCCGTCTCCCGGAAGAGGAACTTCGTCAGGCACGGGAAAGAATTGACCGGTATCTGTTCAACGAGGAGACCCTGACGCAGAGTGAAATGACGATCCTGAGCAGCTATGAGCTGAATCTCGCGTTCATGGAACACTACCTGACCGAATACCGGATCTGGAATCAGCCCGGATATAAGGAAATCGAAAAGCAGTTCATGGAGGATTGCGAACGCTGGAACAAGAAAC
>JAFZZR010000026.1 GCA_017615635.1 Lentisphaeria bacterium
ATGTTCAGCGCCATGGCGGTCTTCCCTATGGAAGGCCGGGCGGCAAGAACGATCATTTCTCCCGGCTTCATTCCGCCCCCCAGCAGACGGTCCAGATCGGGATATTCCGTGGGAAGCCCGGGTTTGAGTTTCCCGTCGATGACGCTTAAGAGCTGGGCAAGCGTCTCGTCCGCGATGAACCGCAGTTCCTTGATCTCCGGCTGGACGAAGCGGTTCCTCACGTTGTAAAATTCGCCTTCCACCGTGTCGAGGAGGTCCTTCACATCCTTGTTTTCAGGATTCCGGCACATTTCGAACACGGAGGAACAGGTACGCAGAAGCTCCCGGAGCATGGCGTAATCCCGCAGGATCCGGCACCACGCCTCGATATTGGCCGTGCTGGCAATGGAGTTCTGCACCTCGATAAGAAATTCCTGACCGCCTATGGCGGCAAGTTTCCCGCTGCGTTCCAGCTTGTCGCTCAGAGAAAGAATATCCACGCCGATATTCTTCTCGTTCATTTCCAGGATGGCAGCGTAGATGGCCGCGTATTTGCGGTCGTAGAAGATGCATTCCGCGATTCTCGCGAAATTCGCCCGGTTCTGGGAGTCCACGTCCGTGGGGACCTTCCCCTTCTTCGGGCCGGATGGAGCACCGCTGCTTACGAGACCGCCCAGAATGGTGGCGGCCGCAGGCAGTGCGGAAGGATCCAGCATCAGAGAGGCGATGACCGCTCTCTCCGTATCCGGATCGGCAAGGGACGACGAAGGAGAACGGGAGAAATTTTCCCTCCCGTTCTCCTCACTTTCCCCGCTGAAAATACCGTTTCGCGCGGGGACCGGATCACCGGCCCCGTCCGGGCCGGATTCCGGCAGCGTGGCGTCGGTAAGACTCATCAGATCCTGCCGATGATCACCTTGCCCGTAGCCATGACGGACTGGTGCAGTTTGATGTTCACTGCATATTCGCCGGTGGCCCGGATGGGGCTTTCCAGACGGATTCTCTGGTGATCGAAGGCAATCCCGATGGCGGCATAGGCTTCGGCGATGGCCCTGTTGGTGACGGAGCCGAAAAGGTGTCCGTCGTCGGAGGCCTGCATGTTGATGGTCACAGCCGCTTCCGCGATCTTGGCGGCAAGCACCTGGGCCGCTTCCAGAGCAGCCTTGCGTTCCGCTTCGATCTTCTCCTTGCGCGCCGCGATCTGCTTGAGAGCCGTCGCGGAGGCAGGGGCCGCCAGTTTCTTGGGAATCAGGAAGTTTCTTGCGTAACCGGGGGAAACGTTCACTTCTTCGCCGGCAAGTCCGAGATCTTCAACATCCTGAAGAAGGATCAATTTTTTCGCCATTTTCATATCCTTTCATGAAAAGATGTTAGAGAACAACGCTGATGATGCGGGCGCGCTTGACCGCGATGCTGAGCATCTTCTGGTGCTTCAGGCAGGTGCCGGTGATGCGGCGGGGGAGGATCCTTCCCTTCTCCGTCTGGAACTTTTTCAGAAAGTCCGCGTCCTTGAAATCGATGTAGTTGATCTTGTTTTCGCACATTCTGCAGCTTTTGGGCTTGGAAATGCGTCTTTTCATCCGGCGTTTCTTATTGGGCATAGCCATGATTTTCTCCTTGGTTTTTTCTTGTTTTTCGTTTTTTCCGGTAAGGATCTTCCGTCAGAAGGGAATGTCGTCCTCCACGCCGTCCACGGGCACATACTGTGCGTCGTCGGAGGGCATGGCGGGGGGCTCGTCGTACTGGGGCTGACCGCCGTTTCCCCCTGCGGGGGCGTTGGGACGGCCCTGAGGCTGACGGAAAGAGCGATCCTGCCGTCCTCCTCCGTTCCGGTTCTGCTGGTAAGAATTCCCCTGAGGGGCAGCGGAATCGGGATATTCGCCGGCGGACGCACCGCGGGAATCCTCCCTGCGGTCGAGGAACTGGACCCGTTCGGCGTTTACCCGCAGCCGGGAACGCTTCTTCTGGGTCTCCTTTTCCTCCCACTGGTCATACACCAGTCTCCCCTCGATGAACACGGACGAACCCTTCTGGAGGTAGCGGGACGTGCTTTCCGCCTGCTTGCCCCACACAACGATGTCGATGAAGCATGTTTCATCTTTTTCCGCACCGTTTGCCTGGACGAACCTGCGGTTGACGGCAATCCCGAATTCACACACGGCGCTTCCGGACGGCGTATAGCGGATCTCCGGATTGCGTGTGAGATTTCCCATCAGCAAAACCTTGTTCAGTGATGCCATATTCCACCTCTCCAACTTCTTTGTCTGTTCTTTTGATCCTTCCGGAGCATCGCTTATTCGGCGACCGCCTCGGCGGGAGCTGCCAGCGTGGAACGCACTTCGGCAGGCCGCTCGTCCACGATGACCATTTCCCGGACAACGCGCTCATCCAGCCGGTACTTTTCCCGGATCTCTTTGGTCTTGGCGGGATCCAGTTCGAAATAGTAGTCCCAGTAGATCCCCGCTTTGCGCTTGTTGATCTCACGGACGAACTGTCTGCGTCCCATGTTCACGGCCTCATTCACGTTTCCGCCCCAGCTCTGAATGTTCTTGGCGAATTCTTCAGAGAAAGCCTTCCCCTCATCTTCGACCTTTCTCATGTCGAGGATGAATACTGCTTCGTACTTTTTCAAGTTCACACCTCCGTTTGTAGTTATTGAATACAGATTTGTTCCGATTGCTTTTCCTTTTCCTCCGAAACCTTTTTTTCCGTTTCACCGGACTCTTCTTCCTCCTCTTCGGCGGCAAGATCAAGCCGGTTGAAGGTATTCATGGCGAAACTCAGC
>JAFZZR010000004.1 GCA_017615635.1 Lentisphaeria bacterium
AAAACAACCATATAGGAGAATCGAACTATGAGTAAGAGAAACGGGTTCACCCTCATCGAATTGCTGGTCGTCATCGCCATCATCGCCATTCTCGCGGGCATGCTCCTGCCTTCTCTGGGCAGCGCCAAGGAGGCCGCCAAAAAGATCTCCTGCGCCGCCAAGATGAGGTCGCTGGGCACGTTCTGGCAGTTCTACACGGACAACTCGGACGGGTACCTTCTTCCGCGTTTTGCGAATCCGCTGCCGGGTACGACGACAGCCGACAGGAAAGGCTATTTTGCGGAACTGATGATTCTGAGTCCGGAGGCGCAGATGCCGTGCCACATGACGTACAGCGAAATGTACGATAAAATCAGAACGCAAGGAGACCAGGAGTCGATGTATGCGGCATCACAGGTTCTCTTCTCCCCGTATTTTCAGTGTCCCAGTCAGCCGGACAGGAAACCCGACGGAGGCTGGTGGTCTGCTCCCTGGTTCAACATGCCGATAGGATACGGCTACAATTACGACATAGCCAAAGCGGATGGAACGGGCGGCATCACCAAGCTCTCCCAGGTCCGAAACTGCTCGGTCTCCGGCGTTCCTATGCTGGCGGACTGGTGGAAAATGGCGATCAATGACGCGTCTCAAAACGAGGTAGGCAACAAATGCATGCCCACGGACAGCCGGGCGGAAACGATACAGCCGTGGTATTCCACCAACCGTGCTCATGGAAAATCCAGCAACATGCTCTGGATGGACGGCCATGTCGAATCGTTGAACGCTTGTCCCGGCGGCTATAAGACAGCCCCCTGGAAAAATTAAGAATCGGATCGCAAGCGAAAGGGCCCGCCGAAGATGAAGCGCTCCATGATATTGATCCTGTCCGCCGCGCTTCTCGGAAGCGCATGGGCTTCCGAAAGTAAAGGAACAGCCAAAGCCCCGGAACAGAAATATTTCCGGACGCAGTACACACCGGCGGTCACGCAGGTCGGCGTGATCCCCGAAGGGGTGTTCGGATTCTTCGATCCGGGCGAGGATGCCACGTTCCTTCTCATGGTGGAAAGCAAGGCGAAGGATCTGGAATACGAGGTGTCCGTGAAAGACGATTCCGGGCGGGAAGTGTACCATATTCCCCGGAAAAAACTGGAGAACTCCTTCCGGGTCCCCGGACAGCCCTGCGGATACTACGTTGTCGATACGGACATTTTCGCCAACGGGAAAAAGGCGTACTCCATGCAGAGCGCGTTCGCGGTCAACGTGCCGCCGGCGAAGCGGGATCCCTTCTTCCAGATGGGATTCGGCGTTTTTGCGGATCTGATCCCCGGCTACAAACGGATCGGAGTCGGCTCCCTGGTTCTGCGGATGAGGAGTCTGGGCATCATAAGCCCGTCGAATTTGAACCGGAGTCTGGAGGAATCCGTGGAAGGGTTCATGGCCCACCAGAAGCCGTTTCTGGACGACCCTGACTTTGTCCTGACGCACTATGTTCCCTGCACGCTCCAGGCCGCGCTCCGGAGCAAGGAGGAGTTCAAGGCCGGCTGGCCGCTCATCTCCGACCGTCTGCTGCAGCTGCAGATGGATTATGTCCGGATCATCCATGAACGGACGAAAGACCGGGTCCGGGAATGGACCATCGGGTGCGAGATACCCTCCAACGCCCTGAGCGGAGCGGCAGGCAAAACGCTCTGCGCCACCTGGACCGAGGCCATGTTCAACATGATGCTGCGGGCGAGAATGATCAGCCGGGCCCTGAAATCCGTCGATCCGGGGATCCGGATCATCGTGGGCGGGAACAACCGTCAGGAGTTCACGGACAGCATCGAACGGATCGTACTGAGCGATCTGGTGAACGATTTCGACGAATATGCCATTGACGGCTACACGGGCAACTGGGATATGCGCAAGGGCAAGCACTCCATTCCCGAGCTCAAGCTGATGGACTTCTACAAGGCGGCGTCCGACCTCTCCTTCTCCCTGGGAAAAGGCAAAGTCATCCGGAACGACGAAACGGGATACGCCATCAACTACGGCGCCCGGTATGACCGGGGTCTGGCCGTGGAACAGGCCGATCTGACCGCCCGGACGATCATCATTACCCGCTATGCGCCGGTCAGCCGCTTCGAACTGCACAAGCCCTCGGACATCCACTGGTTCAAGGAGTCCTGTCAGGATGACGCCCGCACCCTGACCACCATCTGGAAACCCTTCCGCTTCTGGCCCGAAAAGAAGTTTTATCATATTCCCCTGCCCGGCGGCGCCATGTACGCAACGGCCTCCGCCGAACTTGCCTTCGTGCAGTCTCTGGCGGAGGTGAAGAACGGGAACATCTACAGCTACCTCTTCCGGAAACCGGACGGCTCCGTCCTGATCACGGTCTGGAACATCGCGGAAAAACAGCTTTTCCGCTGCAGCTTCCCCGAGGACACCCGGGCTGTCAACATGTACGGGCGCTCCATTCCCGTGAAGGACCTGACCATCGGACAGTCCCCGGTCTACATCACGGTGAAGATGAATCCGGAAGACGCGGTCGCCATGATGAAAAAGGCCGTTCTGGCCAACTCCCCGGAATTCCAGTGTCTGGCCGACGGCAGCCGCATCCTGATCCGCAACTTCTCGGACGAGCCGAAAGTCTGCCGCATCCAGCTGCCCGGACGGCCGGAATTCGAACAGACTGTTGCGCCGGACAAGGTGAACGTGATCGAGGCCGATGTCACGGAAGACGGGAAACTCGTCGCGCCGGACGGCAGGACCTACAGGATCCCGCTGCAAAAAACGCAATTCTTCCCGATTCCCAAGCTCAAGAGCAAGCCTGTGTTCGACGGATCCGGAAGCTGGCTGGAAGGTCTTCCCTACGGCGAGCTGAATTATCCCGACGACATACGTCCCCAGGAGGCCCTGCAGCCGGAACGCTGCTACTTCAAGACGGACTTCAACCCGAACGGGCACAACATCTCGGCACGGTACTGGGGCGCTTACGATGACGAGTACTTCTATCTGGCCGTAAAGGTGGACGATCCGGTCCACCAGCAGCGGAAAACGCCCGCAGAACAGTGGAAGGACGACTGTCTCCAGTTCCTTCTGTCCCACGAAGACGGAACGAACAGTCTTACGGAGCCGGTCCGGAGACCGAAATCGGAATACAACTTCGGTCTGGCCCTGTCCCCGCAGGGACCCCGGCTGATGAAGTTCCTCGGGAACGACCGCGGCCTCAAGAACTATCCGGCGAACGTGACGAGGTCCGGCGATACCACCTTCTACGAAGTCGCCATCCCGTGGAATGAGGTCGGCGGCAGGGTGAAGCGGTTCGGATTCGTCGTCTTCAACAACGACTGGCCGACCGTGGAGAGAGCGCCGTACTATCTGGCGTTCTCGGACGGGGTCGTCGGACAGAATGACGCGAAGCTGAAAGTCGTCCAGTACGGAGATTGAGGACCTTTACAACGTATAAACCGGATCACCGGAACGCACACCTCCTCTTGAGGGCCGCCCTGCCCTCAAGGGGAGTTATTTTTTGAGATGATCTCCGTCGGATATGACATCCCCATCCTTGATGCCTGCCCTTCTTTTTATTCCCGTACGTTTATTTTTTGAGGAGGCGATTACGATTTTCGGCGAAAAAGAGCAGAAAAGTCCGTGATTCCGGCTTGCATTTTTCGGAAGGCGGTATTATAGTACGCATATGAAAATAAAATAATGTTGTAATTCGGAGACAGCCATGGCAAAGGAAAAAAATCAGCCCATACAGGTAGTTGACCGCGCCCTCGATCTTCTGGAACTGCTCGCCACCGCGGACAAGCCGATATCGACGACCGTCTTCGCCGGAAAGCTGAACATTTCCGTACAAAGCGCGAACAATCTGCTCCGGGTCCTCTTCCGCCGGGGATATGTATCACAGGACCACGCCAGGCATTACCGTCTCGGCCCGCAGCTGTGCGTCTTCGGAGATGCCACCGTACGCTGGAAGCGTCTGCGGGAGGGAATGGAACCGGTGCTGAAGTCGCTGAACAGGCGGTCCGGCTTCGGCGCATTCGCAGGCGTGCTGGAAAACGACAGACTGTACTGCTGCGCGCATATTTTTCCCGGGGGTGAACCGGCCCCGCTGACCCGGCAGTTCTGGACCGAAGAGCTGCATTCCACCGCAGCCGGGCGGGTGCTGCTTGCCGCGCTGTCCCCCCTGGAACGGAAAAAACTGTTTGCGAGGACGACACGCCGCCAGATGACCCGGAAAACGGTGATGGATCCTGCAGAGCTGGAAAAAATCTGTCTGACGGTTCGGGAAACCGGGTATGCCGAGGTGAAGGAAGAGTCTCTCGACGGAGTTTGTTCCATGGCCATTCCCGTGTGCGA
Source organism: Lentisphaeria bacterium (assembly GCA_017615635.1). Lineage (GTDB taxonomy): Bacteria > Verrucomicrobiota > Lentisphaeria > Victivallales > UBA1829 > RGIG8244. The sequence continues at coordinate 4,330 of JAFZZR010000004.1, forward strand.
TTTTTCCGGAACGGTGATTGCCGCCCTGGCGGTCTACGGACCGGTGTCCGACTGGGAGAAAACGTCCTGCCTCCGGAAGAAACGGCTTCTGGAAGCGGGTCGGTCGTGTATGGAGAAAGGGTGATCATGCTGCGCGGAATTCTATTTTCTCTCAGCACGGGTCTGTGCTGGGCCTGCATCGGGATCGTTTTGAGCTGCTGCGCCAGTAAAAAGCTGGCGGTCATTCCCTACAGTTTTCTTCAGACGTTTCTGACGGGGACGGCGGCGCTTTTTCTAGTCGATTTCCGGAAAATCGGTCTTCATGATCTCTATATTCTGGCGGGATTCATCTTTCTGGGAGGACTCCTGAACTCCATCGGACAGAATACAGTCCACAATGCCATGAAGCGGGGACATCATACGCCCGTCTGGGCGATTTCGCAATCCGCGCTGATTTTTCCCTTTTTGACGGGGATCCTTCTCTTTCACGAACAGGGAAGCGCGGGACACTGGATCGGGACGGTGCTGATCGTGAGCGGCATCCTGGTTACGGCCATGGAGGGCGTGAAAAATGTTTCAGGCTGGATCATCCCCGCAGTGACGGCCTTTTTCATCTTCGGCATGATCCAGACCCTGCACAGCATGCCGTCACAGCTTTACGGGTTCCGGGATCCGGCGGGAGCGCGTCCCCTTGCGGTTGCCTGGGGCGGGACGGCAGGATGGCTGCTGATCGCGGCGTGCGGCAAAGCCTCGCTCCGATTCGACGGAAAAACGCTGCTGATCGCCGGGATCATGGTTCTTGTCCAGCTGCTCTCGCTCCGGCTTTTCTTCCTGAGTCTGGACACACTGGCCTCCGAGAACTGCGTCAATATCGCATTTCCGCTCATGACCGGGACGAATATCACCGCCTTTGCCGTGTATTCGATCTTCATCCGCCGGGAAAAAACATCCCTGACGGACAAGATCGGTTTTCTGCTGGCGCTCGCGGGACTGTTTTTCATTGCATTGTAATTCAAAAAAAACTGATAAGGAGGATCGAAAATGTCTGCTCAACAGAAAACAGAAGAATGCCCGATGATCCCGATGTGGGCCATCACCGGAGCCCCGACCCGGGAATTTCTGTACGAACGGATGCAAAACTTCCGGTCCGTCGGGATCACCCAGCTCATGATCTACGCGCGGAGCGGAATGGAACTGGAATACATGTCGGACGCCTGGCTGGACCGGTGCGAATGGATCTGCGAAGACGCCGAGGCGCTTGGATTCACCTCGATCTGGCTCTACGATGAAAAGAACTGGCCCAGCGGCACCTGCAACGGAGAAGTCATGCGGCTCGATCCGGATCATGCCATCCGCGCCCTCTGCGTTACCGAACCGCGGCCCGGCGAATACGAGTTCCATCTGCGGCGAGGTACGGAGATGGCCGATCTGTTCGATCCCGAGGCGGTGGACTCGTTCATCCGGCTCACCCACGAACGCTATGAAAAACGACTGGGAAAGTATTTCGGGAACCTGATCAAAGGATTTTTCACCGACGAACCGGACATCGCCTTCTTTTCCGGCGTGAAGGATGCGGCGGGTGCCGTCAGGATCCTGCCGTATTACGAGGGTCTGGAAGAAGAATATCTGCAACTTACCGGCGGAAAACTCCGGCAGGATATCCTTCGGGGTCTGAAAATCGGGAGCAGCTTCTGGCAGATTCCCTTCAACAAGCTGGTCGCAAAACGGTTCCGGACATCTTATTCGGACCGGCTTTCCCGCTGGTGCGGAGAACGCGGCATGGTGCAGACCGGCCATCTGATGAATGAATACACGACCTCGCTGGCGCTCAAATGCAGCGGCCATGTTCTGGAGGTCCTCAGCGGATTCTCCTTCCCCGGGATCGACGATATATTCACCCCCCTCGACACTGACAAAATGGAATATCTCACCTATTCCAGCGGCATGTACGCGATCGAAAAGAGGGGAAACATCGGCGGTCTGGCGGAACTTTTTGCGCTGGGTCCCTGCGATATGACACTGGAGCGCATGTGTACCCATTTCTTCTTCTGCGCCGCGTTCGGGATCAGCCGCTACGTCCTGGCGGTCGCCCAGACCGACGCGAGGGGCAATGTGGAAAAGGGGCGATATTTCAACCCGTTCTCGGAGACACAGCCCTGGTTCGAATCTTTCCGCGAACTGGGCGAATGCGCAGCACTCGCCGCAAAATGGGCCCTGAAGGAACGGGATTGCGAGGTCGCGGTCCGCTATCCCTACGAGCCCCAGCCGCTCAACGATCTGCTCGCAAATCTGGCGGACGCCCAGCTGAACTGGAAACTGCTCCTGCCCGGGGAGGAGACGGATGCCCCCATGGTGCTTGCCTGCGCCGAAGGCGGGATCCGCATAGAACGGCCCGGCGGTTTTTCCGCCCATTTCGGCGCCCTGAAACCCATCCTGAACAAACTGCCGAGACGGGCCGGGGTCTGCGAGCCGGACGGCACGTCCGCACACGGCATCTTCCTCCGCACGTTCAAGGATGGATCCGCGCTGGTCATCAATCTCTCGGGCAGAGACCGGGACCTTCTTTTGAAGACGGAGGGAAAATCCGTGGCATTTCATCTGCATCCGACCGGATATTTCACCTGGGAGCCGGGCGCGGAGCCGAAGAAATTGCCCGAACGCATCTTCGACCTTCCCGCGGACGGATGGGACATCATGCCGGATTCCCCCAACACCCTGCGCGCCGAATTCGAAAACGGAGTGTGCGAATTCACGCTGACGGAGAATCTGCCGGGACTGCACCTGGTCCTCCGGAACGGCGTGGAACCGGCGGACGTTCTGCTCGACGGGAAAAAGATCGAGACGGATTCTCCCTGCCGCTCACTGGTGCAGGGATTCCGGGAACTCTACGGAGAGTCCGCGGATTTCACCCTGTCCAAAGGGAAGCATGTTCTGACGCTGTGCGGCAAGTCGACGGACTATCCCTATCTGCCCGCCGTATTTCTGGCAGGCCGTTTCGCCGCCGATTCCCGGAAAACGCTCTCCGCGTATCATAACGACGGAAAAGGACTCTACGGCTACGCAGGGAAAATCCGCCTGATACGCGAACTGGATCTGCCATCCGGAACCGATGCGATCCGGGCCGACACACTGAATCTGGCTGCGGAACTCTCTTTGGACGGCACAAGTCTGGGACGGCGTATCCGCAATCCGTTCTGCTGGGCCAATCCGGGCAAATCCGGACCGGTTCGGGTCGAGCTGACCGTCTTCACCTCCTGCGGGCGCCTTTTCGGAGAGAAAGCCTTCCTGGATCCCCGCAGCAATTGGCTGCACGAGTTCAGGCCGGACAACGGAAAAGAGATTCTGGCATACGGGAAAAACTGAACCGGAGAGCCGGCCTTCATCTTCCTCCATTCCCCGTCCGGATTTTCCTTTCCGGATGGAGGGGCGGTCAATGCACAGTCTTCTCTTTTTTCGGTTTTTGACCCGGGCTCATTTTCCTGTCCCGGTACTGCCGGGGCGAGCAGCCGCAGATCCGCCGGAACGTCAGGGAAAAGGAGTGCGTACTGTTGAAGCCGATCCGCTCGATGATCTCCTTGAGCCGCAGCGGAGTCGTCTCCAGCAGAGTGCGCGCCAGCTTCATCCGTTCCTCCATGAGGTATTTCATGGGTGAAACGCCGTAGACCACGTAGAATTTTTTGCGGAAATCCGCAAGCGAGTATCCCGCATAACGTGCCAGCTGTTCCGAATTCAAGTCCGGGTTGGCGATCTCCCTGTTCATCAGCTGAACAGCCTGAAGGACCCCCGCCGACTGTTCGGTTTCCTGCAGCTCTCCGGCCAGCTTCATCAGAAGGGCGAATCCCTGAAGCGCACGGTCTTCCGGCGGTTTCCGGGTCCGGATCATTTCGCCGAGCTGCCGCATCCGCCGTTCGATCTCCTTCGGGTCGGAAAGCTTCAGCTTCATACTTTCCCGGAAACCGAAGAGTTCCACGATCTGGCCTGCGCGCGTTCCCTTCGAAAGAATGGAGATCTTATGCATCGGCTCCTCCGAATATATGATGAACCGCACGGTGCTTCCGGGGGTGATCACGTACATTTCACCGGGACCGCAGATTTCCCGCCTGTCCGCGGTTTTGAATTCCATTTTCCCGGCGAGGATCAGTTCCAGCGACAGATAGGGATAATTTTTGTGCAGGAAGAAAAGTTTCTTCTTCTGGAGCGTATCGCTGAAGTAATGCGGACAGAGCGGAATGCGGGGATCGGCAGGAGCTCTGCACACCTTATGGATCGAATGTTCGTGGAATGGTTCCCAGATGTCCTGCGAATAAGGGGAGTAATGGTAGGTCAGGATTTTCATGTCGGCGATTCTCGTTTTCCTTCCGTTTCCATGAACTATACACCGGGAAGCGGAGAAAACAAATCCGGATCGGCAATATCTTTGACATTTTGAAATTACCTCATTGTACCAATCTTTGAAACAGTCGTATCGAAATATGACTGTTTTTCCATCCCTTTTATGACGGTTTTCATTCACCCCGGTTCTTGCCTTCGGCAGGATTCCGCTTACATTATCCGACAGGAACGGATACGAACATTCAGAACAGGAGAAAAGAGTCATGAGGAAACAGGGATTCACGCTGATCGAACTGCTGGTCGTCATTGCCATCATCGCCATTCTCGCGGGAATGCTTCTGCCGGCACTGGGCAAGGTGAAGCAGACGGCCCAGCAGACTTCGTGCGCAAGCAACTTGAAGCAGTACGGGCTTTTCCTTCAGCTCTACAATAACGACAACGACGGCAGTTATCTTCCCGCCATGGTCCCGTATACGGAAGAGTCCATGACCTATCTTTTCTGGCTGGACTTTGCCAGAGAGAAAAAGCTCTTCGGTCCGTCGGAACCGGATGGTGATTTTGTCAGCTATAAATTCGCCCTGTGCCCGTCCGCCCCTCCGAGTCCCCGCTGCTATGTCCACACCCAAGCGAACAAACACTGTTCGCAGCCAATTTTCACCGATTACACCTTCAACCGAGGACTGGGGCCTGGTTTTACAAACAGTAACGTCTGGGTGACCAGCGGGCAGCTGCTCAAGGAAACGCAGAGGAATCCCTTCGCTTCGAAAACCATGTGGGCCATGGACGGCTGGAGAAAGCGCATTACGGAAAGTTCTCAAAGAAGTACCGGCTCCATGTATTATTCGACCGGCAAAATGGATTTCGGTGCGTACTTTGCCCATAACCGCAGCTCCAACGTTCTGTTTCTGGACGGCCATGTCAGCGCGGAAAAAGGACTTTATACCAGCTCCGACGGCAAACTTTACCCGTGGAATGAAAGTTCGGCCGACAATCTGGTCTATCATGCGGAATGACGAGCCATCGAAAAACGGGCTTTTGCATTATTGCATCGTCATCCGGATATCTGACAGAACGCCTGTGTTCTGCGAACAAGAGCAGCAAAACAAGTTCAAATATTTAAGTTCGGAAAAGACATCATGAAGACGATCGCGCTGGAGACCTCCTTGAAGCCGTTCTGCTTCGACCTGACGGACGCCGGGATCGCAGCCAAAGCGGCGCGGATTTTCACGCAATGGGCGTCGTTATGGGAAAACGGCGAAAAAGTGGAACTTCTGCTCTGGCTTTCGGACGGATCGGAAATCCTGGAATACAACGGCGATCCCGACAGCCGGATCGAATATGCCCGTTATCTGGGCGGTGCGAATCACGAGCCGGGCACAGACACGCCGAAAAAAGACCGTCCCGTGGAATACACGCTTCATGAAAAGACCCGTCTCTTCATGAAGGAGCCGCCGGAATGGAAGCTGAAAGATATCCGCCGGTTCTGCCGCATCGTCAAGGAGACGTTCTCCGGGCGTTACCGCCGGGAGCTGGAACTCGGCATAGCCTTCGATCCCGGTCCGGAATTTGCCGTGTCCGACTTCAAATACCGCCGTCATCCGGAAATTCTGGGCAGGAGAGGATTCATCTATTGCGCCGGAGTTCTGAAAGGCGACCGTTATTCCTATGCGGCCTATCCGGAAGGGATCCCGGATGGCACGCCGTTCGGCACGTTCCTGGGGAAACAGGCCCGGATCTTCATGCGGGAATGCGGATTCGACTACATCTGGTTTTCCAATGGCATCGGATTCGGCATGGATACGTGGGGCACCCGCGGCGCCCTTTTTGACGGCCGGACCTTCTTCCCGGAAAAAAGCCATGACACAAAGGAAAAAGTGTTTCAGTTCTGGGAGACGTTCCGGAAAGAATGTCCCGACTGCCGGATCGAGAACCGGGGGACCAATCTGACCACGGGGATCGACCTCGCTTCCGACGGAGTCCCGCTGCGGGAAATTTACCGCGATGTTCCCGGGGTGGAAGCCCCGCCGAATTCCCCCTGGGCGGCGCTGGACGGTAATTTCGGGCTGGAGCTGGCCGGCATGCTTTCCCATATTGCGGAGCTGCCGCCGCAGGGCGGATACCCCTTCCGCTACTACACGCACGACGCATGGTGGCTGAACTCGCCCTGGCTGGACCGCTATGACCGCAAACCTCACGACATCTATCTGCCGCTCTCCTGCTGCCGCCTCGATGAAAAGGGCGAACCGGAAGGCCCCTCGCGGATCAATTTTCTTTCGGTCGACAATTCGTACGGAGAAACGCCGGATCAGGTCCCAAGGGAATGTCTGCCTTTCCTGATGGATGCGCTGCAGACCGCGCCGGATCAGGCGGGCCCGGTCGTCTGGGTCTATCCCTTCGACGAGTACCATGAGGAAACGTTCCGGGGAAGGAATCTGGACGAGATCTTTTCCGGAGACTGGCAGATCATCGATGCCATAAACGACGGACTGCCCCTGAACACGGTGATTTCCACGAAAAATCTGGTGAAACTCCCGAAGGAAAAACTGGCAGGACGCGTACTGATCGCTCCGACGCTGATCTCGGAAGACGCAAGAATATGGCTCGCCGGATATGCCGAAAAATCCGGAAGCGTCATTTTCTACGGCTCGCTTCGGACTCCGGAGATGCGCGCCATGTTCGATCAGGAGGAAGCGACTCCTCTTGACGGAGAAATGCTGCTGGACGGAAAACAGCCGGTGCGACTGACTCCGGGCTGGAGTTTCGGGCCGATCGATACGCGCTTGAAAAAGGGCAGCCGTTTCCGGATTCTTCATGAATATCATCAGAACGGAGAACGCCGCTGCGCCATGATCGCGGACCGGAATCTGATGTGGATCCGGCCCGTCAATTCCTACGAAAGCGTAGAGCGGTACCCGGTCCCGCTTCAGGCCCCGTACACAATGACGACCCCGCTTTTCCGTGAAGGGATCGCCCTGTCGGGCTGGGGGATCCATTTTACCAAGCCGGATCCGCTTTCCCCGTCTCCGAGGCTGACGGTCCGGGTACACGACAACGCATTCTACTATGCCTTTTTCGGCAGCGACACTACGGTAATGCAGGAATTTACCACGCCGGACGGTGTGCCGCTTTTCCGGGGGCGTGAGGTCTTCATCAAGGACGGGAAAGGGTTCTATCCGGTGGAGAAAGCGACGGATCTGGAATCTCGGATTTCCATTATCCAGCAGGAAAGCGGCAGTGTCAGCTGCTCCCGCATCACCAATGAAAACATCGGACAGCACTTCCGGTATCTGATAAAAAATCTGAAGCACGCCACGGTGACGGTGCGTCCGGATACGGAATCCACGCATTTCGTAGCGCGGGACCGGAAATGGCCGAACGAGACCCTTTATACCCCCAGCACCTTCCCGGTGGAAAAATGCCGGGATCCGTTCGGGATCAAGTATGTGATCCGCGACGTCTCAGGCACGCTGTGCGTTTCCTGGGGAACCCCGGAGGAAGAGTATTTTCCGGTCCGGGAGCCGGAATCATGAAACTCAAACGAGGAGAAACATTATGAAAACGTCAGCGACCCTGCTTGCAGCATGTTTTTTGAGCGTGTGCCTCGCCTTGCGCGCGCTGGAAATCACCGCGGATTTTCCCATTGTCACGACCGGGGCGGAGGGCGCGCCGGAGGAGATGGCGCCCGGTGTGCTGAAGGAGCATCTGGACAAGATCTTCGGACGTGAAGTGCGGATCGTTCCGGAATCGGAGTGGGACAAGGAGACTCCGGCCATTCTTCTGAGGCGGAATGCTGAACTGGATCAGGAAGAGTGGAATATCGAGAGCGACGGCAGAAACCTGACCATTTCCGGCGGCTGGCCCCGCGGACTCTTCTACGGGGTCTGCGAGTTTCTGGATACATTCGGCGGCGTCCGCTGGTTCACGCCCATCGAAATCAAGATTCCGAAAAAAGATTCCATCACCGTCCCCGACAATCAGCCGTTCCGGCGGAAGCCCGCGTTTCCGCTGCAGCGAGTCGTACGTCCGGGAATGCAGGAGTATCCTGACTACAACAGAAGCCACGCTTTTCTGAAGCAGAACAGTGTTTCACTGGGGGACGGCTGGCCTTCGCTCTTCCGGACCCGGGGAGCGGGACTGGCTCACAATTTCTGGAAATTGACCAAGGCGGTTCCTGAGGGTCGGGAGGACATGCTGCCGGAAAGCAGAGGCGGACTTCATGAACGGGGGAGAAGTGAAATGGGCCCCAATCAGGTGTGCTTCTCGAACCCGGAATTCCGGGAAGTCGCAAAAAAAGAGGTGGCGAAGTGGATCGCGGAAGAGGAGAATTTCCGGAAGACTCTGAAGTATCCGGAGGCGTGTAAGGCTCTCTGGATCGAACTTTCGCAGAACGATGTGCAGGACTGGTGTCACTGCAAAGGATGCGGGGAACTGATCCGGAAGTACGGCTCGGTCTCCGGCGCCATGCTGGAATTCATCAACGACGTGGCCTCGGCCTTTCCCGATCATCTCTTCCAGACGTTCGCCTACGGCTTTACGCAGGATCCGCCCAAGGGCATACAGGCCCGGGAAAATGTCATGATCCAGATGGCGTTCCTCACCGGATCCGATCTTCTGCGGCCCATGTCCCATCCGAACAATGAAACGATCCGGAAACAGTATGATGGCTGGCGCGATATTGTGAAGCACAAATCCGTCTGGGCCTATCACAGGCTCTACCATATGTCGGAAGCTTTCCCCTGGCCGCAGTGCTGTTTCTGGTATATCGCGGACAACATCCGGTATTATCACAACTACGGGATGGAAAAGATCTATCTGGAATCGGAATACACACACGAGAACATGATCCCGAGCCGGGCCTTCCACGATCTGCACAATTATCTTGAGTGCAAACTGATGGATAACCCGGATCTGGATGCCGCCCCCCTCATCGAGGAGTTTTTCCAGTTCCAGTACGGTCCCGCCGTGGAGGAAATGAAGGCTTACGCATCCTACCTGAAAAAACGGATCGATGCCGTCCCCGGGATCGTCTCCGAAAAACCGCTCAAGGCTCGCGGACTCATGGATGCGGAGTTCTTCGTGATCGTCAACACCCTGCTGGACCGGGCCGAGGCAAAAGCGGGGAACGACTCCGGTCTGCTGACGAGGATCGCCATGGAACGGATCCCCGTGGACTATGCGGCGCTGGAAATGTGGAAGCAGGGCGGCTCCGCCTGCGGGCTCTCCCGGGATGAGGTCATTGCCCGTCTGGAAAAGTGCATGAGGCTCTTTTTCGCACGCTGCAATCCGGAAAAACAGCGGAAAGTCAAAGGGAAAACGCTGGAACAGTGGGAAAAGGAGGCGTTCGATGCCCTGGACCTCATGCGGCATCCCCTGCCCGTTCCCGCCGAGTTCGAAAACGAGGATGTGATCCAGATTCCCGTGTATGGAACGTGCAGACATCGTAAAAGAATAGTGCAGGATCCGGATGCCGCGTTCGGCACGGCGGTGAAGCTGGGCAGCGAAGTCGATCCGGAATGGGATCACACGAAATATCCCATGCTCTTCGGGATCTACGACCACACCACCGAGACGTCGGTTCTCGAATGCGTTATTCCGCCTGAAAAAGTGCCGCAGGATGAAGCATACCATCTCTACCTGATCGGACGTCACGTGCCCAACGGCTGGCACCAGGAACGCCTCTACGGACACCGCTCCTGGGATCTGCGGATCGCCGAACTTTACAAGAATATCTGGGATCCCATGGATGACGCACGGGAATACGATATCTACATCTCCTGCAAGATGACCGGTCCCGCCTATGTGAAGGGATCCACGAAAGAGAACGCCGTCTACGTGGATAAACTTCTGGCGGTGAGACGGGGATTCCGGAAGAATCCCCCGGCCGAACCGGCAAAGGAGGAAAAATGACACGGATGGAAAATAAAGACAAGCTGCAACAGAAAAAACATAACTGAACAGGAAAGGAAACACCATGAAAAGAAAAAACGGTTTCACGCTCATCGAGCTGCTGGTGAATACTACTTGCTTTTGATGTGTTTTGAGCTGCAGCCATCAAGGTATGAGGTATGAGGTATGAGGTATGAGGTAAAAGAGAGTTCCGGCAACCTGATGATGGAGAAGTCATTTTCCTTTGCCCTGCGGGGACGAGCATCGGAGCCAATCTGGAGGAAAGCAGAGGCACCCAGTCTTCCCCGGATTTTCAGGCAAAGATTTCCATTGCATACCAAGGAAGCACGGGAGACATCTTAC
>JAFZZR010000027.1 GCA_017615635.1 Lentisphaeria bacterium
ATCGCCATGGACGAAAAGGTTGCGGGCGTCCGCAAGCTTTCCACCCGTCTTCTGCCCTGGCTGTACGATGGAATCGGCGAAAAGAAGAAGGCCATCGATGCCTTCATGAAGTTCATCAGCATGAACAAGGACCGGAACGATCCCAAGGACAATATCCCCGGCTATATGATGCGCGTGGGGATGCTCTACACGGAAATCGGAGACGATGCCAAAGCGCAGGCCGTTCTGTCGGACCTCTCCGCCAAGTATCCCGATTCTCCGGAAGGGAAGAACGCGAAGTTCGCTCTGGCCCGCAACCTCTACAGCAACGGGACCTACGCCAAGGCGCTGGCCATCTTCAAGGAGATCTTCGATGGGAAGGATCTGAACAATCTCTCCATCTCCAATCTCCGCTGGATCGCCTCCGAGCTTTCCCAGTGTCCCTCCTCTCAGTTCTCCAAAGAGTGCGCCGACTTCGCCTATCGGGCGTCCATCCGCCTTCTGGAAAGCCTGAAGAAGCCGGACTACAAGGAGTGGGTCGGCGACCTGAAGGCCATCGAATTCCAGAACAACAAGGAGGCCAAGGCGCAGTTCGACTCTCAGATCACGCAGAAAGTCAATCTGGACGCGGGCAAGGCCGCTTTGATCCTGGAACGGTATCAGGATGCGGTCCGGTTCTTCACCAAAGTGTTTGAGACCGAGAAGAGCACGCCTTACTTCAATCAGCTTTTCTTCGCCCGCGCCGAGGCTTACTGCAAGCTCAAGGATTACGCGGCCGCCAGAAAAGATCTCTCCCGCATCTCTTCCCGCGCTATGACCCGCACCCAGGGCCAGAAACAGCCGAAGTACTGGCTGTACAACAAGGCGCAGACGCTTATCGGAGAAACCTTCATGGCCGAAAACGAGCCCTCCAAGGCGTTCACCGTCTATTCCATGGTCGCGCTCCCCGCCGTTTCCAAGAATGCGGTGAAAGTGGAACCCTCCGGCGATCCGGAAGACGATTCCGCCAAGTATGTGGAGCTCGCCGTGTACAAGGCCGCCCTTACCGCGGCCAGGACCGGGCGCAAAGCGGACCGCGATCTCTTTGTGGCAGGGTATAAGGAGCTGTATCCGAAGGGATTCTACATAACGGAGATCGACAGCCTTCCGGACGCGGACAGCAAGTGAGAGACATACGGAACATTAAGAACATAAAATAAAAACAGAAAGAGGATCATCCATGAAAAAAACTCTGATTCTGACCGCAGCGGCCGGTATGCTTTTTGCCGCTTCGCCCGCCTTCGCACAGGGGATCATCACCAAAAAAGACGGCTCCGAGATCAAGGCGGCCACCATCGAGGTCTCCGCCAAGGGCGACTACCGCTACATGGAGCAGGGCGACAAGACGAAGGCCTGGAAGTCCATCAAGAAAAACGACGTCAAATGGGCCTGGCTCCCCATGCCGAAGGAGATCAAACAGCTGGACAAGAGCGCGTCTCGCTCCGCGGCCGATTACGTCAAGCTGGCCGAAGAGTTCAAGGCCGTGAGCTGGGAGCCCTACTGCCTGTATCAGGCCGCCAAAATCGAGCTGGCTGCCGGACACAAGCAGGAAGCCGCCGCGATCCTGGAAAAGCTGCAGGAATACAAGCGGGTCAATCCCAAGAACGAAGAGCATCTCATGAATGCTTATGAACTGCTGGTCCGGACGTACATCGAACTGGGTGCGTTCGACAAGGCCGTTCCTGTCGCCGATGCGCTGGTCGAATCCCCCAATGACAACGTGGCCTGCAGCGCTCTGATGGCCAAGGGCGACGCCCTGAAGGCCAAGGCAGGAAACAGCGGCGACAAGGAGACCCTGAAAGCCGCGGCACTGGCGTATTTCGAGGCGGCTCTTCTGTTCCCGAAGAGCGAAAAGAATGCCGCTGCCCTCCTGGCTGCCTACAAATGCATGATGGATGCCAAGGATGCCCGGGCGCAGAAATTCGCGGAGATTCTGAAGAAGAATCATCCGAAAAGCCCGGAAGCCGCCAGTTTGAAATAAAAATGCGGTTGCATTTGCGTTTTTCTGTGCTATAGTACGGAAAATGAGACGTACGATCGAGATCAACAACCTACTTACAAGAAGGATTCTTTTATGAAACTCAGAAATCTCTTTGGGCTCCTGCTCGTCGCCGGCGCGGTCGCATTCAGCATGTCGAACATTCCTCTGTATGCGCAGGAAGGTGAAGCCGCCGCCTCGGAAGAGGCTGCATCGTCCTCCGACGGCGCGGAAGCCGAAGGTGCGGAAGCCGAAGAGGCCGCGCCTGCGGAAGGCGGACAGACCTTCTTCGACATCGTGTTCGGCGGCGGCGCCATGGATATTACGGTGTGGATGCTCATCTTCCTGACTTCTCTGGCCACCATCGCCCTCATCATCGACTCCTTCCTCTCCATCCGCGCCAGCAAGATCATGCCCGTGGAACTGGTGAAAGCCGTGAAGGATGCGCTGTCCGAGGGTGACCTGGGCGCCGCCATCGAGGCTTGCGAATCCACTCCCGGCCCGCTCTCCAATATCCTGCTCGCCGGCTTCAACAACATCTCCGAAGGCTATGACGTCATCCTCGATGCCGTTTCCTCCGCCGCCAGCATCGAAACCGAGAAGCTCATGCAGCGCGTCAACTACCTGAACCTCTGCGGACAGCTCGCTCCCATGTTCGGACTGATGGGTACGGTTACCGGTATGGTGGCCGCATTCGGCGGACTGGCCACTGCGTCCGGCGCCGCCAAGGCTGCCAAGCCGGCTATGTCGATTTCCGGCGCTCTGTACACCACGGCCGTCGGTCTGTTCATCGCCATCCCCGCCATTCTGGGCTTCACCTTCATCAAGAACAATGCTTCCAAGATCATCCTCACCATGGAAGCTCTGACCTACGACCTCATCAAGACCCTGAAGGGTGCGGAAGTCGAGGACGGCGAAGAAGCTGCTGAAGAATAACCTTTTTGTCGCTCAGGAGTCATAAGTTATGGCCAGAGGGAAAATCAAAATCAAAACGCCGGATCAGGCGGAAACTCCCATTTCCTCCATGATCGACGTCGTCTTCCTGCTGATCATCTTCTTCGTCGTTACGGCTTCCATCGATAAGGAAATCGAGGACGAGAAGGTGATCCTGGCGGATGCCCCGCACGGTCGTCCCGTCAAGAAAAAGGATCCCCGGAGTCTCATCATCAACGTCCGCCAGGACGGCACGTTCAGCATGGGAATGCGGACCATGACGCTGCCGGAGATCCGAAACGAGCTGGAGCAGGCGAAGCTTTCCGTATCCAATCCGGCGGAAAACCTTCCCATCATCATTCGCGGTGACTATCATGCCCAGCACTACTACGTCAAGCAGGTCATGGACACCGTGAAATCCACCGGCCTTTACAAGGTCCGGTTCAACGCCCAGCAGTCCGAATAAGGAGCAGAAATGGCAAGAAAACGCACAAATATCGACGAGAAGGCCGCGGAGGTTCCTCTTTCCTCCATGATCGACGTCGTCTTCCTTCTGCTGATCTACTTCATCCTTACCCAGAAGCCGGTTGTGGAGGATGTGCATCTGCAGGTGGATCTTCCTGCTCCCGGCGCTCCCAGTTCCGGTGATCCGCCGCAGCTGCTCACCATTGACGTGATGAAGCTGCCCGGCATGGACAACGACGATCAGGTTGCCGCGCTCGCCGCGAAGGAGAGCGATGCGGAACGCCGCAAGGCGATCCTGAAGCAGGAGAAGACCTTCTACCACATGAACGGCGCTCCCTACGAGTCGGCCAAGCTGCAGGAATATCTCCAGACTGTGGCGGACAGCAATCCCGATACCACCGTCATGATCAACTGCGGTCCCAACGCCAAGCACAAGAAGCTGGTGAAGCTTCTCGATATGTGCAGCAAGGCGGGCCTGACAAAGCTGAACATCGTGGAGGATGAATCGGTCATTTTCAAGGCCGATCCGCCTGAAAAGCGCAAGCAATAACCTATTCCGGTTTTCAACCGCACCTTCCCAGCCGGATGGAATCCCGTATTCCCTCCGGCTTTTTCGTATACAGACGGCAGACGTATTCAGGTCCGGTTGTCCCAAAGATGAGGGCCGCACGGTTTTTTGTCCGTGCGCGGCACGGGCTCGGAGCAGGGATCAGTCGCCGTCCGGCTGATCTGCGGGGACGGCCTTGCCGTTTTTCAGCTTTTTGCCCGGGATCTCCCACGGACGCATATCGTATTCCGGATGCTCGATGATAAGCTGAATGTCGTGTTCATCGATCCCTTTGCGGCCCATGAGTTCCCGGATGGCGCGCTGGGCTTCCTCGAATTTTACCATGTCACCCGTCCTGAGGTATACGCGCGAAAGATGCATGAGCGGCAGGACCTCGAGGGGGAAGAGCTCGTTTTCCCGCAGATAGCAGAGCTCCGATTCGGCCAGCCTTCCTTCCTCTTCCAGCGCTCTTGCTTCCAGCAGATTCATGTGTCCGTAGTCGGGGATCGGCGTCTTCTTCATGGCCTCGAACGCGGAGAGAATGACCTGCGAACGGAATTTCCCGTCCGCATAGGATCTGGCGGACGCCTTCGTGAGTGCATGGGGCGGCGCCTGGGGAACTTTTGTCGCCATCGTGAAGTATTCCAGAGCGGCCGGCGTAACACTCCCGTGATGGTGCAGCTCCGCTTCCCCCAGCCAGAGGAGGTGATAGCTGATCAGATGGGCCGCCGCGGAAAAGGCACAGCAGAAAATCAGGGCGGCTCCGGCGGTGTCCAGCAGAAGCCGGAAAGGCAGAGAAATGGCTTGGACGGCGGATCCGTTCTCCGCTTCCGCCGGATGAAGTCCGCCCCAGAGGACGCCCAGGATCAGCGTGGAAAAGACGCTCAGGGGGAGATGGAAGAAAATCAGGTCCAGCTGCGCGTGGATCAGCAGAATGAGAAACAGAAAGAAAAGAAGCCTCGTAAACGGATCGCAGGTCTTCGTTTTTCCCTGGATCAGGCGAATGACCGGGACCAGACAGAGGATCAGCCAGCAAATCAGGCCGGCGATCCCGAATCCCGCCGCCGTGAACAGAATATCGTTATGGGGATGATCTACGCGGTCGGTCGTGTGGGAAAGCTGAAAGAATCCGGCGTTTCGCCAGGGAAGGTATTCCTGTTCGAAGGAGGGGGCACCGTACCCCAGTACGGGCGCGTGCACGATCATATCCGGAACGGTGGCCGCAAGAAAGACCCGGTCGTCACCCCGCAGATATTCTCTTCCCTTCTTTGAATTCAGAGCAGCAAAAATACCGAGGACGACGAGTCCCAGCATCAGAATGATCCCGAGGCGGAAAAGTTTTTTTGCACGTGGCGTTTCGAGCCTGGTCCAGAGAAAAACGAGGAGCGCGCAAAAGGAGGCGAGGATCAATGCCCGGGAGGAACAGAGCCACTCCATGTAAAGAGAGACCGAAACGATGAGCGCAGCCGGGAGGATCTTCATCCAGGTTTTCCGGAGTTTCGTGAGGATCAGAAAAAGCGCGGCGGCGCCCGTTATCGCCGTGAAGGAGGCGTTCCAGTTGAGGTTCGAGGGGATCCCGCCGGTCACAGAACTGTGAAGGATGACCTTCTGTCCGATCGTTGAAGCCAGATTCATGAACCAGAAAATGGTGAAAAGCCAGGGGAGCAGCTTCAGCAGTTCCTTCCGGAAAACCATGCCGAAGAGCGGAACCACCGCATACAGAAAACACCGGCCCATGTCTTTGATCTGGTAGGAATCTCCGTGCCGGAGCACGTGATACAGTCCGATGAGGAACAGTATGCCGAGTGCCGCCCGGACGTAGACGGGCATTGCCTTCAGCACGGCGGAAAGCCTGCCCGGTACGAAGCAGAGACATGCCGCCGCCAGGAACACCACCGCGCCCGTGCTGAAACAGTGGACATTCCACTGGAAAATGCAGAGACACAATCCGGGGAGCATCAGCATGGCGCATACGGGAACAAGTCCCGCCATGAACAGCGTCGCCGGAGTCGGGCGGAACAGCGGAGAAGAAAAGGATCGATCGAGTGTTTCTGTTTCGTTCATGATTCAGGTCCTGGGGAAAATCTCATGGATATTGAGGAAACCCGCCGCAAACGGGAGGATCCGGAAATCGAGGCGGAACCGGGAATCGGAACAATGCGTTTTCAATACCAGTTCCGAGCCTCCGTGATCCGGACCGCAGCATCTGTCATGATGGCATTCTTCCGTGTGCCGGTGCTTCCGCCAGATCACATCCGCAGACTCGCGAAAGAGAATGGCCAAGCCGGCTTTCAGATCGCCGGAAAGAACGATCCCCCGCACGCCAGCGAGGCGGAGTCCGACTTTGTCCCGGGGCAGGGGACAGGGCTTTCCCGCGCCGTTATGGAAGAGCCTGTTCAAGTGCGGCGGCAGATACATGATCAGACCGTCCTTCCCTTTTTTCGAACTCAGTTCCGCCGTGAAACGGATCCTCCCCGAACGGAGAAAACACCAGCGGAGACGGATGCCGGACGCAAGGGATTCCAGTTCTGCCTGTCCGTTTTTGCGGCCCAGCGTGATATCGGTCCAGGACGCGGGTTCGGCGGGCAGGGGGCCCCGGTCCATCAGGGAGACACCGTCCAGGTCCAGTGATTCCACGGTCCCTGCCTCGCGGCCGAAGCAGGCAAGCAGTCCGTTCGTGGCCGAGATCCAGAGATCTTCGCCGTCGTCTTCCAAAGATACCGGATCCCTGCGGGGCCCCCGGACCGGAAAGTCATCCGCATCGTCCGCCGGATCGACGAGGGGCAGGGGGACGGATTTTTCCGTGTCGCCCAGGGTGATTCGCCGGGAATCTCCGGATGGCTCCGAAGGGGCGGCGAGCGTGAGAAGAACGGCGGAAAGATTCTGTTTTCCGGTCTCGGACAGGGATCGGCGGAGCGGTCTCGTCAGATTGAAAACGGTTTCGCTCTGCGCTTTGACGGCGAGCCCCCGGAAAATCATGCGTCCGGGCCGGACTTCGTTATTCCGGTCCAGCAGTTTTACGCTCAGATTCAGCAGCCGGTCCCGTTCGGAGTCATTGCGGACGGCGAACCCGAGCGAGAGCTTCCGGCTGTCCAACCGGACTCCGGCCGTCCTGAATCCGATGCGGGGCTGAAGGATCAGCTGAATGCCCCGAAGGATCCCGAGCGGCGACGTCCGGCCCTTATCCGTCCGGCGCAGGAGGAGGGCGATCCGGTTTACCCCGGGTCGAACGGCCCCGGTGATGTCGTATTCCGCGAAGTCGTTTTCTCCGGTGCAGCGGCCGATGAACGCTGCGTTGATCCAGACCGATACGTCCGTTGAAATTCCGTCGAGGCGGAGAAAGACAGATCCGTTTTTCCGGTTGAGCCAGGATGCATCCAGCTCGAATTCACGAAGCAGGCGCAGTATCCGGATGTTCTCTTCCGCCACGCCCGGAACCGGAAATCCCTGCCAGTCATGCGCCTCGAAATCCTGTGCAAAAAAGGATTCGCCCGGTTTCGCCTTGCGCCCGTTCATCACCCAGATCCCGTTCAGCGATTTCATCCGGGGCGCCAGCAGGGCGGGCATGCGGAGGGCATCGCCTTCCCGGTCGAAGGGAGGGGGAAGAGGTCCTGCACCGGGACACCGAGACTGATTTTTCTGCATGATCCGAACTTGTTTTAGGGTGAAAGATACCCGTAATGTACAGTTGTCTCCGTCCTTTTTCAAGAAAGATTTTTCAGAAATGATGCGACTCGATTTTTTTCTTCATACTTCCGTCCGACAGCTTGATTTTCCGCGCGTGCGGCTGTATTTTAAAAGACTGCCGGACGTCTGTCCGGGCGGAAGAGAGTCAGCGAGCTATTTTCAGGAGAAGATCCATGAGCGAAAACGAAGTAAACGCGCCGGCGAATTTTATTCATGAAATCATTGCCGGAGATCTGGCGGAAGGAAAAAACGGAGGAAAAGTCGTTACGCGTTTTCCGCCGGAGCCGAACGGATATCTTCATATTGGCCATGCCAAGAGCATTTGCCTGAATTACGGGACCGCGGTGAAGTTCGGCGGAAAATTCAACCTCCGCATGGATGATACGAATCCGGTGAAGGAGGACACGGAATATGTGGAATCGATCCTGGAGGATGTGAAGTGGCTGGGCGCGGACTGGGAGGACCGCTTTTATCATGCTTCCGACTATTTCGAGCAGATGTACGGATATGCCGAACAGCTGATCCGGGACGGCAAAGCCTATGTCTGCGATCTTTCCGAAGAGGAGTTCAAAAACATCCGCGGCACCCTGACGGAGCCGGGACGGCCCAGCCCCTACCGCGATCGGACGCCGGAAGAGAATCTGGATCTTTTCCGGCGGATGCGCGCCGGTGAATTCCCGGACGGAGCGAAGGTGCTCCGGGCGAAGATCGATATGTCGAGTCCGAATATCCACATGCGCGATCCGGCCATCTACCGGATCCGTCACGCGGATCACCACAACACGGGGAACAAATGGTGCGTGTACCCGCTGTACGACTTCGCGCATCCGCTGGAGGATGCGGTGGAAGGCGTGACCCATTCCATCTGCACGCTTGAATTCGAGATCCACAGACCGCTGTACGACTGGATCATCCAGAACGTGGATACGCCTTCGAAGCCCCGTCAGATCGAGTTCGCCCGCCTGAACCTCTCCTATACGGTCATGAGCAAGCGCAAGCTTCTGGAGCTCGTGAAGAACGGATATGTGGACGGGTGGGACGATCCCCGCATGCCCACCGTCTGCGCCTTCCGCCGCCGGGGCGTGACTCCGCAGGCCATCCGTGATTTCTGCGAGATTATCGGCGTCACCAAATTCAACAGCCTGACGGATATCGCGCTGCTGGAGCACTGCATCCGCAACGACCTGAACCGCACCTCGCTCCGGGCCATGGCGGTGATGAATCCGGTCAAGCTGATCATCGACAACTATCCGGAGGGACAGGTCGAGGAACTGGAAACGGTAAACAATCCGGAAGATCCCTCCGCCGGAACGCGGAATATCCCCTTCTCCAAAGTCCTGTATATCGAGCGTGACGACTTCATGGAGGATCCGCCGAAAAAATTCTTCCGTCTCGCCCCCGGCCGCGAGGTCCGGCTTCGCAGTGCCTACTTCGTTACCTGCGTGTCTGTGGTCAAGGATGCGTCGGGCGTCATTCAGGAGATCCACTGTACGTACGATCCGGCCACACGCGGCGGCGATTCCCCGGACGGACGGAAGGTCAAGGGAACGATCCACTGGCTCTCCGCCGCCCATGCGGTGAAGGCCGAAGCCCGGCTGTACGACCGGCTGTTCACGGTGGAAGACGTCTCCGCCATTCCGGAAGGCGCGAATTATCTGGATTATCTGAACCCCGAGTCCAAGAAGGTGGTCGAGTGCTTTGTGGAGCCCTCTCTGGCCGAATGCGAACCCGGCGCACGGCGTCAGTTCGAGCGGATCGGATACTTCTGCGCCGACCCGAAAGATCATGTGCCCGGAAAACGTCCCGTCTTCAACCGCACGGCGGCTCTGAAGGACTCCTGGGCCCGGGAAATGGCGAAGACCGGCAAGGGCGCCGTCTGATCCCGTCCCCGTTGAAAGGAGAAGATTCCCGCCATGTCCGCATGCTTTCTCTGTCCGCGGAGGTGCGGCGTCGTCCGCCCTCTTTCCCGTGCGGACGCATCTTCGCTGCCCGGCGTGTGCCGGAGTCCGCGCAATCCCGTGGCGGCGCGTGCCGCGCTGCACCGGTGGGAGGAACCGGTCATCAGCGGGACGAAGGGATCGGGCGCGGTCTTTTTTTCCGGATGCAATCTGCATTGCGTGTTCTGCCAGAATTACGGGATCAGCGCGCAAGGTGACGGATGGGAAATCACGCCGGCCCGTCTGCGGGAGATCTATTTCGAACTGATCGGGCAGGGTGCTCACAACATCAATCTGGTGACGCCGACCCATTTCGCGGAGGCGGTGCTGGAAAGTCTGGAAGGTCCGGCCCTTCCCGTGCCCGTGGTATACAATACCAACGGATACGATCTGCCGGAAACTCTTCGCCGCTTCGAAGGAAAAGTCTCCATCTGGCTTCCCGATATGAAGTATTCGGACGATTCCCTCGCCCGGAAATTCAGCGGCGCTCCCGACTATTTCGAGCGGGCCTCGGAGGCGATCCTGGAGATGTACCGGCAGACCGGACCGTATGTGATGGATCCCGAAACGGGTCTGCTGAAAAGCGGCGTCGTGATCCGGCATCTGATCCTGCCCGGATTTGTGGAGAATTCCAAAAACGTCATCCGCTGGGTGACGGAGCATTTCAAGCCGGGCGAGGTCATGTTCAGCCTCATGCGGCAGTATCTTCCCTGCGGCGCCGTGTCCGCGGAACACTTTCCCGAACTGAACCGCCGGGTCTCGGAAGAAGAGTACAGCGAGGTGGAGAATTTTCTGTTTGAGTCCGGGATCGAGGATGGATTCGTTCAGGAGGAGGAGTCCGCCGAAGCGGAATTCATCCCGCTCTTCGACGGCACCGGCGTGTGAGGTGCTTCCCCGCCGGAATGGGTCGGCTTACGCTTTCTTCTCGCCGCGGAGTTTCTGAATTGTCCCGGTGGTGGAATGGCCTGGAACAAAGGAAATGAAGCGGATCTCCGTGCCCGCGTGAAACAGCGCCTCGCGCTCCTCCGGGTTCAGGGTTTCCACGGTGTAGTCGGATCCTTTTGCGTAAAAGTCGGGCGCCAGCGCTTCTATCTCCCGGGTACAGCGGGGCGAAGAAAAGATCACCACCGCATCGACGAAGCGGAGACAGCTGAGAAGATACGCCCGGTCGTATTCGGTATTGACGGGCCGGTCCGGCCCCTTCAGCCGGCGGACGGATTCATCGGAATTGAGCAGCACGATCAGGCGGTCCGCCAGGTCGTGCGCCGCCTGAAGATATTCGGCATGGCCCCGGTGCAGGATATCGAAGCAGCCGTTGGTGAGCGCGCAGGAAAGCCCCTGTTTGCGCCATTCACCGCGGAGGCGGACGCATTCGTCCAGAGTCAGGATCCGGGATTCGGGCGGAGGGAGTGTGGATTCGCGCATGGTACACCTTGTTTTCATTCGGACATGACGGGGCTGGACGGCATGAACGCGCTGTCCTCCAGGGAAAAGTCCGCGTTTGAGATGAGGGCCTTGATCAGATTTTTGAAGGAGGAGAGATTCCGCTTGGACAGCGGGTCGGACTCGGTTACCTTCGCAGAAGAAAGATCGGCGGCCGCAAGAAAGAGCTTTCCGCGGGAAAGTGTGGCCGCGAAGTTGTTCTGCGGGGAGATGTGAGGGAAGACGGAGCTGTCCTTCATATCCAGAGGCTCCGTATCGTCCTTCAGTTCGGAAAGAAAGACATCTTCATCCGGGGACCATCCGGCGGCGGCATCGTCCCGGGTGAAGAGGATCCCGTCCGTTCCGTAGTTCCAGGTACGGATGAGTCGGCCCGACGAGGTGGTGATCCCATCCCTTGCACGCTGGTCCACGGCTTCCCGTGTCCGGATGGCGTTCTGCACGTTTTCGAGCCCCAGCGCTGTGATGAGGAGGAATCCGCCCACGACGGCGAGGATCGCCACCAGGCAGACGGCCATTTCCGCGATGGCCTGTCCGGATCCGGATCTTCTCTTCCGATGGTCTGTGCGATAAATCATTTTTCCGTATTGTCCTCCGGGAACCCGGCAAAAAGATCGGAGGGCATGCCGTCCTTCGCATATCCGGCGCTTCGTTCATCGAAATCGATTTTCGTCCGCCAGTCCGGCCCGGAGATTTCCAGCTTCGGGATCAGATAGAAGTCGTTGTCTTCCGCTTTTTTCACGGATGCGATCTCCAGTTCACGGTAGGGCGTGCCTGTCTGCCCGGCGCCCGGATCCTTCCGGAACCACTGCACCTTGACCGGGAAGAAATATTCCGTGCTGACAAAGACGCGGGCCGTCTCGCCTTCCGCCGAACCCTTGAGCATGAAGACCCGGCAGGGGAAAATGCTGACCCGTTCCGGTTTTTCCTCCCGGATCGTTTCCCGATAGATGAAGCTGAGCGTCATGTCGCTGACGTCGATCCCGTACAGGCCCAGCTGCGGCTTGGCGCCGGGCTTGATCTGGGCCTCCGTGGTGGCGATGGGCGGATCGAAAGCCTGTCCCAGATCGTAGATCTCCGAATCGTTGAACACCAGCCGGGCGACGATGCGGGCCGGGGTGAACCGGATCGCAAGACGCACGGGCGCCTTGATCCGACGGGCGCCGGGACGCTTGTGCTGCGCCGTGCCGGCCATTTTGGCCCAGGTCTCCTGACCGGGCACATGGCGGACGATCCGCAGGAAGTCTTCCGCGGGAAGCGTCATGGGATCGATTTTCTTCGGTTCATCTGCCCTTAGAAACAGGGGCAGGAGCAGCAGACAGAGAATGGCCGGAAAAACGATACGGAACAGACGTTTCTTCATTTTGTTTTTCTCCTTTTGCCGGGTTTTTCAACAGGATCGCCGCGACGCACCGCCGCTTGCTTTTTCGTCGGCGCAGAGGACGTTTTTTCCGTCTTCTTCGTCCGTTTTTTCGTATTCCGGACCGCCGCTTTCCGGACGGAGCCGTCTTCTGGCTGTTTCTTTGTCTCGGAGAGCTCCGCTTTTTCGCCGGAGGTGGTTTCCTTTTTTCCCTCTGCGGCTTTCCGGTCCGGTACGCGGAAGGTGTATATCTCATCCTTCCGGATCCGGGCTTCGGGGGCGGGATCGGTGATTTTCGGAATCTTCACGGGGACAGCGAACGCAATGACGTCCGCGGCGTTTTCAACGAATTTGAACCGGAGCTGACGGCGGACTTCTTCCGGGATCTCCTCCAGATCCTTTTCGTTTTCGGCGGGCAGGATGACATCGTACACTCCGGCCCGCAGGGCTGCGATCACTTTTTCCCGCACGCCTCCGATAGCCGTCACCCGTCCGCTGAGCGTGATTTCACCGGTCATGGCCAGTCTGGGGCGGACCGGGCGGTTCGTGAGGAGCGAGACCATGGCCGTGATCATGGTGACGCCCGCGGAGGGGCCGTCCTTGGGCGTGGCGCCGTCGGGCACATGGATATGGAAATCGTTTTTCCGGAAGACATCGGCCCGGATCCCGAATTTTTTTGCATTGGCCCGCAGGAAACTGAATCCGGCCATGGCGCTTTCCTTCATGACATTGCCCAGGGATCCGGTGAGGCGGAGATCGCCTTTTCCCGGCATTTTCGAGGCTTCCACGGGAAGCGTCACGCCGCCCGCGCTTGTCCAGGCGAGACCCGTGACGATGCCCACGGCCGGTTTCGAGAGGAGTTTTTCCTCCAGGATCTTCCTCGGTCCCAGCAGAGTCCGGACCATTTCCGTATCCACCAGCGTATCCGCTCCGGCGGAGATCTCGCCCGAAACGATCTTTCCGGCGATCTTCCGGCAGATCTTTCCCAGAACACGTTCCAGATTGCGTACGCCGGCTTCCATGGTGTAGTGGGAAATGACTTCGTCCACGGCGGACCGGGTGAACCGGAGGTCTCCGGAGGCGAGTCCGTTTTCCTCCATCTGCCGGGGGATCAGATACCGTCTTGCGATCTCGTGCTTTTCCAGCGCGGTGTATCCGGGCAGACGGATGATCTCCATACGGTCGCGGAGCGGTCCGGGGATGGTGTCTTCGATATTGGCCGTGGCGATGAACATGACGGTGCTCAGGTCGTAGTCCACCTCCAGATAATGATCGTTGAAGGCATTGTTCTGGGCCGGATCCAGGACCTCCAGCAGCGCGGCGGAGGGGGCCCCCCGATAGTCTTCGCTGAGTTTGTCCAGTTCATCCAGCATGAAAACAGGGTTGGACGAGCCGGCTTTTTTCATGCCCTGAATGATCCGTCCGGGCAGGGCGCCGATGTATGTTCGGCGGTGTCCGCGGATCTCCGCCTCGTCCCGCACGCCGCCCAGGGAGACGCGGACGAATTTCCGGCCCATGGCGGAGGCGATGGACTTGCCCAGAGATGTTTTACCGACGCCCGGAGGCCCGACGAAACAGATGATCGGGGACTTGCGGTCCTTTTTCAGCTGAAGGATGGCGAGAAATTCCAGAATGCGGTCCTTGACGTCGCGGAGGCCGAAGTGATCTTCGTCCAGGATCCTGCCTGCCGCCCGCACATCCAGTCTGTCTTCGGTGAAAATGCCCCACGGGACGGAGAGAAGCCAATCGATATAGGAGTAGGCCACACTGTATTCTCCGGAGGCCTGCGGAAGTGTTTCCAGGCGCTCCGTCTCCTTTTCCAGAACCTTCCGGACCTCTTCCGGCGGGGAGATTTTTTTCATGCGCTCCCGGATGGCGGCGATGTCCGGATTCCGTTCTCCTTCGCCCAGTTCCTTCTGGATCTGCTTGAGCTGCTCCCGCAGGAAGAATTCCCGCTGGGATTTGCTCATGACGTTGTGGACCTGGCTCTGGATCTCCGAGCCCAGACGCAGCACTTCCACTTCCCGGTTCAGCAGAATGGTAAGCAGGTGCAGCCGTTCCTGAAAATTCTCGATGGTCAGAATGGCCAGCTTTTCCGGAAAGGAGAAGTTCAAAGTATCCGAGATCAGGTCGGCGATCCGTTCGCTGTCCGTCAGATTCAGGATCGCGATCTTCAGGTCTTCCGGGAAGTTCGGGGAGAACGAGATGATCTCCTGGAACTGTTTCGTCGCATTCCGGATCATCGCCACGGTTTCCAGATTGTTTTCCACCTTCGTTGCGATCTTCCGCACCCGGGCGAACAGAAGTCCGTCCTTCCCTTTTCCGCTGCCCAGACAGCGGATGCGGGAGAGACCCCGGACCAGAACGCGGACCGTGCCGTCGGGGAACTTGAGCATTTTGACGATCCGCACCAGAACGCCGATGGATGAGACCGTCTTTCCTTCCATGTTCCACATGGCCACTTTGAACTCGATCCCGTCCGCCGTGGGATGAAACGACGGCGCCGTGCCGGGTTCGGGCGGATCGTTCTTCGCTTGTCCGTCGGATCCCGGAGGATTGTTTTTCACGCCTTCGGGCATCTCCGGGAAGAATGCCATAAGCCGCTGATCCGCGGCTGCGCGTTCCACCACGCGGATCAGTTTCTCCTCGGAAAGGACCAGCGGCGTCAAGGCAAAGGGAAAGACGATCACGCGGGAAAGGGTGAGCGCGGGAACTTGCTCGACACCATCCTCTTCCGTCTCTCTCTGCGGGGGAGCGTTTTCGCCGTTGATCGTAATGGCGAGATCTTTCATCCGTCCGCCGGCTGTGCCGTTTTTCTTTTCTTCGTTGTCCTTGCTGTCCATAACAACCCTGTCTCCTTCCTTTTTTCGTGACTGCAAAAGCGAAATCCCTCGACGGGTAATGTACCGCTCAATATGTCTTTTGGCAAGTCCGCAAAAAGCATCCGGCGGCGTAAAATCTCAAAAAAAAGCGAAAAACCCCTTTTCAAAACGGGAAAGAGACTGTATATTATACAGATTTTGTTTTTGAATCCGGGTCCGGGGATCGTTTCTCCGCCCGGCAATGAGGAGATCTGTCCCGATGAGTGAAATTAAAGTCGGAATTATCGGTTTCGGCACGGTCGGCGCCGGAACGGCCGCCTGCCTCCTGAAAAACTGTGAAGTCGTCCGGAAACGGACCGGAGTGGACGTGAAGCTGACCCGTGTGGCGGATCTGGATATCACCACGGACCGCGGCGTAAAAGTTCCGCGGGACATTCTGATCACCGATGCGCACCAGCTGATCCGTGAGTGCGATATCGTGGTGGAGCTGATCGGCGGGACCACGGTGGCGAAGACGTTCATTCTGGAAGCGCTGTCGCAGGGGAAGCCGGTGGTGACGGCGAACAAGGCCCTGCTGGCGAAGGCCGGGAAAGAGATTTTTGAAGCGGCGGAAGCGAATCATGTTTCCGTTCATTACGAGGCCAGCGTGGGCGGCGGGATCCCGATCATCAAGAGCCTGCGCGAAGGTTTTGCCGCCAACCGGATCAACCGCATCTACGGAATCCTCAACGGAACCTGCAACTATATTCTGACCCGCATGGAGAAGGAGAACATGGCCTTCGATGACGTCCTGAAGGACGCCCAGCGGCTCGGATACGCCGAGGCGAATCCCTCGCTGGATATCGACGGACTGGATACGGCGCACAAGACGGCGATCCTCGCTTCTCTGGCCTACGGTGAATGGCTGGGCATGGATCCGGTCTTCGTGGAAGGGATCCGGGATCTTTCCCTGACCGATATCCGTTTTGCGGAGCATCTCGGCTACAAAGTGAAACTGCTCGCCATTCTGAAACAGGCGGAAGACGGACGGATCGAGGTCCGTGTCCACCCGACCCTGATCCCCGCGGGAAAACCTCTGGCCGGCGTTTCCGGCGTTTTCAACGCGGTTATGGTCAACGGCGATTTCGTGGGCGACACCATGTTCTACGGACGCGGAGCCGGACGTGAGGCCACGGCCAGCGCTGTGTGTGCCGATGTGGTGGATGCTGCGCTGGATCTGGCCAACAAGGTCCCCACGCGGATCCATTCGTTCCTGCCCGGTGCCGAATACAGCGGCCTGATCCCCATGGACGACGTAACGACGCGTGTCTATATGCGGATCCCCGTGCAAGACAAGCCGGGCGTCCTCGGCAAAGTCGCCACGCTTCTGAGTTCCTACGGGATCAGCGTGGCGGAACTGATGCAGAGCAGTCCCGACGAGTCCGGAAACGTTTCCATCATTCTTCTCTCCCATACGGCGAAGGAGAAAAACGTTCAGAATGCCATGGCCGAGCTTGCCCGGCTCTCTGAAGTCACCGGCAAAGTCGTCATGATCCGCATGGAGGATCTCTGATCATGGGAATTCATACAGTCGAAAAAATCGGCGGAACGTCCATGAGCCGTTTCGGCGAGGTCATGAAGAACG
This sequence comes from Lentisphaeria bacterium, assembly GCA_017615635.1. Lineage (GTDB taxonomy): Bacteria > Verrucomicrobiota > Lentisphaeria > Victivallales > UBA1829 > RGIG8244. The sequence goes on from JAFZZR010000027.1 coordinate 16,812, forward strand.
TGATCATCGGATCCCGCAAGGATAATGAGCTGTACAACCGGATCTTTGTCGTTTCCGCCTATTCCGGGATCACCAATCTGCTTCTCGAGGACAAAAAGACCGGCGCGCCGGGTGTCTACGGGTATGTCTCTTCCGACAATCCGAACTGGGAACAGGCGCTGGACAAAGTCCGTGCGAAAATGCTGGAGTACAACCGGTCCTTCGAGGATATCGGGCTGGACGTCAAGGAAGCGAATGACTTCATCAACGACCGTCTGGACGGTATTGCCGACAGCCTTCGCGATATCATGAATCTGCGCACCTTCGGACATTTCCGGCCCGGCGATTATCTGCCGTCCACCCGGGAATTCCTGGCCGCCGTGGGCGAGGCGCACAGCGCCTTCAACTCGGCGAAGATCCTTCAGGCAAACGGCGTGAACGCCCGGTTCGTGGATCTCTCCGGCTGGAAGTCCACGGAAAGTCTGACGCTGGATCAGGCGATCCTGGCAGGATTCCGGGACATCGATCTGGCCGCGGAACTTCCCATTGTGACCGGGTACGTGAAGTTCGACACGGGGATCATGAAGAAGTTCGACCGCGGCTACAGCGAGATCACGTTCAGCAAGATCGCCGTTCTGACGGGTGCGTCCGAGGGGATCATCCACAAGGAATTCCATCTTTCCACCGGCGATCCCAAGCTCATGGGCCTGGAGAACGTGGAAGTGATCGGGAACACGAATTTCGACATTGCCGACCAGCTGTCCGACATGGGCATGGAGGCGATCCATTCCAAGGCCGCCAAGGAGATGGAGGCCAAGGATATTCCGATCCGCGTGAAGAACGCGTTCGATCCGGCGCATCCCGGAACTCTGATCAGCCGGGATTACATTTCCCCCAATCCCCGGGTGGAGATGATCTGCGGACGGAACGACATCATTGCGCTGGAGATGCACGATCCGGAGATGGTGGGCGAAAGCGGCTATGACTACCGTCTGGGCAAACATCTTGCGGACTACGGAGTCAACTACATCGCCAAGACCACCAACGCCAATACCATCACGCATTTCGTTCCGGAGAAGACCAAGCAGCTTTCCGAGTGCGTGGAGAGCATCCGGCAGGCGTTTCCCAATGCCGATGTGCGCACCTTCAAGCTGGGGATCGTTTCCGTCATCGGGACCAATATGCGGATCCCCGGTTTCCTGGCCAGGGCCGCATCCGCCCTGTACAATGCGGGGATCAACGTGATCGGTCTGGACCAGACGCCCCGTCAGGTGAACATTCAGTTCATGGTGGACCGGGACGATTTTGAAAAGTCACAGAAAGTTCTTCATTGCGAGTTTGTGGAAAAGAATCATAAGGGAAAGTGAGGTGTGCCCATGCCGGATTTTCCTCCCCGCCCGGGTTGGGATGAGTATTTTATGGAGATCGCCAAGGTCGTTGCGCTGAGAAGCAACTGCTGCCGCCGCCATGTGGCCGCGGTCATCGTCAAGGACGGGCGGATCATTTCAACCGGCTACAACGGCACGCCCCGGGGGATCCGGAACTGCAACGAGGGAGGCTGTCCCCGGTGCAATTCCCATGCGCCCAGCGGCACGTCTCTGGAAGAGTGCATTTGTTCCCACGGGGAGGAGAATGCCATTGTTCAGGCTGCCTATCACGGCATTTCCATCAAGGATTCCACACTGTACACGACCTTCAGTCCCTGCCTTCTCTGTGCAAAAATGATCATCAATTCCGGGATCCGCGAGGTCGTTTACAACGAGCGTTACTCCATTGATTCGACGGCCCGGCGGATCCTGCACGAGGCCGGCGTCATTCTCCGGCCCGTTTCGGCCAAGGCGGAAAACGCTCCGGAGTGATGATCGGGGACCGATCGGCGGAAGATTCCACCGGCTATCTCGATCCCCAGAGGATCGGAAGAATGTCGCCCGGATCCGATGTGTTTCCCGTCGTCATCTGACGATAGAGGCTCCGCTGCATCTCCCGTGCTGCGCTTTCCGGGTCGGCCCGGAAGGAGCGGTCCCGGATCGCGGGCATTTCACAGCCGGGCAGCATGCAGGCGGTCCAGAATCCTGAAGAAGCCGCCGATACCGCTTCATCTCCGGAAAAACGGAGTGCCGCGTCGGCATCGTCGGTCAGGAGACAGGTATCGTCCGTCATGAGTTCGGCGGGGAGGGTATTTTGTCCGGCCGCGTCTTTCGGAAGCTCCTGAAAGAGCGGCGGATCTTTCTGCGTAAAAATTTTCAGAAGGGGGAGTGGTGGAATCAGGGACGGCATGCCCTCGGAGGTTTTCGTTTCCAGAACGAGGATCCGGTTCGTTTTCCGCTGGTTCGCCGTCTGAAGAAAATACAGCCAGGCTCCGGATGCGTCGAGAAAAATGGTGTTCGGCCCGGGCTTTTTCATCGACAGCAGAACGAATCCCCTCTGTCCGCTCCGGAGTTTCGCTTCCTGTTCGGGCGTGAGCCAGGCGGGATCCGTGATCAGGATGCCTTCGGCGCGTTCCCAGTCCCGAAACTCCTTCCCCGTCGAAAGCTGGAGACAGAATCCGTCGGCGAGCAGCCGTTCGGCCAGCGCATTATGGACGTTTCGCACGAACGGAGGGACGCCCCGGGAAAAACTCCCGATAAGGACGATCCGCCCCGTCCGCGGATGTGTATGCCGGATTGCGGGTTTGACCGGTTCGCTTATTCTCCGCACCGGGCTCACAGCACGCACAGGCCGTGCCTGAGTTCGGGAGGAGGAACGCTTGTCGGGATCCGGATTCCGTTTCATCGGCATGGTGAGGAAGGTCTCTTTTTCAGTACGGAACGATGGCGGCGAGCAGAACGAGAGTCTGGTCTCCGTAACAGGCAACGGAGTGTCCTTCTCCGCTCTGCGTAATGATGGTGTCGCCGGTTTCCAGAATTTCTTCGCGGCCATTGTCGGAAACTTTCGCGCGGCCTTCCAGAATCAGGAAGATCTCCTCCTCGTTCTCGTGCACGTGCCAGCCGATGGAAACTCCGGGCTCCAGGATCAGCTTGGAAAACAGGCGGGCTTTCGATTTCATTTCCGTATCCCGTTCCCACACTCTTTCGAATTTCACGGTTCCGGTTCCCCCGCGCATTTCCGTACGGGTCTCTTTGCGGAAATCGGCTTTACGCTTGATCATTTTTCAACTCCTGATGATGCTTTGTCTGAGCGATCCTGAACATCCGGTTCGAGGATTTGTTCGCGTTCCGCGCATAAAATATCCACTCTTCCGGCAAATGTCAAATCGATTCTCCGGAATTTCGGGGATGTTTCCGCGCATGCGGAAATTTACAGCAAGGCGGCCAGCTTGACCAGAATCGGAACCATCCGGTCGATGGAATCGCTTTCCAGATACTCGGAAACGGAATGTGCACCGGCTCCCAGACAGCCCATGATCGCCGTGGGGACCCCGAGTTTCTGCAGATGACGTGCGTCGGTGGCGCCGGTCATCCGGACGAAAGATGGCTCTTTCCCGTACAGATCGCGGATGATCCCGGCCAGCAGACGCAGAGGCTGGGAATCCGGATCGCCGTTGAACGGCGGACAGGACCGCTGGATGGAGACCTCCAGTCCTGTGACGTCGGCGACCATCCGGGGCAACGTTTCCAGCTCCTCGGCCCGGGTGATGCGGAAATTGACGGTCATGGATGCCTCGTCGGGGATCTGATTTTCCGCCTTGCCGGCGGAGAGAATGACCGGTTCCATGGAGTCCCGCCAGTCTTTTTCCTCCCGCGGATTCTCCCATTGATCCGCCAGTTTGGCGAATCCGCGGAAAAGGGCCACGATCGCATTCTTTCCGGTCCACGGATAGGCGGAATGTCCGGCCGTTCCGCGTGCGGTCAGTTTCAGGATCACGATCCCCTTCTGCGCATAGACCACAAAATCCGGCCCTCGGGAGCCGTCAACGACCAGGACCATCTTTTTGGCGCCGTATCCCAGCTTTATCATGGCATCGGTGGTGGATCCGCCCAGCTCCTCGTCCCCGGTGAAAAAGGCTCCGGCATCGGCTTTCCCCTTCAAGTCGATCAGCGCCTGCGCCACGCAGACCGCATTCCCCAGATCGTCCGTTGCTCCGCGCCCGTAGATCCGCCCGTTTTCCCGCACGTCCAGGCTGTACTGCGTTTCCGGGTCCAGGGCCGGGACCACGTCCACATGCGGATTGAAGAGAATATCGGGTGTCTTGTTCCCCGTGGTGGATGCAAAGAGAATATGCCGGTCTCCCACCGCCTCCATGCGGCAGAAAACGCCGTGATCCTCCAGAAAACGGCGGAGGTGTTCCTGTACCTTGTCCACCGCCGCCGGGTCACGGCTTACCGGATGAAATGATACCAGTTCACGCAAAAGTTCCCAATGTTCCGATTTCATGCGAAAAGACTCCTTTCGATCGAACGTTCGAATGCTGTTCCCCGTAATATATCACCACGCGCCGCTTCCGGCAAGCCCGGGCTGCACGCAGATTCATTTCGCTTTCGTCAGAACGCCGCGGAAAGCACGGAAGGCGGAGGGGATGGCGGGGAGCCGGTCCGGTTCGAACCAGGTGTACTGGTCCATTTCTTCGGGCAGTTCCACCATGCAGGAGATCATATCCCAGGCAAGATGCGAAAAAACATGAACGGCGGCGGGCCCCTTCCGCACGCGGATCCCGCCCAGAAAGGCCGAAACTTCCCGGATTGTTTTCCAGCCGGAGAGCGAGGGAAATTCCCACAGATTTGCCAGCAGCCCGCGACCCGGTCTTTTGCGGAGTGCGACTTTCCCGCCGCAGCGGAGGATCAGGATCGTCCGCTTTTCCACGGGACGGCTCTTCTTTTCCGGCGGCACGGGCAGATTTGTCTGCCGTCCCGATTTGCGCGCAAGACAGAAATCCGCCAGCGGACAGCGAGGACAATCGGGCGAGCCCGCAGGCGTACAGACGACTTCTCCCAGTTCCATGAGCGCCTGCGTGAAATCGGATTCCGCCCCGGCCGGGTAAATCCTACGGAGTCCTTCGGCGACTTCCTTCCGGACCGCGGCAGACCGTACATCGCCTTCGAAGGCGGCCAGCCGGGCGATCACACGCATGACATTGCCGTCCACGGCGGGCTCGGGCAGTCCGAAGGCGATGGAACAGATTGCGCCGGCGGTATAGTCGCCGATCCCGGGTAGGGCGCGGACTTCCGCGAAGGTCCGGGGGAACCGTCCCTGATGTTTCTCCATGATGACTTCTGCGGCGGCGCGGAGATTTCTTGCGCGGGAATAGTAGCCCAGCCCTTCCCAGAGTTTGAGGACCTGTTCTTCATCCGCGGCGGCCAGAGACGGGATGTCGGGCAGGGCGGTTCGGAACCTCTCGAAATAGCCGCGCACGGTCTCGATCCTCGTCTGCTGGAGCATGATTTCCGACAGCCAGACAAAGTAGGGCGTCCGGTCCCGGCGCCAGGGAAGATCCCGCGCATTCCGGCGGAACCAGTCGACCAGCGGGCCGGGCAGACAAGCGTAGAGTTCCGGATCTATCTGCATCGTTTTGCCCACAGACATTTCAGATATCCCGATTCCGGAAACAGCGCGGGGTGATCCGCTCCGTGAAAGGTACGGTCGAATACGCGGATCGCGCCGCCTGCCGCATTTTCCACGGCATGAAAGAAATCATCCGGCGAAACGCGGCTGGAGCAGGATGCGGCGGCCAGGATCCCCCCGGGGGCCAGAAGACGCATGGCGCATTTCGCCAGGTGCCCGTAGGACTTCAGAGCATCGGGGATGGATTCCGCCGACTGTGCGAAGGAGGGCGGATCCACAATGACGAATCCGAATTTCTTTCCTTCCTCGGCCAGCTTCGTCATGACGGCGAAGGCATCGCCACGTATTTCCGTATGTCGGCATTTCGCAATGTTCGGGATGGCGGCGTTCCGCTTGAAGTTGGCGGCGCACTCCTCCAGTGCATGACGGTCGGCATCCACGCTCGTGACGGATCTTGCGCCGCCCCGGGCCGCATACAGGGAGAATCCGCCGGAAAAACAGAAAACGTTAAGTACGTCGAGTCCCTGTGCCAGTTTTTCGGCCCGGGCCCGGTTGTCACGCTGATCCAGGAAGAAGCCCGTCTTCTGCCCGGACTTCAGATCCGCCTGAAACAGGATCCCGTTTTCCCGGAAGACCTTTTTGCCGTCGAAACCGTTGTCCGCGCCGCGCGGAAAGATGTCGCCGTCGGAGAGACCGCACCGGATTTCCGGACTCATGGCCTGGAGTTCCCGGGAGAGCCGGATCACGAAGGTATCGATATCCGGAGAGGCAGCCTGAATGGCATTGGACACCTGATTTATCCGCACGGGCCAGGCAGCGGAATAGAGCTTGATCACGGCAATGTTTTCATACCGGTCCGCCGCCAGTCCCGGAAATCCGTCGGACTCCCCGTTGATGAGACGCCAGGCCGTCGTCCCGGAAGGGATCTTCCCCGCCCGCAGACCGGCGGCTTTCTCCGTCAGGATCCGGAAGAGATCGGGCCCCACAGGCGGCAGGCCGGATCCCTGCGGCAGGATCTTCACCAGGACCCGGGAGCCCGGATCGTAGAGCCCGGCGCCGAGGAGTTTGCCGTCCGGATCGAACAGAACAGCCGTATCGCCGGGCGATCCGCCGGCGGTGCAGCGTTCCGCGGAGTCTTCGAAAAGCCAGGGATGCCCCTTCCGGATGGAGGCAACGGCCTTTCTCCGTACCCGGACGGCGATGCGTTTCGGCTCTCGGATGTGGTCAATGATGGTCATGATGGCCCTTACAGTAGCATGGCAAGGGCAAAAATCCAGTAAAAAACCGAAAAAAGAAGATTTTTTGTATTTGACAAAGCGGGAAAAAGTTGTATATTAATTTTCTTTCAAGGACTGCGTGTATCCGCGGCCCTGGAAAAGGAACATGTTGGAATGCGGCGGAAACGCCGCGGAATCCGGGTAGTCTCCGGGAATTGGAAGGAAAACCAAATGGTAAAGATCAGACTGAAAAGAACAGGTGCGAAGAACTGGATTAGTTTCCGGATCGTTGTCTGCGATATCCGGAAGCAGCGCGATGGAAAAATGCTTGAGGAACTCGGGTATTACGATCCTCGCAGAAGCGATGAGAAGCTCAACATGGACCGGATCGAGTACTGGATCTCCCAGGGCGCGATCATGAGCGAGACCGTGGCGGACATCTACAAGCGTGCGAAGGCCGGGACCCCGAAGCTTTACGGCCAGCCCGATTCCTACACGAAGAAAAAGAATTTCAAGAAACAGGCGGAAGCGAAGTAAGCCTTTTCCGGGCTTCTGAATTTCCGTTGATCTGCGGAGTTACAGATAATGGGTTTCTGGTCGAAACTTTTCGGCGGCGGAAGCAGTGAGCCCGCCGCAACCGAGACAACGAAGAACACCCGGCCGGATAAGACGGCGTCTTCCGGACGGAGCAGTTCCCCCGCGTGCGCTCGTTCCGTGAGCATGACAGACCTTGAGAGCTTTGTGGAATTTGTGGCGAAAGCTCTTGTGGATTATCCGGACGAGGTCAAGGTCTCCACCCGGGAGAACGAAGATGGAAAGACGATCCGGATCTTCTGCCGTGCCGGAGACCGGGGCAAAATCATCGGAAAGAAGGGCAAGACGATCATGGCTCTCCGCTCGCTCGTCGCGGGCGCCGCGGGCCGTTCCCGCAGCCGTGTTTCCGTGGAAGTCCCCGATGACAACGAGGAAGAGAAAGGGTAAGAGTGGCGCTCCGCATTGATATCATAACCCTGTTCCCCGACATCTTTTTCGGCCCCTTCAGCGTCAGTATTGTCGACAGGGCCGTCCGGGCGGGACTGGTGGAGATCCATGCGGTTGATTTACGAGAGTTCACACATGACCGGCACAAGACCGTGGACGATACGCCCTACGGCGGCGGGCCGGGAATGCTGATGAAGCCGGAACCGCTTTTCGAAGCGGTGAGATCCTTGAAAACTGAACGTTCGCAGGTGATTCTGACGGGGCCGCGCGGCAAGCGCTTCGATCAGAAGGCAGCCGTCTCCCTGGCGGCAAGCGCGGAACACCTCATTTTCATCTGCGGGCATTATGAAGGCGTGGACGAACGGGTCCGGATGGCGCTGGCCGATGAGGAATACTCCATCGGCGACTACATCCTGACCAGCGGAAATCTCGCCGCCATGGTGATGACCGACGCCATCGTGCGGCTGCTGCCCGGAGCTCTGGGCGACAGCCGGTCCGGGGTGGAGGAATCCTTCGGCGGGGAAGGTCTCCTGGAGTTTCCGCAGTATACCCGTCCGCCCGTCTTCGAAGGTCTGGAAACGCCGGAGATCCTGCTTCGGGGCGACCACGGAAAAGTGGAAGCGTGGCGCCGTGCGGAGTCGTGGAACGAGACGGTGAGGAGACGTCCGGATCTGATTTGAGCTGACAATTTTTATCATTTACGGAGGTAAAACCATGAATGTGATCGACAAGATTGAGAAGGAACAGTGCAAGGCCGAAGTGCCCGAGTTCGCCATCGGCGACACGGTGACGGTCTCCACCAAGATCGTTGAAGGCAGCAACGAACGCATCCAGAATTTCACGGGCGTCGTCATCGCCAGAAAGAACAGCGGCATCCGCGAGACCTTCACGGTCCGGCGCGTTTCCTTCGGATACGGCGTGGAGAAGGTCTTCCCCATCCACTCGCCCCGCGTCGACAAGATCACCGTCGAGCGCAAAGGCCGCGTCCGCCGTGCGAAGCTCTACTATATCCGCACCAAGATCGGCAAGAAAGCCAGAGTCAAAGAGCAGAAGTACGTTGCCGCGGACAAGTAAGAAGGTCCGGGCGGATTCTTCCGCATCTTCTCCCCGGGGCGGGGCGGACTTCCTCTCCCCGGAAAGCGAGCTCCTCGTCTATGAACGCGAACTGCGTTCCGGCGGGGAGTTTTGTTTTATCGCCGGGATCGACGAGGCTGGACGAGGCTGCTGCGCCGGTCCTGTCGTGGCCGCCGCCGTGATCTTCACCGATCCGGACCGGGTCCCCTCCGGCGTATTCGATTCCAAGCAGCTCACCGAAAAACGGAGGGAAGAGCTCCGCGCGCTCCTTGTTTCGGATCCCTCCGTTTGCTATGCTGTGGCGGAAGTCTCGCCGGAGGAGATCGACGAACTCGACATCCTCCGCGCCACCTGGAAGGCCATGCGTCTCGCTCTGGAAGGCGTGATCCCGCCCGCGCAGTTCGCTCTGGTGGACGGCAATCCCGTTCAGGGACTTCCTCTTCCGTCTCGCTCCATCGTCCAGGGCGATGCCCTCTGCGCCTCCATTGCCGCGGCCAGCATTCTGGCCAAGACTCACCGGGATCATCTCATGGTCCGCGCCGCGGAACAGTATCCGGAATACGGATTCGAGATCCACAAGGGGTATTGCACGAAACTCTACACGGAACGACTCCGCCGCTTCGGCCCCTGTCCCATCCACCGGAAAACCTTCGAGCCTGTGGCTTCGCTGCTGAATCCGCTGGAACAGGGCACGCTCTTCTGACGCGTACGGGAACTTCCGCTCTTTCTACTCCCGGGTCAGGCGGTCGATGGCCAGTCCGGTTTTCAGGCGCCAGTCATCGACCTCCGCCTGATTCGACCGTTTGAGGATGCCCTCACGGTCCGCCAGAAGTTTTTCGTATTCGGGGAAACTTTTGCCGTTCGCCCTGACCCGCTGCAGTTCCTTTTCCAGACGGTCCATGTAGGCCACGTCCTCCAGTCCCTCGCGCACGGCGTGGAGAACTTTGGTCTGAACGGGTTTGCCGTCGATCCCGTACCGGACGGCTCCGTCGTCATAACCGTCTGCGTGATCGAAGGGGTCGCCGTGCGGTTCAAGAGCATCCCACAGGGCGATGCCGTCGAGTTTCCGCAGATACGCCTCCCAGGCGTGGAAACGATAGTAGCTGAGGATCGGAAGTTTGTCCATGTGGATATTGCAGCGGTAGCTCCACACTTCGCATCCTTTCTGCTTGAGGCGGCGGATGACGTCCGGTCCGCGATTCGGGTCAAAGACCAGATTGCCGATCACGGTCCAGAACTTGAAGAACTCCGGCAGCTTCGCCGCTTCGATGTCGTCCATGGTCGCTCCGGTGGGCGGCGGCGTGCTCAGATAGACGGCCTGAAACCACCAGTCTTTTTTGAGATCCATTATTTTCTGTCGGCTCTCCGCGTTTTTCGGAATATGTTTTTTGACGAATTCATCGGCAATAAAGGCTTTGAACACGTAGTCGCGCGGCTGGAATCCCATCTTCTCCATGCGCTCCGACATCAGCTCGTACCAGCGGATGTCGGAAGGCAGATTCCACCCGAAGACAAACTTCATTTTCAGTTTTTGGGCCGTATCGAAGAACTCCTGATTGGCTGTACGGACCAGGTCCTCGCGGAACGAGACTCCTTCGGGCAGTTTGTTCAGTCCGGTCTCCGTCCGGAAACCTCGGGTATAATGGAATCCCTGAGTCCAGCCGTGCGTCATGTGGAATGCATGGACCAGCCGGAGGAGCGCGGCCTCGTCGTAGTTACACATATTCGGTCCCCACATAAACGACTGAAGAGGCCATTCATGGGTCTCCGGCAAAGCGAAATTCCAGACGGTCGCCGAGACGGGGATGCGCCGCGAGGCCGCGGAAACATCGTATGCGGGTTTGAGCAGGATCTCCGTTTCATAGCGGCCGGGAGGCACGCCCCGGGAATCGAACACGATCCACACACGGACGGATTTCCCCGGGGCCACATGGATGTAATTGCCGTCCGTCCGGATCAGCGGGGCGCTGTACACGTTGCCCGCATCGGCGGTGAATTCTTCTGTGTAGACTTCGAACTTATCGCGGGAAATGAATACGCCATTTTTCTGGACGGATCGCGGAACCGCGCGCAGATCCAGCGCATTTCCGCAGAGAAGCCCGGAAACGATCAGGCAGACCGCCTCCCGTTCGTTGCCTGCCTGGCGGAAATCCAGACGAAGGGGCGCATCCGCGTTCCAGCGGACGGGGGGCAGCGCGGCGGGAGATCCGTATTCCCATGGCGAGGTCTGCCACACGAGGAAGCGTTTTTCGTCCGCGTATTTCTGAAAGCCGGCGATATGCCGAGCCGCATCCCGGCACTCTTCCGCGGAAACCGTCGTTCCTTCCTCCAGCGCCTTTTTCAGGGCGGCATCGAAGGAATCCATCTTATCCAGAAAACGGTCCAGCGAAACAAACGCTCCGCGATACACGGGGTGTTCCACATCGGAACAGACGGAAAGCGCATTTTTCAGCATGACCGCTTCCCTCTTCATTTTCGCGATGCCGGGCGCGGCATGGACGAATCCGGCCGGCAGCATCGCCATGCCCGCCTCGCCGGAAGAATTTTTCGCCAGGACCGCGATCCGGAGAAGTCCGGGATCGTTCACCGGAATTTTCAGCGGGACTTTGACCGATTCCTCCGCTTTGACCAGGATCGGCTGTTCGGAAATCCGGCTCCATTTTCCTTCCCGGTTCTGCGCCTGAACGGTCAGCGTTCCGGAAAAATCCGTCTTGCCCGGATTCTCCAGAGCCGCTTCCGCGAGGTTCACCCCCGGAAGAAACGAATCTTTGTCAAGCGTGATGCGGAGAGCGGAATCCGCCTTCGACATGGCGCCGAACAGCAGCTTTCCGATTTGTTCCCGGCGGTTGTTCCCTCTCTGCTTCATGATCGGGAATGAACCCCGGTCCGGCGGACTGCAGACGGTCCGGTTGAACCGGAATCCGATGTAATCGCCGGAGAATGGTTTTGCCATTTCGAAGGAGGTGAACGGGATCTTGAACTCCAGTTCCCATCGGTCGGAAAGACGGCGTGCCCGGATCGTGCGATTCGGCAGCTGAATTTTCTGTGCGTAGTCCTTGAAGTCCGTCAGGCAGCCCAGCGCATTCACGATCAGCTGATAGAATCCGCCCCGCGGCCCCGGAATATCGAAGAAAAGTTCAAGGTTGTCATCGTTCCAGAGAGGCTGTTCATCCTGATCGTACTGCGCCGCCAGCTGCGCCATATCCTGCCGGCACACCGCCCCGATGTACAGCGCGGTATTGGAATAAAGCAGCCGGATCTCCGTCCGGTGCTTCATGGATTCTCCCCGGATCGTCTTCATTTCGGGGAGAAGCACGGCCTCTTTCCAGACCTCCTTCTCCATATCGCCGTCCACCTGAAAATCACGGGCGATGAACGGTACGGTAACGGTTTCCTCCGCATCGGTCCTGACGAACATGGATGCGCCGTCTTCCTTCACGTCCGCCGGTTCATACGTCCGGAACTCTCCGGCCCGTGCTGCGGGATCCGGGAATGGCTTTCCCTCCATATTCGACTCGAAGTCCTGTTTGATCTGTTCCGGAGTCAGGGCAATCCTGAGGATCCGCACTTCGTCCATCAGAGACTGGGCATTCCAGCCTTTCGGACCACCGAGCATGATCTGTTCAGGCATGAGCCTGTCTCGATCGGAAATTCTTCCCTCATCCGCCATTTTCCCGTTTACATAGAAGCGGCGAATATCCTCTTCCGCATCCCAGGTGACCGCAAGCTGGATCCATCCGTCGCTGCGCTCACAGACGACCGGGATCTCCTTTTCCCGCCAGCCGTTAAAGCCGAAGGAACTGATCTTTCCCCGCTTCCGGATATGGAAGTACTCCCAGTTGAACGACCCCCACTTTTCCGCTGTCGGGATCTGCTGAAAAAATACCCGTGAATCGGGACCTCCGTTCCCCTGCCATTGAGGCCGTACCCACATCTGGATCGTTCCCGCCTCCGGATCGTAGTTCCCCGCCGCAGGCAGAAGATAAAACTTTCCGGATCCGTTCAGATCCAAAGCCTCCTGACGACCTCCGCTTGCGAACGGAAACCCTTTCGATCCCTCCGTGATCCGTGCGGGACACCGCATCCCTTCCGTATTCCCGGCAGCCGGGTCCGTACTTTGATCGAAGTGCGCCAGGAACAGCACGTCCGACGGCGCGACCTGTACGGGTTCCGCGGAAAAAAGGATCAGGCCCCCTGACAGGGAAAAGAAGGTGACTGCAAGGTTTTTCACGTGTGTGAAAGAGTGTTTCTTTCTCATTTTTTCATCCACTTCCATCTTATTTCAGAAGACCCATATCATCTATAATGAGCCCAGCTTGGTAAGGATACCTTTCTGGCTGTAAAATCCGTTCGAGGCTTTCATTGAGTACAGATCCACGGGATCCATTGTGGATACATGCCCGTCCCAAAAGCCAATATTGTAGCGTTTTTCGTGTCTGGCATGAAGTCTTGAAACCACGGCATTGTCAGCGACTATAGAATAAATTTCATGCCCCTGGTTGAACACACCCGTAGTTATACTTGTGGACCTCAAAGAATCTCCGATGATCGGGCGGCTGGCGGGTGAGAGGGTGTAATAGACCACACTGTTTCCATATCCGCTATGCAGTTTTTTCCCCGTATCGAACTTCATGTACGCCCCTGACCCTTCAATGAACATGCCGAACGTGGTGCTGAATCGTCCCCGATAGGGGCTCGAACTCCCGTCATAAGGAAGGACGGGACAGGAAATAACATCTTTCCACCCAGGCATTTTATTCCAGTTTGTGATTCCGCCGGCAAGAACCCGGCTCCAGGGCCAATCGTTACTCCAGTAGGCAGGGATTGTTCCATCGTGGTCGTCAGCATATTGCATGAGCAGAAGCATGGTCTGTTTCTGATTCGAAAGACATTGCGTTGTCATGGCCTGTCCCTTGACTTTGCTCAACGAAGGCAGAATCATCCCCGCGAGGATGGCGATGATGGCGATGACTACGAGAAGTTCGATCAGCGTAAAACGTCCGCATTTTACGCAGATATGAGTTGCTGTTTTCACTGTAAGATTCCGCATTTTACATTACTCCCAGTTTCCCAGGGGGACCGTGACTCCGCCAAGCTCCGCGTAGTATTTGATGATTTTTGCCGAATGCAGTTCATCCGGGAGCGTTGCGGATGAATGTCCGTCCATGAATGCCATGTTCATGCGCTTGTTGTGCCGTGCGTGCAGCCGGCCTAGCGCGCTGCCGTCGTTACAGGTGTAAACCTGGGATCTCTGATTCTGGGATCCGTACGTTATGCTTTCTTCATGGAGCGAGTCGCCGAAAATAGGACGTCCCGAAGGCGGCAGCGTATAAAAATTGGCATGATATCCGCCATCGATCGGCGAGCCGGTGGCGAAATTCATCCAGCGGCCCGATGCCTCGATCAGCATCCCGTAGGTGGTTTCGAACCAGTTCCTGTAAGGCTTCTGGCTGCCCCACCGGATGTAGGGAACGGATGGACAGGAGGCCACATTTTTCCAGGCAGGCGCCTTTTCCCACATTTTTGAGATCGACGACCCGGACGGATTCCCGCACAGTGTATAGAGCCATGGGAAATCCAGCGTACTGTCATAATAGCTGGGGATCCTGCCGTTGTTGTCGTCGGCATACATCTGGACAACGAGCATCAGCTGTTTCTGATTCGAGCCGCACTGCGTCGTCAGGGCCATGCCTTTGGCTTTTGACAGCGCGGGCAGAAGCATGCCCGCGAGGATCGCGATGATCGCGATCACGACCAGAAGCTCGATCAGCGTGAATCGCTTCAGGTATGAGGTATGATCCTCCTTCGCACTGCGTGCTATGGAGGACAAGGATATGAAGTATGAGGTTCTTAATGCAGGTTCCCGGTTCGTCATCATGATTACAGTCCTTTCTGATTTTTGGTTCTCATTGTAAGTTGTGCGGATCCCAGTATTCGAATCAGATCTTCACAATCTGTGTGAAGACTGTTACACTGCCGTTCTGTGAGGTTTTTTGAGGTGAAGAGAAGACGCCGCCAGTAAGACGTCTCCCGTGCTTCCTTGTATGCAATGGAAATCTTTGCCTGAAACTCCGTCTTATTTTCCGTTTCGTCGGTAAAGTAGGGCCTGATTGCCGCATAGTTCAGAAGCAGGTCATCCGTCTGTTCCGGGGGCGCGGCAAACGTTATATCGGTTTGTGGAGCTTTGGCCGTGAAAATGCACTTCAGACTCAAAAAGCCCCGTGAATGGATTTTCCGGAGTTCGACCCGATCCGCATTGGAAAGTGAAACGCTGATTTCAGGCCGGAGATTATTGTCTGTTTTGCCGCTCTCCGCCATTTTTCGCTCGGCAACGATGCACGTCACGCTGTAGCGGCGGCCCGGAATCAGCCCGGCTGCCGTCTGACTGACGGCGCTGCCGGGCGACAGCACGGCGGCGGTATCGCCCAGCGTCTTCTTCTGCTCTTTGACTTCGCCGCGTCCCCACTTTCGGCCCTGCATGGTTCCGAGCATTTCGAATATTCCGGTATTGACGTTTCCGACTGTTGTCCAGTGTTCCAGATCATCGGTGAAATCACCGTTCTTCAAGTAATCCGTTTTCAGCCGGAAGCCGTACTTTTCCGAGAGAAGCTCTTTTCGTCCTTCGATTCCGTAATGCCGGAAGAGTTTCCCAACCCAGCGCACCATCTCCTCATCTGCGTCTCGAATGGAGTACACGCCGATTCCGTACAGGTCTTCGAAGACAGGATCGGCGGCACACATCCGGAAATAAAGGTCAATGCCGACTTTCGGATCGCATTCCGGGTCGGATATCAGCAAAATCGAACTGCGGGGTGTGAAATAGGTACCGGCCGTCATCATCAGGTGTTTTACGTAACCGGGAAAATAGCTTTGGACAAGTTCCACGCTCCGGCGATAGCCGGCAAGTTCCATTTCCATCAGTTTTTCATCGGCCCAGAGGCGGCAGTAGGCTTCGGCCAGAATCTTGCCCTGTCCGTTCGAAGCATTCGCAGCGGCGGCAATCAAGGAGGTATGGATCTGGGGCGCGAAAAAACGTCCGCCCCATTCGGACCAGATGCGGACCGGTTTCGGGAGATTCTGAAGCTGCCACAGTGCTTCGGAAAACGCCTGGATCATGGGGCCGGACGAACTGGGATTCAGTTCGTCATAAACAAGACCGCAGCCGTCATACAGAAGAAACGGGTTATGCCGAAAATCATCGGCCAGCTGAAGCGGATCGTATTTTTTTCGGGTGTGCACGCCGCTGTTGCACAAAATCCTGCGTCCGGACTTCAGCAATTTTGCCAGATACTCTTTCCTGCTTTTCCGGGGATTCCAGAAGACGGTGGACGAGGCCATATTGACCTGCGGGAGCAGATGCTTCATCCAGAATGCTTCATTGTATTCCGGACTGTCCATTGCAAAGGCCAGCAGTTCCGGGATCTTTCGAATCATTTCGGGCGCTCCGGCTTTCGGATCCAGCCTGATTTCATGGGAACCTGCCGAAATCAGGCACATGAATTCGCGGACTCCGCCGACCTCGAGGCCGGAGAGGGGCTGTCCGTCCACCTGGATTTCCGATGCTGCCGACTTCATATACATCCAGCCGCCCTCCGCGAAGGAAAAGACATACCGGCCCGGTTCGATTTTCCGGCAGGCAATTTCCGATACCAGATTGTTCAGACGGCGGGCAGGCTGTTCAACCGGTCCCAGAATGTTGACGGTGTAACTCCCTGCCGGAAGAAATCCCGACCCGTCTCCCTGATCAATTTCCACTTTCATGACAGCGGGCCCTGCCGGAAGTTTCGGAAAGGTCAGTTTCGCCCGGTGATCGGAGAGTTCGCTTTTTGCCTCCGAAGCCGCGCTGGAGGCCGGTGTAATGGTACAGCGGATCTGCCCCGACGGCGTGTTCGGCCAGAAGAAATCGATATCGGCGTTCCTCGAAGGAATTTCTGTGAGTCGAGGTGAAACGGGAACGGCCCGGACATTGTCCAACAGAGTCTTCCCGTGTCGCGAAAATTCCCCGGCCTTGGCGGAAAGCGGGATCAGGAAGGGCGAAGCCACATCCAGCCGGCCGGAGGCTTCGGTGGCAAAGATGGTGAAATCATAGAACTGTGAATTGCGGAAATAGCCGGGCCTTTGGGTATCCGGCGGAGGACAGGTGACCGTCGCCGTCAGCTTTACCCATTCACCGTTCGTGTCGGCGGGAACAGAGAGGACGCCCCGCTCGTCGATCCAGCCGAAATTGTAAATGACAATGCCGCCTCGGGTACAGTGAAAATCCTTTGTCCGCACCCAGGCTCCGATTTCATACGATTCTTCCGGAACCAGACGAATTCCACCCTGTGCGTAACTCACCAGACCGCTGAGATCCAGCCGGACCGCATTCTCTTTCTGCGGTCCCTGATTCGGCAGCAGCGTTACGGCACCGGGATGTCCCGCCAGATTTGTCCCCCAGTCCATGGGGTAAGGACCGTACAGACGCTGAAAGTCCGCATTGTTGAGGAGATTCTGGGCACTGAGAGCGAAGCACGCTGCGACCAGCAGACTCGTCAGAAGTCTTTTCATGGTTTTACCTCGTCGCTGTATGACAAGCTTCAGTATTTGAATATTTTCGGGTTGCGGTTCAGCCAGACCGCCAGGGAATAACCGAAATTCGTTCCGCCTGTGCTTGTTATATCATCGGAACAGGAGAGCTCCTCGATGCCCTCCGCATGTCCGTCCACAAAGAGCGTATTGGCCTTTTTTCCGTGGGCGCCGTAGGGTCCGATATTCACATAATAGGCGGCGTTGGAAGGGGCAAGAGACCGGATCGTATTGAACAGAATATAACTGTTTTCGCGGCTGCGGGTCTCGTGCATTTTCCAGTCGTCCAGCATCACCACGGCCCGGCTGGCATAACCCCGGGCTCTGCCCAGTTTCTGCAGACAGGCTCCCTTGAAATCTCCCTCGGTCCCAAGATAAAAATTGTAGGCATAAGAGATTTTCGTCGGGAACATGTTGTAGCACATCCGCGCGTTGTCCACTCCCTCCTCGGGGCAGATCAGACCCGGAAGGAACGCTCCGTAGGTGGTGGACCACTTGCTGACCACATAGCCCATATTGGCGCCGCCGAACCCGCCGCTCAGCGTCATATACTCGTGCCATTGAAACGGCGCGGTCAGAGTCCCCTTTTTCGTCACGTTGTTGAGCTTCGTCTCCCATTCCAGACCGGCCGGCAGAACGTCGTCATCGTAGGTCGATGCGTATATGGCCCATCCCATCCCGTTCTGCTTCAGGTTGTTGAGACACGAAATGGTCCGCCCGGACGCCTTTACCTTGCCCAGAGCGGGCAGCAGCATCCCGGCCAGAATGGCAATGATGGCGATGACGACCAGCAATTCGATGAGGGTGAAGGATTTTTCGGTTTTCATCTTTTTCTTATTCCTTTCTTTGTAAACTGTTTCCGTCGGAAAATGAAGTCTTGAGGATTACCGTGCGGTTCTTTTTCGAGACCCCGTTCTCGAAGTGATCCATGACCATGTCCACGGCGGTCTCGGCGATCTGGTAGGGGAAAGTGCGGATACTGGCCAGGAAGGTGTCTTCGGAGCGGCAGTCGTATCCGGCGAGAGCCAGATCGCCGGGAATGGAAAGTCCGAGCGCTGTCGCCTGATCCATGACCTGGTACGCCAGCCGGTCGTCGTGACAGAGAAGCACGTCGGGACGGTCCGGCGAGGTCAGAATGCGATGAATTTCCGTTTCGCAGTCCTCGTTTCGCAGTTTTCCCACGAGACGGCACTTGAGCCCGTTCCGTTCCAGGGCGGAACGCATGGCATCCTCCCGGTCCAGGGAGTCGTAGTGGAAGAAGCTGTTTTCGATCAGTCGGCCGACGATCCCGACCGAGCGGAAGCCCCGCTTTTTCATGGTCCGGCACATGTCGTCAAGACCGGGCGCGGGATCGGCATACACGGAGCCCGTGTGAGGCGAGGGGACGCTGCCGGCAAGGCAGACCTGCGGGATCTCCGTATGGGAGAGAAGACGCCGGAGAACGGGATCCTTGCAGGACGTGTCTCTGCACAGCGCACCCAGGTGAATGACGCCGCAGAGACGGGGAAAATGTTCCGCAGCAAAGGAGTCGATCTCCTCCTCGGAGGCCGTCGGCTCGGGGACGCGGAGCATGATGCAGGAGATGTTGCTTTTGGAACAGCGTCCGATCAGACCGTTCAGATAGGGCTGGATGTTGTTGCTGCGAAGGTGCAGCAGATCGGTAAAATTCAGGGCGATCAGGACGCCGATCACCGGGTACGCCCCCCGGATTTTCACCCGGGCATCCCGCCGGACGGCCAGCGATTTGTCCGGCAGACGCCGCACCAGGCGGTCCGCCAGCAGCTGCTCGTAGGCCCGGTGGGTCGTGCAGCGCCCCAGTTTCAGGAGGGCGGAGAGCTCGCGCTCGGACATGAGGATCGTGTCAGAGCCCGGGGGCAGGGCGCGAATCTCCCGGACCAGAGCCTGATAGAGCTGAACATGAAGCGGCTCCACGGACTTGTGATCCGGTTTCAATTTTGCATAATCGATTCCGCCGCTCATAAGGATTATCTCCATCTGCTGTCTGGTAGTATTTATAATACCACAATAAGTTTAAAAAAACAAGCAAGCAAGACTCTTTTTTTCAAAAAAATTGAAATTTTATACGCCGGTTTGCCGTCTGCCGTCCCGATTTGACTTTTCCGCACTTCCGTGCTATTGTCTCCGGACCGCAATTCGGACAACCGCAGAAGAGGAGCGCAAGATGACACAGGAGATACCGGATTTCCGTTATACCGAACTGGACCGTAAAATCTGGGAGGAAAAGCTGGAAAAATTCGTGCCGCACCGGATCTTCGATGCGCATACGCA
>JAFZZR010000028.1 GCA_017615635.1 Lentisphaeria bacterium
GGCGGTTTCGGCGGCGGTCCCGGCGGTCGCGGCGGATTCCGGTCCGGCAACCGTTTCGGCGGCGGCGAGGGCCCGGGCATGATGATGAGGGATACCCGCGGAGACGCAGAGGCGGAACTGGCAGCGAAGTATCCGGAAGAATTTGCAAAGCTGGTGCAGGCTCGTGCGGAAGCGGAAAAGGGGATGCAGGAGCTGGCGTCGAAAGCCGGCGTGACGCTGCCCATGGCCGATTTCACGCGTCGGGCGAAAATGGCGGAATTCAATAAGAAATACGAGGCGGAACTCAAGGAAATCGGCGAACTGCGCAAGACCGATCCCCGCACCGCCATGAAAAAATATTTCGAGCTGCTGGAGAAGGAAGGGCTCAGCTTCGGCCGGCCCGGTGCCGGCGGCGGAAGAATGGGCTCCGGCTTCGGCGGCCGTGAACCCGGATCCGAAGACCCGGCGGCTCCCGTCCGGATGAGCCCGCGGGAAAAGATGGAACAGATGGTGAAAACCGAACTGCCGGAAGAATACAAAGCGTACGAGGAGCTCCGGAAGAGCGATCCCCGTGCGGCCGATCAGAAACTGCGTGAACTGGCGCGGAAGGTCCGGGAACAAAAAGGAAAGTAAGAGACGATGCGTCTTTTCGGACGATGGGAATACACGCTGGTTTCCTTTTCCCGGACCCGGGCGGCGGTCTGCCGGTTCCGCAGGGCCTCCCGGGGAAAATACAGACTCGCCGCCTGTTCGTCTGTCCCCGTCGGTGAAAACGATCCGGGCGAAGCGATCCGGACGGCGATCCGGGAGACCGGCGGGGCTCAGGGATGCCTTATTCTGTGCGGCGATGTGCCGGGCGGCGGTTTCTTCCGCTGTCCGGCGCTTTCGGTACCCGGGATATCGGCCCGGCGCAGCGCGCTGGAGTTCGAGCTGCCCCGCCGTCTGACGGAAGTTCCCGCCGATCCGATCATCCAGTTCATTCCCGCCGACGGGGAAAAGAATACCCTCTGGAACGTGTATGCGTTTCCGGGATCCGGATTTCTCTCTCTTGCGGCACTTCTCAGCGCCTGCCGGAAAAAAGCCGATGACCTGATCCATCCGCTTCTGGCCGTCCGCGCCGATGATCCGGATGTCATGCTTTCCGTACTGGAACAGGATTTCGTTTTTTCACGCGGACAGTGGCGTGCGGCCGGAGAGGAAGACCGCGTTCCTTCTCCGGTCTGGGAGGAGGAATTCCGTAAGTGTTTCATCCTTCCGGAGAAGACACCGATCCAGGAATATATGGAGTGTCTGCTCGTCATGCGTCTTCTGATGTCGAACGCATTCCGGGACGGGGAGAGAGGCGTCCGCGTGCTGCCCGCGCCGCTGCGTCCGAAACGGCTCCGGCTGCATCTGGCGGCGACCGTGCTTCTGCTCCTGCTCCTGGGCGGAATCCACCTGAAAACCGTGGCGCAGTCGGCGGCCGCCCGTTCGAAGGAATACTCTACGCTGGTCAGTGAACGGGACAACTACCGCCGGAAGAGCTCCCGGCTGCGGACATCGCTGAAAAAGGAGGAAAAGGAGAGCCGCGAACTTCAGCGGATCCTGCAGCTGGAGGAAGGCGACCGTGAAACGCTGACCCGTCTGGAAGACCTTACGACATCGCTTCCTCCGGACATGCTGGTGACCAGTCTCCGGTTCAACGGAACCACCGCGGACCTGATGCTTCAAAGCGAATCGGCCACTGCGAATCTGCCGGCCGCCCTGAAATCCATCCGCTACTGGAAGATCGCCCAGCTGCAGCAGCGTACCATGGGCGAGACCCTGACGATGACGGTTCTGAGACTGGTACCTGCGGAGGAGTCGAAATGAAAGGGGAAAACGCCGTTCATTTTCTTCTGAATACGCCCAAAGGACGTTTGATCCTGGCTCTGAGCATCATGCTGATCAGCTGGATTTGGCTTTTTTCCCAGTACAGCAGTGAAGTCCGCGGGATCCTGCCGGGCGATTCGGACATCGCCCGGCTCAAGGAAGAAGTCGAGAAAGAGAAGACCGAGTTCGCCATACTCGACCGGAAAGCCCGGTCGTTTGCCTCGATCCGGACCGCCTACGAGAAACGGCTGGCCGGATTCTGGGATGAGGAACTGGAAGGCGACGTGTCTCTCGGGTTCCGCGAGCTGGTGGAGAATGCGGCGAATACCCAGGGGATCAAGCTGACAAGTCTCGGATCGGCCAGGACCACCCGGATCAACGGAAATCTCAGTTTCGCCGAACTGGAAGTCTCCTTCTCCGGTTCCCTGGAGGAAATCGCCAAATTCCTGGCCGCGATCCGCACTCTGCCCCACGCTCCGGCCTGGAAACGTGCGGAATTCCGGCAGGAGATGCCCCGTATCGACCGGATGGCCGCCTCGCCCGCCACGGCAGGAAACGGATCCGCCGCCCAGCCGGCCAAAAGGACCAATGTAGCTGCAGCTGAGGTGGATACGGAACTGAAACTCCGTTTTTCCGGAACGCTTCGGATCATCTGCCGGACCGCCCCGGAAAACAAACAGGAGGAGATGATGCTGTGAAGGCCTTTCTGATTTTTCTGAATATCTGTCTGGCGGGCGGGATCTTCTGGAGTCTGCTGAAGCAGGCGGAAACGCCGCAGGTGAATGAGGACGAATACTTTTTCCGCGCATCGGAAAAGGAAAAGAAGAAAACGCCCGCGAAAACCGAAACCGTGTCCCGGAAAAAGGAACCCGTCCCCGAAACCCGGAGCGCCGAGGTGTCCGTCCGCAGAGTCGTGGAAGGCAACATCTTCGATCCGGCACGCTGTCCCGGCGCACGGATCCCCGGCCGGAGAAATTCGAACACCGGACTGGACATGACACTGGTGGGCACCTTCGTCATCGGTGAACAGTCCGGCGCCATCATTCTGCAGAAACGCAGACAGAACACGAACTTCCCCTTCCCCTGGATGCAGCAGGGCGGACCGCCCATCGCCATGCCCGCCTTTCAGAACAACGGACAGCAGGGCGGCGGATTCATGAACGGCGGAGCGCAGACGTCGGGCGCCGGAAACACCGCACAGAATCAGAATAACGGACAGCAGGGCGGCGGATTCGCCCGCGCCCGTTTCGGGTCCGGCGAAATGTTTGCCCGGTGGCGTCAGATGCAAAACCGTCAGCAGAACGGCGGAAACAATGAAGAAGCGGCGGTGGTCTATCAGCAGTACGTCCGCGTGGGCGAAACGCTGGCCAACGGATACAAGCTCACGGCCGTCACACGAACCGGAGCCACGCTGATGAAGAACTCCGAAAAGCTGGAACTGGAACTTGTGGAAGCCTCCCGGAACGCAGGCGCCGAACGCAGCCGCAATACGAACACCAATCCCTTCGGGACCCAGGGTCGGGGCATGATGTTCCCCTGGATGATGCAGGGCATGATGATGAACGGCATGGGCGGCATGGGCGGAACACGCGGCGGTTTTCCCTTCAACAACAACGGGTTCATGCAGCAGAACGGCGGCGGGAATCAGCAGCAGAACGGCGGCGGGACCGGGCGGAACGGATCGCGCGGTTCATGGCAGGGCCGTTCGCGCAGCCAGTGATACAACAGGATCGGAAAGAGAAAGTCAGATAACATAAAGCGACAGCGGAAATCGAAGGGAAGAATATGAAACGGAATGGAAAAAATCAATACTGCTGGGTGTCTCTTTTTCTGCTTTTGACACTCCTGCCCGGATGCGAAATGTTCCAGCGGGACAAGTCGGAGAATCCGGAGAAGAAGGAAGAGGACAGATTTGCGTTTCTGCACCGGGATGAAAAGGAAGCGGCGGCCGGAGCTATGGAACAGAAGCCGGAGAGCGATGAGGTCAAGGTGAAACAGACGGAGAAATCCGCGGTCTCCGATTCCGATCTGAAGAAGCTGGAATCGCATCCTTCCGTTCCGCGGGACGGAAAGGAGACCGCCGATCCTTCGAAGCGGACGCCGTTCTACGAGGACTTCCTTCTTCTGGACGACGGGGAGCAGACGGCGGTTTCGCTTGTCTTCAACAGTGCGCCGCTGATCGACGTGATCCCCGCGTTCGCGGATATTCTGGGCTTCAACTTCCTGGCCGATCCGGACCTGAAAAGCACGGTCACGCTCAACATCAACTCCAATATGACGAAGCGGGAACTCTGGGTCACCTTCGAAAGAATGCTCCGCATGGCGGGCGCATCCATCCGCTGCGAAGGATCGCTCCTCCGGATCGTGCCGGTCTCCAAGCTGGCGCAGCAGCCGGATCTTTCGCTGGACGAGAAGGCTCGGGAGATTTTCTGCTATCCGCTGAAGAACACCACGGCGAAGGACATGGCGGCGCAGATCAAGCCGTTTCTCGGGAAGGACGCGGCCATCGCGGAACTTGCGAAACCCAATGCGATCCTCATCTGCGACACGGCGGAAAATACGGAAAAGCTGAAACAGATCCTGGATCTTGCCGACCGGAGCGGGAAGAGCAGCTGGCCCCGTCTGGTCATGAAATGCGAAAATGTGCTGCCCAGCCGGATCGTCGCCGAACTCAAGGAAGTGTTCCCCGTGCTCGGGTTCTATGTGGTACAGTCCACCGATGCCAGATCCAACACCGAACAGCCGGGTTCCGTCCAGCTGACCGCCGTGGACCGGATCCAGCTCATCGTCGGATCCGCCGCCACGCACGAGGCCATAGAAGAGATCCGGAACTGGGTGACGATCCTGGACAGCGCCCTCTCCCTGGATCAGGAACGGGTTTTCGTCTACAAGGTGCTCCACGGCAACGCGGACCGGCTCCTTTCCGGATTGTCCATGATCTACAATACCACGGGCCAGTCCCTGACCATCGACAACAGTACGGGCAACGTGCGGACCACCACGGTGAACACGCAGAACACAAGCGGGAACAACACCCGGCGGACGAATTCGAGTTCCTCCATTCAGACGGGTACCAACGGGACTACCGCCAGCACACAGACCGATCAGGCATCCAGCATTTTCGAAACGCCGGTCCGGATCTTTGCGGATGGCGAACTCAACCGTCTGGTGATCCGGACAACACCCCGGACATACGCCTCCATCAAAGCCGTGCTGGATCGGCTGGATGTGGTTCCGGCCCAGGTCCTTCTCCAGGTGCTTGTGGTGGAGGTCACGCTGGATAAGAGCACGGAATTCGGACTGGAGCTTTCCATGCAGGGCACCATCGACGGCAACGTGATTGGCGGCGGCACCGATTATTCGAATCTGAATCCGTTCACTGTCACGAAGGACAGTTCCGGCAACATCACATCCGTTCTGCCCAACGCGGAAAACGGAGGACGCGCGCTGATTTACAATCCGGACAATCCGACTCAGAAATACGGTTATGTCAAGGCGTTGGCGAAAAACGGAAACGTCAAGGTCATTTCCAGTCCCCAAGTCCTGGTCTCCAGTCACAAGGAGGCGGAGATCTGGGTGGGCGAACGCGTCCCCTACATCGCCTCGGCCATGACGGATACCGCGTCGCAGAGCCGGACGTCCACCGTGTACAATACCACGGTGAGCTTCGAGGACGTGGGAATCCGTATGACGATCACGCCGGAAGTGACGAGTTCGGAATATATTGCGCTGGATGTGAATCAGGAGCTTTCCGGCGTGGACGAGACCGGAAAGACCTATTCCAGCAGCGTGAACTGCCCCATTTTCTGGAAACGGACCGTGGAAACCAATATGACGATCCGGAACGGGCATACCATGGTGATCGGCGGCCTGATCCAGGAAAAGCGGTCCGACGCCCTCTCCTCCGTCCCTTTCATCGCCAATATCCCGCTTCTGCGCCGTCTCTTCGGCAGCACCGACGCCAGCGCCCAGCGGTCGGAGATACTGATCCTCATCACCGGTACGGTCGTCACCGAGAAAAACCAGGTGGAGGACATGATCCGGAAGTATAACGACGCCCTGCGTTATCTCAACGCCTTCGACCGGACGCTGGGCGATCAGCCCGACGCAAACAGGCCTTTCACCGTGTTCGAAGAAGGAGATATATCCCGATGACCGCAGGCAGCTGCCCGGCTCCTTTCGTTCCGGATGACATTTCCGCGGCCGTGCGGGCCGCCGCCGGAGCGGAAACGGAGTCAAATCCCGCCGCCGTGACAGGCGGAACACCCGCGGAACTCCGGGACGCGGATTACTCGCTCGTGCAGTCCGGCGCGCTGACGGAACAGCAGCTGACCGGGCTTTACTCGGAGAAGACGGGCATCCGGATCCCGGATGAAAGCGATCTGGAGGAACCGCTTCCCTTTCCGGAGGGCGGATTCGACTTCTTTCAGGCAAATTTCTGCGTTCCTTACGAGTGGGACGACGAATCCCTGGTCTTCCTCGTTTCCGATCCCTACAGCGTCGGGTCCCTGACCTATGCCGCCCGGAAACAGTGGAAGCGGAAGGCCGGATTCCTTCTGGCCCGGCGCACCTGCGTGGAACGGTTTCTCTCCCGTCTGCGCGGCATGGGCGAAGAGGAATCCGGTGACGCCGCCGGACCGGATACGGACGACGAGAACACGCTCCGGAACATGGCGGGCGAGGCGAGGATCGTGCGTCTGGTGAACGATATTTTCACGCGGGCCATCGAAGCGGGCGCCAGCGATATCCATGTGGAGCCGGGCATGGAACAGGTCTCGGTGCGGTGCCGGATCGACGGCGTCCTGCATGAGATCATGACCTGTCCGCTGAATCAGTTCCCCGCCATTTCGTCCCGCATCAAACTGCTGGGCGGCTTGAACATTGCGGAAAGCCGGGTGCCGCAGGACGGCCGGACGTCCATCCGTCTGGGACGCGATACGCTGGACATGCGAATCAGCACGATCCCGATCCTGACGGGAGAAAGTCTGGTGCTCCGGCTGCTGAATCAGGAGGCCCTGACATTCGATCTGACCACCCTGGGCATGACCGATTCCCTTCTGGAAAAATTCCGGACCCTGATCCGGCTCCCCCACGGCATGATCCTGGTGGTCGGACCCACCGGCAGCGGAAAAACCACCACGCTGTACAGCGTCATGCACCTTCTGAACGACCGGACACGGAAGATCATCACCGTGGAAGACCCGGTGGAATACAAGATGCGGGGACTCTGCCAGATGCAGGTCAATTCCAAGATCGGCGTCACTTTTGCCTCCGGTCTCCGGAGCATCGTCCGTCAGGACCCGGACATCATTCTGGTCGGGGAGATCCGCGACCGGGAGACCGCCGACATTGCCGTCAATGCCGCCCTGACGGGACACCTGGTCCTCAGCACGCTCCACACCAACGATGCGGCGGGCGCGGTGACCCGGCTTCTGGATATGGGGATCGAACCCTTCCTGGTCTCTTCCGCCCTGAGCGGCGTGCTTTCCCAGCGTCTTGTCCGGAAGATCTGTCCCGTATGCCGCGGCATTCCGGAGCAAACCGCCGCATGCCGTGCCTGCTCCCGGACCGGATTCAAAGGCCGGAGCGGGATCTTCGAACTGCTCCTCGTGAACGATGAGTTCCGGTCGGCCGTCAACCGGAGCGCGGACAGCTCCGAGCTTCAGGCCATTGCCGTGCGGAACGGCATGACGACGCTGCGCCAGGACGCGGAGGAGAAGGTCCGTCTGGGCATCACCACGGCGGATGAAGCGCTGCGGAGCGTGGCGGCGGACAGCGAGTGAGGAAGGACGGCGTTTCATGGCTATCTACCGGTATCTGGCTTCCGAAAACGGCGATCCGCCCCGCGAAGTCCTCATGGAGGCGGAAAATCCCGTCGAGGCGCTGGGCAAACTCCGCAGCCGCGGCCTGATCCCCGTACGTGCGCTGGGTACGGGGACCCGGGAGGGAGACCGCGCCTTCGCCTTGCGGCGTTCCGGGATCGACGTCTACGGATTCACCCGGCAGCTGGCTCCGCTTCTTTCGGCTTACATTCCTCTGGAAAAAGCGCTGTCGATCATTGCGGAAAGCGCAAAAAAGGAGGAACAGCGTAACTTCGTGCTTTCTCTCCGGCAGGGACTCCATGAAGGCAAGAAATTCTCGGAACTGGTGCGCTCGCACGGGTCTCTGTTCCCCGGCTACTATGCAAACCTTATCGAAAGCGGCGAGGAGACAGGCAGTCTTCCGGAATCGGTGCGCCATCTTTTCCAGTTTATGACGGAAAGCCGGGATCTGCGCAGCTTCCTGATTTCCAGTTCCATTTACCCATGCGCCATTCTCTGCGTCACCCTGCTGGTCACGATCCTCATGTTCACCGTGTTCGTTCCCCGGTTCGCCAGAATCTTCGAAGACATGGGCCGGACTTTGCCCCCCTCCATGGAGTTTCTGCTGGCGGCGGGTGCGTTTTTCCGGTGGCTGCCCCTGCTGATCCTGGCGGCCTGGCTGGCGCACCGGCTGATCCGGCATCTGATGGGTCCGGACGCCTATCGTTTTCATGTGAGCCGTCTTCTTCTTTCCGTTCCGGTGCTGGGCAGGATCATTTCCGATCTGGAGATGTGCCGCTGGATCCGGACTCTCTCCATCATGCTTTCCAATCATGTGGAGATCATACGGTCGGTCCGGATCGCGGAAAAGATTTTGTACAATCCGGTGATCTGCCGTGCTTTTCAGGGGATCGCCGAACGGATCCGGGGCGGCGAAAAACTGTCGGCCGTCTTGCGCAGCAACACCTTTCTGCCGGCCGAGATGACCCCGATGCTCCGCGTGGGCGAGGAGTCCGGGGCCGTAGGCGAAATGCTGACCCGGATCGCGGATAATCTGGAGGCGGACACCCGGCAGAAGATCAAGCGTCTGCTGAGTCTGTTCGAACCGGCGGTGATCGTTTTACTGGCGGCGGCCGTCCTGACCGTCGTCGTTTCGATTTTTATGGCTATGATGGATTTGAACTCAGTCAACGTACAAGGAGGTCCCGGACTATGAAAATCCAATCTGAAAAACGTGCAAAAAAAAGAATGCCGTTCACCCTTATCGAGGTTGTCGTCGTCATCGTCATCCTCGTCACCCTGGCCGGCATCGCCACGCCTGTCTACATGAACTATGTGAAGCAGGGACGGATCGGCACCGCGAAAATGCAGCTGAAGCTCCTGGGACAGGAACTGGACAACTACAAGATCCGCGTAGGGCAGTATCCTTCCGAGTTGCGCGGACTGGTGGAAAATCTGGACGGCCACGAAAAGTGGGACGGCCCCTACATGAAGAAGATCCCGCTGGACCCCTGGGGGAACGAATATGTTTATGTAGTTCCCGGCGAACATAATACGGACACCTACGATCTTTCCTGTCTCGGCGCCGACGGACAGTCCGAAGGAGAAGGGGAGAATGCCGATATCAATAACTGGGACGACTGAAAAGCGGCTTTTCTTCACGCTCCCGGAAGTCATTGCCGTCATGGCGATCCTTCTCGTGCTGGCCGCCATGGCCGTTCCCATGCTCCGGTCGCCTTCCGCCTCCTCCCGCATGGAAGAGACCGCTCTCGAATTCCAGGCGTTTTGCGCCCGGGTCCGCTTCCAGGCCGTGGAGAAGGGCGAGGACCGCGCCGTCTGTTTTGATCCGGCCTCGAACGAATTCTTTCTTTCGGATCCCGCCGATCCCGAAGCCGAACGATCCTCCATACGCTGGAAACTGCCGGAAGGTTTCGAATATTCCCGGGAAACGGCACTGAACGCCGAGCCGGAAGGGGACAGCGTGGAGCTGTTCCGGTATTATCCCGACGGCGGCGCCTCCGGGACCCGCGTGCTGGTCATGCGGTGCGGCAACGTGCGCCGGGAGTTCCGGATCTCGCTGCTGACCGGTCTTCTCACCAGCCGAGAACTCGGCGAAGAGGAGGACGTTCCATGATGGTCCGCCGGAAAAAAGGTTTCACTCTGCTGGAAACGGTAGTGGCCGTGGCCGTGCTGGTCATGTCCCTGGGAGTCCTGTTCCAGCTGGCGGCGTCGGCCCGGAAACGGATCGCGCAGGCGGCCGAGGACTGGAATACGACCCATCGTCTTCTGGAGGCCGCGGAGTACGCGCTTCTCCACGGGAACGGAGTGGAGACCGTACCCGAACGTTTTTTCCCCTACGAAGACTGCCGGACAGTCATCACCTGGGAGGAAATGGACGACGTCCACGAACAATACACCATGAACGGGATCGCGGGACAGCCCGAACTTCAGGCCTGCACGATCCAGCTCTACCGTCTCTCCGACGGCAAGGAACTGGACCGCCTGACGATCGACAGGATCCTCTACGACAATGCGCTCACCGAAACGGAAAACTGAAAAGCGGTTCTTCACGCTGGTCGAACTGGCCGCGGCCCTGACGGTCGCAGGCTTCGTCGTCCTCATTACCGGTACGGCCGCCATGTCCTTCTGGAAAACCTGGGAAGCGGCGTCCGGCCTGACCGCCCGGCTGGAAGAGTACAGAAAGATCGATACCGTCATGGATACGCTGGTCCGCAACGCGGTCCCCTTCAACTGGACCGACAGGGACGGGACCAACGATACCTCCTCGGATCTTCTCTTCGACGGACAGGAGGACGAACTGTTCTTCACAAGTCTCCGCCGTGCCTATGCCGGATCCGAAGGCTCTCTTCTCTTCGTCCGGATCCGCCTGGAAGAGGACGGCGATCTCGTGGCCGACTGCTCCCTCTTTCCCCGGTTCCCCTGGCTGGTGAATGACGAGGACGACATGCCCTGGACCCGCGAAGTCCTGGCTCGGAAAGTCCGGTCCGTCTCCTTCCTCTATGCGGACCGCAGCGAGAACGGAGAACTGGAATGGGAAGAGGCGGAGTGGGACAGAGAAGAAAAAAGCTTTCTGCCTCTGGCGATCCGCATGACTGTGGTCTGGGAGGACGGCACCGAAGAATCCTGGCTCCGCCGGACGGCCGGCAGCGGCGCCAGCAGCGTGTTCGGCGACAGGATGAGCGCCGCACAGGGGAGCACAACACGATGACCCGGATCGCTTTATACCGCAGACAGGCAAGACTCCGCCTTCGGAGGGAAGAAGGAACCGTCCTGATTCCCGTGCTGGCGGTCATCGTCTCCTGTTCTCTGATCGTTTCCGCCCTGATGGCCCTCTCCCAGCTGGGTACTTCGGGCATGGCGGCGCACACGCGTCTCCAGAAATCCGCCTATCTCTGCGAAGGCGCTCTCAACCGGGTCCAATGGCTTGTCGCCGCCGACCGGGCCACGTCTCCCGGCACGTCCCTGCTCTATTTCGATTACGCGGATTACGAATACGAGCGGTTTCCGGCCGACGGCGCGGAGCATGTCATGGACTACCACGGAATCCCGGTGAAATTCGTCATCACGGACGCCGCCGCCGGACTCGATTTCTCCCGTCTCTACTGCAGGACCACGGTGCGGCGTCTGGCCGCCGATCCCTCGGCCGATTCCGAGTATCTGGATCAGGTGGAACAGTTTTCCGAACTCCTTTCCGACTACGTGGATTCCGACGATACCATTGCGGAGGACGGAATGGAAAGCGCCGACTATGAAGATTCCGGGCGGAGACCGCTTCCGCGAAACGGCGAACTCCAGTATCGGGAAGAACTCTTCTGGATACCCGGCTTTACCGATCTTTTCCCGCCCGACCGCGGCGGACGGCTTTCCTCTGTCCGCGTCATTCCGCCCAATTCCATGATCTCCACCGGCTCTTCGGGACAGGGACAGGGCGGCGGCTCCTCCTCGTCCAACTCGCTCTTTACGCAGAATCCGAATCTCTTCGGCGCCGGGGATTTCTATCTCCGGTACGTCTGCAAACTGGAAGAGGACGAGCTGGCGCAGGTCCGGGAAGCCATTCTTCTGTATCAGACGGAACGGGTCCCCCTGCAGGACTCCATCGAGGGAACTCTCTTCACAAAGCTCCTGAACAATTTGAACTGGTCGCAGGGACAGACCGTCACCGTGGTCGTCGATCCGGCCGCCGCCGGGAGCGGTCCCTCCAAACGGCTGGCCGCAACCTGGACTGTCTCCGACAGCGCGGCAGGCCCGACGGACGGCGTCGTCCGGTATCTGGAGTGGATGTTCTTCTGACGAAGATCAGAGGCGGATCAATTCGTACGAGCGGCTGCCCGCCCCCGCTTTTTCCGCATGCTCCAGCATTTCGGTCCCTTTGAATTTCCGGCCCCGTTCCGCACAGGCATCCCAGCAGGCCTGGTCCACGGCCACCGGATCCAGCGAGGCGAAGATCCCGATGTCCGGGATCAGCGGGAACATGGGCCGGGGTTCGCAGTCGCATCCGCGGGTGATCACCAGTGCAAAATTCAGATATATGTTCCGGTGGCTGGTATGGGAGGCCGCTGCATATTCCGCCAGCTTCTCCCGAAACCGCCGCTTCTGGAAGAAGACACCGCTCAGTCCGCGCAGGGAAAGGATGGAGACCGCGTGATGAGGACAGGCGGAAAAACAGGCGCCGCATCCCAGACATTTTTCATGATCGATCCGCGACACCTCGCCTTTCGCCCGGCCCAGCGTGATCGCCCCGGCCTGACAGCGTTTCTGACAGACCCCGCACCGTTTGCAGAGCCAGTTGCGGATCTTCGGCTTGATCCCCATATGCATGGCCAGTTTGCCCCCCTTCGAGGCAAATCCCATGGAAAGCTGCTTGAGCGCGCCTCCGAATCCGGCCAGCGCATGCCCTTTGAAATGGGAACAGACTATGATCTGGGGAAAATCATCGAACGCCCGGCCCAGACTGCACGTCCGGAAGTGCTTCCCGGAAATCGGATGAAGCGTCTGCTCCTCTCCGGATTCTCCATCCGCAATGATTACGGGAAGCCGGGTGAAACCGTGGGACTTCGCCAGTTTCCGGTGCTCCTCGGCGCGGAACCGTTTCCCTCCGTACAGCACACAGGTTTCGATATAGCAGCAGGAAGACCCCTGTTCCTCCAGCAGATCCACGATCCCGTCGTAATCCGCCGCCGGAAGGAACGTGCGGTTCCCCATTTCTCCGAAATGCACCTTCAGCGCCAGCTTTTTTTCCAGCGTCACATGTTCCCGCTCCAGCAAAGCGGCAAAGAGTCCCCGGGCCGCCGCGCTGACTTCTTCCGGACTCGGCTTGTCCTTGACCGGAACGAAATATACCGGCACTTTTGTCATATCTCTCACCTTGCTTTTGAATGCGTTTCCGGAAAAGTAGCACGTCCCGCGCAAAAATCAACTCCGCCCCAGCTTTTTCAGCATTTTTTCCAGATCGCCGTACGGGATCTCCAGTTTCCTCCCCAGCTCGATACCAGGCTGATTCACTCCGTGATAATCGCTCCCCCCGGATTCCAGAAGTCCGAATTCCGCCGCCACCGCCTTCGCCGCCGCCCGGTCGCTTTCCCTGTACAGCGAATAGCGCGTTTCCAGTCCCGAAAGTCCCGCGGGCACCAACTCCCGCAGCACGCGCCGCATGGCCGACCGGGTGGATGCGGAAAGGATCGGATGCGCCCAGACGGCAAGACCGCCGGACGCCAGAATGACCCGGATCGCTTCCTCCGGCGTCACGCTCGCCCGGGGAACATAGCACGGGGCGTTCCGCCCGAGACAGCGGGAGAAGACGTCCCGCATTTCGGAGAAATATCCTTTGGCCAGAAGGACCCGCGCCATATGGGGACGACCCACGCTTTCGCCGCCCGCTTCCGCATGGACTTCCTCCTCCGTGATCTCGTATCCGTTTTCCCGGAGTTTCCGGATCATTTCCGTATTCCGGCGGAGCCGTTCCTCCCGGCGGGCCTGCAGAAACTTCACCAGCTCCCCGGATGTGAAGTCGATGAAGAGTCCGACGATGTGGATCTCCTTTCCGCGAAGCCTCGTGGAGAGTTCCACGCCCGGAATGCCGAAAAAGCCCTTTTCCTCCGATGCCCGCAGAAACTCTTCCAGTCCGGAGACCGTGTCATGATCCGTCAGCGCGCCCGCCGCGAGACAGGAAGCGCACATCTTTTCCGCCAGTTCGGATGGCGTATCCGATCCGTCCGATGCCGTGCTGTGCGTATGCAGATCGATCCATTTTTCTTCGTCCGGCATTTTCCGTACTCCCTTCCTGGTGCTTTCACAGAAAGATACGCCGGTTTTCCAAAATTGCAAGCCGGAACTTTTTTTGTTCACACCGAATATCAGTCTTTCAAGAGGCCGACACTTTTGCAGCCGCATCGTTTCAGTCTTCAGCCTGCTTTTTTATGCCGATGAGAATGAAGCTGTTTTCCGGTATTGCGAAGTCCTTCAGATCGGCAAAGGACAACGGACGGTCATTCCATAGCTCCTTTATTTCGACTTTGCTGTTGTCCAGTCCGAGCTTCGCCCAGTCAACAGACAGCGCCGCCTTCTGATCCTCCCTTCCGAGATTGCCGACGATGATCAGATGAGAATAATCCGGGTGTTTCAACCTGTACCAGGAGGCAAAGACGTGCGGGGAAGCGGATCGGACGGCATCGTTGAACCAGTAGCCGAAGAATACGGCGTCATCGAGATTCAATTCCAAGCGGATTTTCCAGAATTTTGCTACCGCCCGGTTGTTGATCCAGTCGGAATCCACCGTGAAATCATGAAGCCAGGCGCTGGCAAACGAGCGGACCGCCATCGCTTCTCCGTTCAGTTCTTTTGCACGCGGCTTCAATTTGTCCATGAAGAGGACACGGGAAATCTGGTTGCATCGGATGACCGCCGCGCCCCGCACCACAGGGCTGTATGCGTACTGCAGTTCGGCGAGCGGGATCTCGCTGTAGAAGTGGTCCGGATCGTTACCGTAGAGCCAGACGAATTCTTCTCCGGGATACCACAGATCGGCAAAATTGTGGGCGATCGGGTTGAAATAGTTGTGGGCGTGAATGAAGGTTTTCTTCCCGTGCCTGTGACTGATTTTACAGATCCGCATGAGATAATGCCTCAGGCTCATTGCGGTGGAATCGCAGTATTTCTGCCCGAACGCATCCGTCCCGCCATGCCCGTGGTGTTCATTGTCGCAAGTTCCGACATTGGAAATATCGTAATAGATTCCGCCCAGTTCGGGAAAATCGGCATAGAGTTTTTCGAGTCTGTATGCCATCAGGTCGGCAATGCCTTCCCCGCAGCAGTGAACGAGGTCGATTGTATCGTTCCCGTGCTTGATTCCAGTCTGCATGTATCCCGGATTGGTGCGCCATTCGGCCAGAAAATAATCCCATTCGTCATCCAGTTGACTGATGCCTTTCGGCTGGTGGTATGGAAACAGTTTGATGCCTTTCCGACCGTACGGAATGATCCACTTCTCCCGGAATTGATCCGGGAACCGCATGCGGTGTCCGGCATAGCCGTAAACGGCATCTTCCCGGTTGCATCCGGCCGTGCTTGAAATTTGGATATTCTGGTACGGATTCCCCATATAACTCCCTTCACGGACGGTCCGGAATCCTTTCGGCGGACGCTTTCCCGGCGTAGCCATGAAGGCCAGAGAGTAC
Organism: Lentisphaeria bacterium; assembly: GCA_017615635.1. GTDB lineage: Bacteria > Verrucomicrobiota > Lentisphaeria > Victivallales > UBA1829 > RGIG8244. The sequence goes on from JAFZZR010000028.1 coordinate 15,326, forward strand.
TTTGCACACTGATTCAGCGTAACCGGCGCGGCAATGATGTTGAGCGTTACCTCAACATTTTCCTTTCCGCGGCGAAGAACCGTGGTTTTCTCTGTGCCCTCCACAAAATTGGCGCCGGAAAGCGGCTGCCACATCATGCCGGTAACATGTCCGGTAAGCCAGGAGGCATCGGCGAGATTGAGCTTCTTTTCGATCTTGCCGTCCTTGTCCCAGGGCGTAGCGATGAAACCGCTGTGCAGACGGGAGAGAAAGCATTTTGCGGAATGATCCGGCACGCTCCATTGAAGATGCATATCGCGAATGTCCTTCGATGCCGATTCCGGGGTCATGGTGAAATCCAGTTTCCACAATCCATCGAACCACAATTCTCCGCGCCAGTCGAATATCAGGCCGGAACATTCCCCCTTGCCGGAAAGCACCACGTAATCATCGTACTTTTCCTCTATGCGCAGGGCCCGCCAGGAGACAGACACGCCATCAATGGTCAGCACCGGCTGGGAGTACAGAACACTCTCTCCGCGGGAAAACATCTTTGCGGGGAAGGGGGAGTTGTTGAATTCATACAGGCGGTCCAGGATTTCGAAGACTCCGTTTCCGCAGTCGTTTACGCGGATCCATGGATCCGGCACGGTGTGATCGAGCGCGACATGCTTCCGATACGGAGTCATATCCGGCACCCGGAACGGGAGAGCTGTCTGCAGAGCCTGAGGCCCCTCGACGGAAACGGCGATTTCGTATTGTCCGGGGGCAAGTCCGGACGGCAGAGGAAACTGGATTTTGGAGAGAGTCTCCGGCTTGAAATCCGCGGAGGAAAATGTGCTGCCCTCCTTTGTCAGAGCGATGTGCCCGGAATACGTTTTGAGGTTGTTCAGTATATCCGGCCCGGCGTTGCCCAGATCGATTTTCAACTCGATGAAGCCCTCCGAGGGATAGGGTTTTGCGGAAACGCTCAAGGGAGATTCAACAGCGAACTCCAGATTATAGGAGAAGACGTTTTCCGCACTGATTTCCAGCAGGTACTTTCCCGCGGGAAGCTGTTTCGGAAATTTTCCGTCCGTTTCCGGTACCGGTTCTCCGTTGACGGTCAGGGTTACGGGCAGAGTTGTACGGATTTTCGCATCCAGACTGCCCTTGTAGATATCACCGAGAGATTCGAGGGAGACGCAGGAGGAATCACCGGAAAAAATGACGGAACTGATGCCTTCCTCGTCTCCCGGATCGCCGTTCCAACCCATGAAGTAATGAGGAATACTGGCGAAGTTGAGCGCCCGGAAGTTGGCCCGGCGCTTCGTCCCGGCCACAGGGTTGTCCAGCGAAGAAAGGGGAATGGAGATTTCCGCGCTCCAGCCCTTGTCCAGAATTTTTGCGGCGCCTTTCGCTCCGCTGTTCCATTTGCGGTCTCCGTTTTTCGCATCGAGGATCGCCCCGTTGGCGTTGATGCAGAACCAGAGCTTCTGTTCCTTCGCATCCCGCATGAAAAATTCGAAAACATCGTCGTCGAAAATATCCTGATCGTCGGCAGTCATCACCCGTTTCGTCACGGGCAGATCGGTAGTGAACCCGATAAGCAGATTTTCCCCGTCGGTCTTGATCCGCATGGCCGTCTGATTGCGCATTTTGTGGTTTTCGATCCGGTACGCTTTCATCAGCGGCATGCGGGCCGCATCGGCATACTCTGCGTCGCCGACCGTACCGTCCAGCGTGATGCAGGACGCTCTGGGAACAGTCAGTACCGGCGGCGGGAGTTTCCGCTTGACGGAGGGTCTTCTGGCCTCGTAGAGGGCGAGAATTTCCGCAGACTTCAGACAGCGTCCGTAAATGACAAGTTCATCCATGGCAGTCCGGTCTTCCGCAGAGGTATGGAACCGATGAAACAGATTTCCGATTCCGATGGCGCCGCCGTGTTCCGCCCCGGGCAGAGGCTTTGGCTTGTTGAATTCTTTACGCGGGATAGCCGGATGGACATTTCCCGGAGCATACTTCTCCGGAAGTCTGCCGTCAATGTACACCGCCATGGAATCGGAATCCCAAACCGCCGTGACCATGTGCCATTTTTTGTTCAGCCAGTCCGCCGCATCGACCTTGGCGTTGACGGATTCGGAACCGCCGGGATACTGGAGATAAACGCAGACGAACGGATTGGATTCGTACTTGTAGACAACCAGACGGAAATTTTTCTGCGCCGCTTCAAAAAACACCTGTGTACGATTGTCCGTAAAGCGCCAGTTCTCCGCGCTGACCCAGAAATTGACCGTCCCGTGTTCGGGTGTGAAGTTCTTTTCCATTTCGTAGGCGCAAAACTCGCTGCCGTTGAGACAGAGTGCATTGCCCTGTCCGTCGATTCCCGGATGCATGCGCAACTGAAGATCGGAGTGAAAATTCTTCGATCCGGGATTGCCTCCGGCGAAGTCCGCCGTTACGTGATAGGTATCGAATTTCACACGAAAAAGCAGCGCCGGCTCGTCCGCTGCCGATACGATGACGAGACAGAGCATCCCCAGAATGGAAAAAACAATCCTCATGACCGTTTCTCTCCTGTTTTTCAGCACGGATTTTCTGTGCCGCTCTTATTGATTGTAGAGGTATACGCCGGGCGATTTGTGCCCGCGGAAGAACAGCGTTCCGGTCCTGTCTTCGATGTACTTATCCCGTGTATCCCGCAGTTTCTGTAAATCGCTGCCCGCCACGTGCCCGTCAAAAAATCCGGCATTGAGCGTCCGTTTGGAATGACGAAAGATATTCAGATACTCTTCACCGGCTTCGCTCACGTAACTGCGGTCCTTGTTGCGGGAATCCATGATCGTTGCGGTGGCGGCGGGATATTTCACTTTGGATACCTTGGGCAGTTTTTTGATGTCAGTTGCTGTCGGGGTGATGAACAAATTCAGCCCGTAAGTGATGTAAAAGCCGAATGGATTCGGATGAAAATACGGTCCCCAGGTTTCGCCCGGATAAGATTCCGAGGAAGGACAGAAAAACGGCGTGGCGGTGGTCGGCTTGTCATGATCGCCGAGACCGACCCCGATCTGATTTCTCATTTTACTTACCCAGATGGAATCGGTGTTGGAACAGGCGTAAGGCATCATGAATCCATCATAGGTATCCGAATAGGCGAGATACCCGTAGGACAACTGTTTCAGATTGGAAAGACAGGTGCTCTGCCGCGCGAATTCCTTCGCTGAAGAAAGAGCCGGCAGAAGCATACCGGCAAGGATCGCGATGATGGCGATGACCACCAGCAGTTCGATGAGGGTAAATCTTTTTCCGGTTCTTCGTGTCAGGTTCATTTCACTTTCTCCTTTCCTTGTCTGGGTTTCGTTATTGCATATCTCCCGGGGACATACAGCCAGTCGTCTTCCTTTACGTTGAACACTTTCCGGTATATTTCCGGCCGGATCCCTCTTTCGATCCAGTTGAGCATGGACTCTTCGACATAAGCGGGAATCTCGTTCTGTTCGGGAAAACTGGAAAAGAGTACGGCATCCTCATTTTTCGGCATAAATTCTTTGTAGCGCTCCGATTCGCACATCAGCAGGTTCGGCGGAAGCATTCCGATGGACTTCATTTCTGTTCGCCCGGGAATATCGGTGACAAAAAGGGCTGTGTCCTTTTCGTCCGCCACCTTTTCCGGTTCCAGAAATACGGCATGCCACAGGTAGTCGCCCGGGAAGGGATAGCGCGCGAACTTCAGTTTGCCGTTGTGCAGGACGGCGTGGTATGCTCCGCTCAAATTCCTTTCCCGGACGATTTCCAGAATCCATCGGGAGAGAAACTCGTTTCTGGGATAGACGCAGTAGACGTTATCCTCTTTCGGCGCCCCCAGCACCATGCAGGGCAACTGCCCGGAAGCGAGAAAAGCACAGATTTTCCGGTGTGACTCCGGAATGATGTTGGTCACTACGCCGCCCAGAAGACCGCCTGCGTAAAGTTTCTTTACCCGGGAAAGCTGTTCCTCCTCCGAAAAGTAGGGAATAAACAGAACCTCCAGACCATGCTTATTGAAGGCGAATGTCATATCGTAGAGACAGCTGTTCACATAGTCGTCCGTATTTCCGGCGGAATGCGATTCGTTCACGTGGAGCAGCAGACCGATGATCGGCACTTCCTTCATCTTGATGGACCGGGCGAAAAAGTTTGCCTGGTAGTTCAGTTCCTTTGCGGTCTTCCGGATCAGTTCTCTCTTGCCCTGCGAGCAGACGATTCGCCCCGTCCGTCCATTGAGGACAGCGGAAACGAGAGTGGGCGTTACGCCGCATCGGACGGCGATATCTTTCAGTGTGATTTTCTGGCTCATAAGAAAGAAATCCTGGGTATAATTCAACGTTGAATTAACATAGCACTTCCGTTTCACCTTGTCAAGTCCGTCCATAAACTTTTTCGTCCCCTTTTCCGTTTCGACGCGCACCATCAAAATTGCAAGGGGGTTTTTTCCATGTTTTTTTCCTTCCGCTCTTGAACGGGCGGTTTCGGGAATGTATATTCTCCCGCATTCTTTCCCTAGATGAGGTGACCTTATGACTGAACTACGCCAGCTTGCTGTTCGGATGACCGCGGTGCTCCTTTGCATGCGGCTCGTCGGCTTTGCCCTCTTCGCGGCGGAACCCGGCGGCCCGGCGGATGTCATACGCTCGTTTTCCGATCTGGTCGACCGGGCGGCCGAAAGCGCCGAGTATCTGGAAGCGGAACATACGGCCCGGATCCGCATCGAGGCGGAAAAGATATTTCCGCTTCTGCCGTCCGTCTCTTCGAAGGAAGCGGCGCGGATGGATCGGGAAGGAGAGAAAGCGTTTCTTGCGGAAGAACTTCGAAAAGAGTTCCCCGTTTCCGATACGGAGATTCGCCATGCCATGGAAAAGGAGGCGGAGACCCTCTTCCCCCTGTATGAAAAGGGGGAGAAAGTGAATGTCTCCTACCGGTTCGGAAAATATCATGCGTCCGGCGTGTACTACGGCCAAAAAGGGGAATATCTGCAGATCGGCAGAGCCAGCGTGCCGATCCGGGATCTGCCGGAAGAAGAACTCCGCAAGTTCGATCCCGCCAGAAACAAGGAGGTCCGGTCTGCGTATATTCTGGAAAAATGCAGGGACTATACGGAAAAAAAGCAATCCGCCGCCCGTACCTTGAAGGTGCGCTGGGATTCCGGACGGGACGACCGCCGTTTCAAACTCGGATTTTTCCGGTTCTCTCAGAAATGGTACACCGGCGGGCAGCTTCTGGAGGAACTTATCGACAGAAAAAACCGCGAACTCCTTCAGTCTGTCAGGGAAAAAGCGGAACATCTGGCGCAGTCCGGCGATTTTTCCGGTGCGGATCAGATCCTTCAGGATTTTCTCACCCGTCATCCGGCTTTGTCGTCCGAACTGGAACCGGTCCGGGAAAAACTGCGCCTTTCCGCCGGAGAGGACCGCTGCCGCGCGGCGCTGAAGGAAGCGGAGGCCATGTCCGATCCCGCACAGGCGCAGGCCTTTTTGGAAAAGTTCCTGGCCGGGAATCCGGACTCTCCCGAGTCCGCGAAGATCCGTTCCGCCATTGCGGCGCTGGAGATCCGGGCCGGCGAGCAGAAGAAGTGCCGGGAGACCATCGAATCCGCCCGGAAACTGGAGCCCGAAGATGCCTGCGCCCTGCTGGAGCATTTCATGTCGGAATATGCCGGCTACTCCGGAATGGATGAAGTGAACACTTTCTATCAGGCCAGAAAAAAAGAGGGCGAGCGGAAACGCTGCGCCCGGATCCTGGACTTGGCCGAGCGCGCCGGATCCGAGGAGGAAGCCGTCCGGATCCTGGAACAGTTTCTGGAGGATCAGCCGGAGTGCGACGGGATCGAGGCGGTCCGGGAAGCCCTCCGGAAACGGCAGGCCCGTCTCGAAGAAAACGGAAACGGGATCTGAACGGAGAGAAGGAGACGGTTTTCATGGCGGAAATACGGGAACAGGATATTCGGGAACCTTTCGCGGCCCTGTGGCGCGGTCAGGATCCCTTTGCGTGCGCCGCCTCTCTTTCCGGAAAAGTGTACCGGTCGGTGAAAAACCGGCGGACCCTGCGTTTTGAGGAAGATGGGAAAGGCTATTTCATCAAGTATCACGGTCCCACGACCGTCCGGGAGCTTCTGAAAAATCTCTTTCAGCTGAGAATGCCCGTATTCGGCGCCGAAAACGAATACCGTGCCATCCGCAAACTGGAGTCCCTCGGCGTGCCCACCATGACGATCCGGGCATATGCGGCCCGGGGAAAAAAGCCCTGCGCCATGGAATCCTTTCTGATCACCGAAGAGATCACGAAACACACTTCTCTGGAGGATTTCTGCCGTCCCTGGCCGGAAGAACCGCCATCCTCGCGTCTTAAACACCGCCTGATCGAAAAACTGGCGGAGACCTGTGCCCGGATGCACTTCGCGGGACTGAATCACCGGGACTGCTATCTCTGTCATTTCCTGCTGGATGAGAAAGCGTTCGAAAAGGGTGAGATCGTTCTGCGCGTACTGGATCTTCACCGGGCGGAGATCCGCTCCGCCATCCCCGAACGGATGAGAGTCAAGGATCTGGCCGGCATTTTCTTTTCATCCATGGACCTGGGACTTGATAAAAGGTCCGCTCTGCGGTTCATGGCCGTGTACCGCCGCGGCGGTCCGCTTCCCGCCGGCACGTGGGTCCGGATATGGAAGGCGGCGGTCCGGCTCTACCGCAAGGAACATGGAAAGGAACCGCCTGTCGCGGCTTCCTGACGGAGAGAGGTTGTCAGTCCGGAGGAACGTAGGAGTTTTCCACGCCCCGGACCAGCTGGACCAGGAACGTGTTGCAGGGGACGGGGATCCGGTATTTCCGCGCCAGTTTCACCACGGTCCCGTTGATAAAGTCGATTTCCGTGCTTCTTTTGTGGGTCCGGTCCTGATACATGGAAGAGCATCCGGACCGCGTTACCAGACAAATCTTGCGGATCAGCTCCAGGATCTCCTCGCGGTCGAATTCCACACCGTCGGCCGCCGCCACGGCCAGTCCCTCGGAGACCACGGATTCCACGCAGTTCCAGCTGGGCCGGTCCGCCTGAAGAAAGCCGTTCCGGACCTCCATGAGCATGGTGAGCGGGTTGATGCACATATTCACCAGCAGCTTGCGCCAGATCAGACGACGGACGTCCGGGGACGATGAGATATCCAGACCCGTTCTCGTGAACAGGCTCTTCACCAGATCGACCCGCGACGCATCCTTTGTGAACGAACCGATGATCGTTTTTCCGTCCGCCGCATGAAGAAATTTCCCGTATCCCAGCGTCGTGCTGTTGTGATTCGACGTCCCGATCACGATCCGGTCCAGCGGCAGAAACTTCCCGATCTCCAGATAGTTTCCCATGCCGTTCTGCAGCGAGAGCACCGTGGTGTCCGGCCCGATCAGAAATGCATTCGTCTTCATGGCCTCGTAGGTCTGGTGCGCCTTCACGAATATCATGAGAACGTCCGTCTGGCCCACGGACTCCACTCCGCTCAATGCCGCGTGCGCGGGAATTTTCGTTTCCCGTCCGCTGTTTTCCCGCATGACAAGGCCGTCCCGGTTGATCGTTTCGACCTTTTCCGGATTGTGATCCAGCAGCAGAAGATCCAGTTTCTTGTTTTTCGCCAGATAGGAGGCGTAAAGGCATCCCATGGCGCCGGCGCCCAGTATTGTCACCTTCATGGTTCGGATCGTCCTTTCCCGTTTTCCTGAAGCGAAAGAGGCAGTCTCAAAATATAGTCCGCTTCTTCCGTTTTGTCAAATCGTCACGCCCGGCTTATGCCAGACGCCGCAGCGCCTCCGGCAGCTTTTCGAATTCCCGTTTCAGGGCCGACCGCCGGATCTTCCAGTCCGGGAGGAAGGCGGTCACCTCCCGCCAGAAGGCGGCAGAGTGATTCATTTCCCGGCGGTGGCACAGCTCGTGGATCATGACGTATTCCACGATCTCGGGCGGAAAGAGCAGCAGCTTCGCATTCAGAGAGATATTTCCGTCCGCCGAACAGCTGCCCCAGCGCGAGGACTGCATACGCACCGTACAGCGGCGGAACGCTATGCCCGTCCGCTCCGAAAGATCCGTCAGCGCATCCGGAAACAAGGACAGCGCCGTCCGCTTCAGCAGTTCGGAAAAGGCCGACAGCACCGACCCGCCGTCCAGCACGCATCCCGAGAAGAGAAGCGTATGGCTTTCACGGTCCAGACGGGCCGCCGTCCAGCACTTGTCCAGCCACCGGTATTCCGTGCGGAACGTTTCCCCCGGGAAGGCCAGCGTGACCGCATCCGGAAACCGGAGATCCGCTTTCTTCGCGGCGGCAGACCGGCGGCGGACTCCGGGCAGGGTCCGCCGGATCCACGGGATCATCTCCAGAAGAAAAGCGTTGACGGCCTTTCCGGATACGCCGAAGGGCACGGTCATCTGCAGCGACCCGTCCGGACGGATCCGGATCGAAAGTCTTCTTGCCCGGTCCGAGAAAAAGACGGCGCAGCTTTCGACGCCTGTCCCCGGCGGGACAGTGAGAACCATATCGGGCTTTCGCATGAAAAAACGGATTTCCGTAAGACTGTTTTCTGTTCGATCCCGGACAAGACGGGATCCCCGTGTACTGTAACGCACAAAACAAAAAAAACAACCGGAACAGGGCGCTCTTTTTGTTTTTTCGCGCAGCGGATTGCAATGCGGATCTTTTTTTGCTTTCCGCATCTGGAAAAAATCACTTTGCGTGCTACTGTATGGCGGAGGAAGATCCGCAAAAACCGCGGAGCCGTTTTGCCGTATGGAATCGAATGCCGTCATTCTTCTGCTGGACCTGTTCGGAACGGCCGTCTTTGCCGCCACGGGCGCGGTCAAGGGATTCCGCCGCCGTCTGGACGTTTTCGGTGTCACGGTGCTGGCCTGCTGCGTCGGCGTGGGCGGGGGCATGATCCGGGATGCGATCCTGGGAGCGACCCCGGTGGCCGCGCTTCAGAACGGGACCTATCTGGCCGTCTGCGTTGCGATCGGGCTCATCATTTTCCGGACGGCCAAATACTGGATGCATCTCCGGAACCTGATCCAGTTCGGGGACGCCGTCGGACTGGGCGTCTTCACCGCCATCGGCGCCGCCAAGGCCATTCAGTACAATGTCGGCTATGTGGGAGTCGTCCTCTGCGGCGTCTTCACCGCCATCGGAGGAGGCATGATCCGCGATATTCTCACCGGCGAGATCCCGACCGTTCTGAAAAGCGATTTCTACGCCACGGCGGCCTTGATGGGCGGAAGTCTGTACTTTGCGCTTTACCAGCTTGAAATGAACTGGTTCCTGAATTTTCTCATCACGTTCGCCTTTGTCACGCTGGTGCGGATCCTGGCCATGCACTACCATCTGAAACTTCCCCGTGCCCACAACGGCGGCGGAAAAAAACGGAAAAAGTGACGGACGGGGAAACCGTTTTTTCGCCGATGCCGCAGACCGCAGCATCGGAAAAGCCGTCCCGGAAGACGGACTTCCTTGCATTACCGCGATTCCGGTGTATATTATCGCTTACTCTTTCTGAGGCAATTTCAAAAGTCTTATCGGAAGCTTTGAAATTCTCTTTCTGTAAAAATCGCTTATCCGCAACAAAGAACGAGGCTGTTTCTCATGCGTTGTCCCAGATGTGCCTGTCAGAACGACAAAGTCATTGATTCCCGTGCCACAAAGGAAGGGGCCGGCGTCCGCCGTCGGCGGGAGTGTCTCCAGTGCGGACACCGTTTTACCACCCATGAAGAGATCATTCAGGCGGAACTGAAGGTGGTGAAGCGGGACAACACCAGGGAGGAGTTCGATCCGGAGAAGATCCGGCGCGGAGTGGAGAAGGCCTGCTGGAAGCGTGATATCGCGCAGGAGGAGATCGATTCCGTGGTGCAGAAGGTCTGCCGGGAGCTGGAGGCGGACTACGAACGGGAGGTCCCTTCCAAGGACATCGGAGAACACCTTATGGAAGCCCTCCGCGCCCTTGACAAAGTAGCCTACATCCGGTTCGCCTCCGTTTACCGGGACTTTCAGGGGGTGGACGAATTCATTTCGGAAGTCCGGAGCATTGGAAAGAAGGACGCCTGAATAAGCCGGGCGAAACGGTCATGACAAAGCCCCTTCTGCAGAATCTGTTATCCTCTCAGCAATTCCGGGTGGTCCGGTCGTTTCTCCGGTCCGCCGCGGGCGAGAAGAACTATTTTCTGCTTCTGAGCATCGTGGCCGGACTGGTTTCCGGTCTGGCGGCCGTCATGCTGAAGGCCACGGCGCACTGGATCTCGAGTACGACCGGATCCTGGGGGCTGAATCCGTACCTGGTTCCGCTTCTTCCCGGTGCGGGGATCCTCTTCTGCATTCTTTTTGTACGTCTGTTTGTGAAGGGCCCGTACGAGAAGAGTCTGGCCGGAGTGATCGAATCCGCAGCCAACGGGACGGCCAGCATTCCCGTTCAGAAAACCTATTCCCACATTCTGACCAGCGGCGTTTCGGTGGGTCTGGGCGTTTCCGCCGGACTGGAGGCGCCCATTGCCCTGACCGGATCCGCCATCGGGGCAAATCTGGGGCGGCTGTTCCGGCTGGGACGCGAAGGACGCACGCTGCTTCTGGCCTGCGGCGGTGCGGCGGGCGTATCGGCGGTATTCAACAGTCCGGTGGCGGGCGCGCTTTTTGCCTGCGAGATCCTTCTGCCGGAATTCTCGGTCCCGGCGCTGATCCCCATGCTGATTGCTTCGGCGGCCGCGGCGGTCGTCTCCGAAGTCATTTATCCCGGATCCACCTTCACGATCACGGTGTCCGACTGGGCGGTCCAGGACCTCCCCTACTACATTCTGCTGGGTCTGGCGGCCGGACTGGTTTCCGCATACGTCATCCGTTCCTCCATTGTGGTGGGCAAACGGTTTTCTCTGATCCGGAACGTGTGGGTCCGGGGGCTGATCGGCTGTGCTGTTGCGTACTGCGTGTTTCTGGTCCTTCCCATGATGCGGGGCGAGGGATACTGTTTTGTGAATCTGCTGGTGCAGGGGCATGAATCGGAGATCCTGGAGGGTTCTCCGGCGGCCTTTCTGTTCCGGAATCCGTGGAGCCTTCTGTTTCTGGCCGGATTCCTGGTGTTTGCGAAGGCGGCGGTCTCTTCCGCCTGTCTGGCCACGGGCGGCGACGGCGGAATTTTTGCGCCCTCGATGTTCACGGGCGCGTTTCTCGGCTTTTTCATGGCGAGGCTGATCCGGATGCTCGGACTGTACGGCTGCGGACACGTGAACGAAACCAATTTCATCGCCATCGGGATGGGCGGCGTTCTGGCCGGAGTCATGCACGCACCCATGACGGGGATCTTCCTTATCGCCGAGATCACCGGCGGATACAAGTTGTTCATTCCTCTGATGATCGTTGCTTCCCTCTCCTGCTTCCTCTGCCGGCTTCTCACCCGCTACAATGTATATAAGTCGATCATTGCGGAGCGGGGCGGGACGCCCGATCAGAGCCGGGCCGCGGCCGAACTGGGACAGGAAAACGTGCTGCAGCTGGTCGAGCATAATTTTGAGACGGTCCACCCCGATGACACGCTCCGCAAGCTGCTGACGGCCGTGATGAGATCCAAACGCAACATCTTCCCCGTTGTTTCGGACGAGGGGCTCCTGGTGGGAATCGTCACGCTGGACAACATCCGCCCGTTCCTTCTGGACGAGCAGCTGTACGACGTGGCGCTCGTCTTCGACATCATGTCGGATGCCGGACCGGCGCTGGATGTGACGGATTCCGTGGAAAAGGCGACGACGATTTTCGAACGGAGCCGGGCCTGGAATCTGCCGGTGCTCCGCGAGGGAAAATACGTGGGATTCGTTTCCCGGGCGGGCGTATTCGACCGCTACCGGGGCGCTCTGCGGAACAAACGGGAGCTTTTCTGACCATGATCGAACTTTCGGAAAACACGATCCTGATCCTGGATCCGGAGGGACGCACCGCCCCCTTCGATCCGGAGCTCCTCCGCGTCCGTCTGGCCGATGCGCTGAGCGTCTCCGGCCTGCCGGATCCCTCTCTGGCCTCCGATATCGCGTTGGCCGTGGACTTCGCCCTGCGCGAACGGCTCCGCTCCCTGCCCGGCATTCTCCGTTCCGCCGATGTGGAAATCCTGGCCGGAAGGATCCTTTCCGATCTCGGGCTCGAAGGCGCGGTCCGGGCGTTCCGGCGCACCGCACCGGCGGGCACCGTCTCCTTTGTGGTGGAGATCCAGCGCATCCGTGATTTTCTGGAAAGCCAGTTTCCCGGTTCGGGCGTGGATCTCGACCGGGCGGCGAAAAAAGTGTTCCATACGCTCCAGTCCATCGGGGCGGAAGCGGCGAAACCTGCGCTGGTCACGGAGCTTGCCCGGCACTTTCTGCTTTCCTCGCAGGAAAAGGGCGGGAAAGCTCTTCCCGATCCTGTTTTTGCACGAATCCCTTCGCCCTGCACGCTGTCTCCGGATGAGATCCTGCGTCATCTTCAGGATCCGGATGCCCGGAAAGCGGTCCGCGAACGCATTGTTTCCATCCGTGCGATCGATCTGCGGATCTTCCCCGTTCTGCGCTTCGATCTCCGGCTCACCGGACTGGCCGACGGCCTGCCCGAAGGCCCCCTGACAGAGCTTTCCCTGGCTCCGGCGCTGTACCGCACGGCGGATATCATGGACGCTCTGGCCCTGGCGGCCGATGCGGCCTGTTCCGCGGTCGGCCATGAAACGGATACGCCGCTGAAAACGGCGCTGCATCTGGGGGATGCCAGCGTGTTCACACACGATTTCATGGGATGTGTTTCCGAAAAGGAGATACAGGCCTGCGCCGCCTCCCTGGCCGGCATTCTCCGGTCCGCCCTGGCCCGGGTCCCGATCCGCGTCACCTGTCAATGACGGCCGATTCCCCCGTCCTCTGAACGGACGGTGTTCTTGACAAACGGAAAAAGCGGAGTATTGTACCCCTTTGTGGTGCAGCGGGGTGCGAAATGTCTGATACGGAAAAAAACGGCGAACTGCCGCAGGACAATTTGTATACCAGGGTCTCGCTGATCGGGAAGGCGAAGAACCAGAACGACAACAAGGCCTGGACGGATTTCATCTCCTACTACCGGGAGTACATCTACCGGGTGGTGCGGCGGATGGGTCTCGCCCATCACGATGCCGAAGAAGTGGTCCAGCTTACCCTGCTGAAGCTTTGGAATGCCATGCCCGGTTTCGAGTACGTTCCCTCCAAAGGCCGCTTCCGCTGCTGGATCTGCCGCATCGCCGGAAACACGGCCAGAAATTATATCCGGGGACGGGGACCGGTTCCCATTTCCCTTTCCTCCATGGACTGGGAAATGGAAGATCTGCGGGACTATTCTGTGCAGCCGGAGGTGGAAGAACTGGCCCGGGAAGAGTGGGAAGAATATCTTCCGAAACTGGCCTTGAAAAGACTTTCATCCGCCTTCGACCGGAAAACGCTCCAGGTGTTCCGCCTTTTTTCCGCGGGCGTTCCCGCACCGGAGATCGCCCGGCGGCTGGGCCTGGCGGAAAGCAGCGTTTACGTGTACAAGCAGCGGGTCAAGGAGAAACTCGTGCAGGAGATCGCCCGTCTGGAACGGGAGATCTGAACGGGAAATCGGGCATCCGGCATACTATCCGGCAAGGGTATCAGAAAAGCCCCTTGATGGATTCCGCGGCCTTCTGTCCCTGTCTGGAAATGTGACCCGCGGCCTTGTTCAGCGCATCCGCACCGGCGGAAACCACCGATTGCGCAGCGCCGAGAGCGGCATCGGAAACCTTGATCCCGGCCTGCTTGGAGGCGTCGACCAGGATCGTGCTCATGACGCAGAGTGCAAAGGAAACCGGCGATACGCCCTCGGGGGAATCCTTTCCGACGGGGCCCATGGGATCGATGGTCAGCGGGATGCCGGCTTTGGACGTCGCGCCCTTGGCTACAATGTAAAGCCCCACGTTGTCCATGACGAACCGGTCGACTTCCAGCCCCTTGGGTTCGGCCTTCTCTCCGGTCTCCTTTTCCTTTTTCTCGTCCTCCGCCTTGAGCCGGTTGATGTTGTCGATGATGTCCTGGATATTGCTGTTGAGCAGGAGATCCGCCTCATAATTGATGGCGATATCCTTGAGCGTCAGGTCCCGGATGATAATCTTCTGTCCCCGGACCACGGACATGGGATCGATCTCCGCGTCCACATGTCCCAGATGGATGGCGCATTCGGACGTATAGCCTTTGCCTTCCGGGTTGAAAATCGTGAACGAACGGATCTCCAGGCGTCCGCGCATGAGATAAACGTCGATGCTGTCCACACCGATCTGGACGCCGAGGATTCTGGAAACCACGTTTTCCACAACCAGTTTGGAGGCCGGGCCCGGGAAAATCAGAAAAAGGACCAGAGCAAGAAGGACCAGCGTCAGGACGGCGCCCAGGATCCGGAGAAGCGGTTTAAGGAAAAAACGTTTGAAAGGAGAAGCCTTTCCGGTCTCGGGTTTCTGATTGCCCTTCTTGCTCATGAAGATATCCTTTCTTCCGGGGAGGATTCCTCCCGCGGACAAAAAACCGGTTCACGTTCTGGAAAACGGAACCGGCGCATTTCAATCGGATCGCAGCGCGGATCGTCAGCAGCTCTTCGTGACTTTCCCGGCGCGGATGCAGGCGGTGCAGACTTTCTTGCGGACGACGACCCCGTTTTCCTGAACGCGGACGCTCTGGATGTTGGGCTCGAACGTGCGCGGGGAAACTTTCACGACGTGCATACCGATTCCGCCTTTTTTCTTGGCCAGACCTCTGCGGATGATAGTGCTTCCATGGGCCTTCTTTTTGCCGCAAATTTCACAGACATTGCTCATTTTTCGTTACCTCCGGAATGCCGTTTCCGGCTCTGGTTTGCTGTTATGTTGAGTAAATCGGTCTTTAATATAGCCGTCTTTTTTCGTTTTGCAAGCAATGTCTTGCTTTTTCTCCGTTAAAAAACAAGGAAAGAACGATTTTCATGCACGGTTCCCCGCCTTTTTTCATCTGCTCCCTCCGGTCTTTCTCCGAAAAAAAATCCCGCTTTCTTGTAAAACGGAAGACGGGAAGTATATTTACCTTTCCAACCCTCAGCAAGGAGTTTCTGTCCTATGGATGCCGTTTTAGTGTTCTGCCTTCTCTCTCTCTTTCTGGCGGCGGGAAAGATCCTCCGCGCCGGGATCCCGCTTCTTCAAAGACTGTATCTGCCCAGTTCCGTCATCGGCGGACTGGCCGGCCTCCTGATCCTGCAGCTTTTCCCGAACCTGATCCCCTCGGACATCCGGCAGCACATGAGCCGCCTTCCGGGCTTTCTCATCAACATCATATTCGCCTCGCTGTTTCTCGGGGTAACGACTCCGAAGATCCGGACCGTGCTGTCCCTGGCGTTTCCGCAGCTGTGCTTCGGTCAGATCCTGGCCTGGGGACAGTATGTGCTCGGTCTGGGACTGGCGGGATTCGTCCTGAATCCGCTTTTCGGGATCGAACCGGCCTTCGGGAATCTGCTGGAGATCGGGTTCGAAGGAGGACACGGGACGGTGGGGGGCATGACGCAGGTCTTCGAGGCATATCACTGGAGCGAAGGGATCGCTCTGGGCTACACGGTGGCCACGGCGGGCATGATCCTCGCCATCATTCTGGGCATGATCCTGGTCAACTGGGCTCACCGGCGCGGCCATGTCCGGCAGGTCGTTCCCTTCGAACAGCAGGACCGGCTGCACCGCATGGGGATCTACCACCGGCAGGAGGAAAAGCCCAGTGCGGGCCGCCAGACGGTACTCTGCGACTCCATCGATTCCCTGGCCTGGCACATTGCCCTAGTCGGCCTCGCGGTGGCCATCGGATATCTGCTCCTGACCCTGTTCCGGCAGGCGGAGATCCTCCTTCTCCCCCAGGCGGACCGGAGACTTTTTTCCGGGTTCCCGCTCTTTCCCCTCTGCATGATCGGCGGACTGCTGATCCAGAAGGGGATGCATCGGATCCGGCTGGATTATCTGATCGATCAGGGACAGATGCGACGTCTGGCCGGAGCCGCCCTCGATTTCCTTGTGGTTTCCGCCATCGCCACGATCCGGATCGAAGTCGTCATGCGTCACTGGGCCGCGCTGCTGATCCTCATTCTGTGCGGTGCTGTCCAGGCTGTCCTTCTGGTTCTCTTTCTGGCGCCCCGGCTTTTCCGGACCTGCTGGTTCGAACGCGCCATTGCCGACTTCGGTCAGGCGCTCGGCGTCACGGCCACAGGACTGCTCCTTTTGCGGACGGTGGACCCGGAAAACCGGACGGAAGCGGCGTCCGCGTTCGGCTACAAACAGCTTCTGCATGAACCTTTTATGGGTGGCGGACTTTGCACCGCTCTGGCCCTGACTCTCGTCTTCACCATCGGATGGCGCAGCGTGTTCTTCGCGTCCTGCGTCTTCCTGCTGATCTGGATCGCCGCCGCGGTCATCGTCATCCGGAGCGGACGGAAAAGCTGAAGAACTTCAACGTCCGTCCGGCTGACGGAGCGGGTGATTACGAACGTCCGGAGAGACCGTCCAGCGTGAAGCGGACCAGATACTCGATCCCGACGGCCAGAAGCTCGTCCGGAAAATTGTATTTGCTGTTGTGAAGGGCGGGCGAATCCTCGCCGGTGCCGATCTTCACATACACGCCCGGATAACGCTGAAGGAAATACGCAAAATCCTCGGCGCCCATGGCGGCTTCCGGCAGCTCGAACAGCCGGTTCCCGTCCATGGACCGGATCACGCTCCGCGCGAAATCGGTCGGACCCGGAGGATTGATGTTGGGCGGATAAGCCGCCCGGTATTCGATTTCGAAGGTGCAGCGGTGCATCCCGCAGACATGCTCCGTGATCTCCCGGAGTCCGGTCTCCAGCTTTTCGGCCGAATCCGGATCCAGCGCCCGGGCTGTTCCTTCCAGAACGACGTCGTCCGGAATCACGTTGGAAAGTTTTCCGCCGTTGATCACGCAGATGCTCAGCACCGCCGCCCGCTGGGGAGAGATCCGCCTCGAGACCACCGTCTGGGCCTCCACCACCAGCGCACACGCCGCTATCACGGGATCGATGGACTGATGGGGACGGCTGCTGTGGCCGCCGCGCCCGTGGATCACGATCCGGAAATGCGCACAGGAGGCATCCATGGCCCCCGTCCGCAGGGCGAGACAGCCCATGGGCAGACCGGGACACCCGTGAAGCGCGGTGACGAGATCCGGACGGGGATTCTCCAGCGCGCCCGCCTCCAGCAGATCCCTGGCCATGGCCTTGTTCTCTTCGCCGGGCTGCCAGACGAACCGGACGCTCCCCGCAAACGTATCCCGCAGACGATTCAGGACTTCCGCCGCGCCCATGACCATGGCGGTATGTCCGTCATGACCGCAGGCGTGCATATATCCGGGCCGTGTCGAGCAATACGGGACGCCGGTCTTCTCATCCAGCATAAGCGCATCGATGTCGCCGCGGAGCGTAACGTTTTTTCCGGCGGATTTCCCCTGCATGACCGCCACCACATCCGTCTCCAGATACGGTTTCTCCGCCGGGATCCCCAGCGAGGCCAGACGCTCCCGGATCAGCTTCGACGTCTCATGCTCCTGTCCCGCCATTTCCGGAATGCGGTGCAGCGCGTGACGGAACTCCACGATACCGGGCAGTATTTCCCGGATGATCTCTTTCATCTTCGCTTGTCTCCTATGTTCTCCGCCCGGAAAAACCGGGCCGGAGTTCCGTACTCTAATCCTGCCCCCGGAAAAAAGCAAGCAAAGAAACAAAAAAGATTTTCCCGGTCACTTCCGGATCAGGAGGGACGGCGTTTCCAGGAGGCCGCAGGGGACCAGCTGGCGTTCGGAAGACTTGTACATCTTGAACTGCGCGGGTCCGGTCCAGGCCATCCATTTCTGTCCGGTGAAGAAGGGGCCGAACGCATTTCTCCGGCTGCCGCAGACACGGATGGCGATGCGGTTCGTTCCTTTCACCAGTTCGGAAGTCAGATCCAGCTCGAAGGGCGGCCACGGGATCGGACGCTCTTCTCCGCCGTTGACGGAGACCGTCAGAGCCGCGCCGCGCCAGGCGCCGAACCGGAGGAACCAGTGTCCGCCCGACCCGGGATCAGCCTCGAAGGAGCGTTCATAGGTCACGTCGCCGGAATACTCCTGAAGCCCCTGTTTCACCCAGTCGCCGGTCTTCAGACGGCCGGGCAGTTCGCCGATCTTTTCCTCGTACACGCCAAAACGACCCAGCAGGAAGATCGATTCCAGACCCGGCAGCTTCTCATGATAACGGCCGGAAAGGGTCAGCAGATTCTTTCCCTGCCGGAAAAGGCTCCTGGGGATCCGGAGCGTCTTCAGGACGGGATCGACCCACCAGCCCGGGCGTGCGGGATCTCGTGAAACGGGCTCGCCGTTGAAGAGGATCGAGCTGTAAAGTTCCGGGCGTTCCAGCGCCAGAAGGCAGTCTTCCGCCGGGATGCGGACGCAGTCGATCCCATACGTCAGTTCGATGTCAAGCTGTTTCTCCGGCACGGTCTTGTCCCGGAGCCAGGGCTGGACCATCTGGCCGCCCCGGGGTGCGGCGCCCAGCATCTTCCGCAGGTGATCGTCCGCCTGGATGAAGAAGGCGTTTTCCAGCTCGGTCCGGCCGTCGGCCTTCAGCGTACAGTGATCCAGCACCAGCGAGTTGAAATCGTTGAGCGAATAGGTCCACTCGTCGCCTCCGGGAAGCGCGCCCTGGGGCTTCTCCGCATGGAACTCCGTCCGGGCGGAAATCTTCTCCGGGCGCTCCGTCGTGAAGAGGAAGAGCCGGGATTGAAGCGGGGCAAAGGAGGTGCGGAACACATAGGATCCCTCTTCGCGCCGGAACGGGACCTCATACACGGATCCGTTCGAGGGATCCAGTTCGTACACGGCTCCGGCATCCGGAAGGGCCACCCGGACCACGGCCTCGGGGAACGCCAGATTCCGTTCCCGGACCATGGGACTTTCCCAGGGACCCGAGAACGTCATGGAGGTATTGCAGAGGAAGAGGTTGTACGCACCATCCTTTTCGGCGAGACGGGAAAGGACGGGCGCGATCTGGGCGCCGGAACGATCCGTCACGGAAAGACGGCGTCCGACGGCAAGAAGTTTCTCCTCCACCCACGGTTTTTCCGCAAAGACGAAATAACGGCGGTAGACGTCGGCCGCTTCTTCCGAGGGAAGAGCGTCCACAAAGGCGGGCGGCTCGCCGAGATAGACCACCAGGCCTCCGGATTCGGCCCACTTTTTCAGGAGTTCGAGCGTGGTGGACCGGATGGTCAGGATCCGCGGGATCAGAACAACCTTGTATTCCGCCTTTCCGACACGGAAAACACCGTCCTCCGCCTTCGCCAGACGGGACATCATCTCTTCGTCGCCGAAATCGAAATCCACGTTGACGGAAAGCAGATGGTCCGTCAGCGAGTTCCAGTCGCGGTCCAGCTCCGCTTCCGCAACGGAGGACTTCGTCAATCCGGCGCTCAGGCAGATGCTCCAGCAGGATTCCACGGGATGGATCATCAGGACGTCCCGGATCTCCTTTCCGCCGGTGAGGACGGATCCCAGACGGGCGAAGTAATCCTCCACCACATGATACTTGTCGTGCCAGGAGGACTGGAAGGAGATGCTGGCCGGATAATCCCGCTTGGCTTCGCCTTCCATGGAGTACCACGCAAGATGCTGACAGCGGAAGTTGATCCCCAGCGCGTACTGCCAGTCGCCCAGCGCCTTGTGGCCCATGAACGGGAAATCCCATCCGGTGCAGCCGTAGGTCTCGGAAAGCCGCACGTCACGGCCGGTCTGCCGGGCGACGGAAGTACACTGTTTGGCCGTATTGAATATCTGCCAGTATTCCGTCAGCAGATCGATGCCCGGCATCTGCATATGCTCGTAGGAGCGCATGGCGGCCCCGACCGCAAGCGTCTGATTGCGAAGCGTATCCTCCATGAGGACGTGCCCCGTCATGGCGATCCCGTGCTTCCCGCACCAGTCGCCGATCTGGCCGGCGAAGGACCGGACGAACAGATCGGTCAGCATATCCCGGTAGTGCCAGCGCACCCGGGATACCGTTTTTCCGCAATCGAAGTACAGTTCCGGCAGATGATCCAGAATGTCGTATCCGTATTTCTTCCGGAACTCTTCCGGCAGGGCATCAGTCCACGGCGTGCTCCAGTCAGCATGAGAAACGTATGTAGGCTCGTCCGTGAAGATCCCGGGCACCGTTTTCCCGAACGCCTTCCCGCAGCGGGCGGAATACGTATCGTGCGTCGTTTCCAGGAAACGTTTCACCGCCGCCGGATTCAGCGTGTCCAGATACGTGGCCCCGTTGTACCACGAAGACGGCTCGTTGAGGAGAACACGGAAACGGAACAGCTGTCCGTCGGACTCGGTCCCCTCCCCGGGTCCGGAAATCCGGGTGTAGCGGACGAATTCCCCGGCGCTCCACAGGATCCGGAACCAGACATCGCCTTTTCCGGGAGCCGGATCGCCCTCGATCCGCTGACAGTAAAGGGCTCTCTGACGGTACTGCGGATCCCGCGTCACCAGACTTCCGGCGGCGCCGGAGGGCCAGCGGTCTTCATCGTAGAGCCAGGCCTTCATGCCGCGCTTTTCCGCCTCGTCGATACAGGCATCGATGCACTCGAACCATTTTTCACCCAGATACGGAGTCGCCATGCCCACCCGGGAGTGCATGAAAAATCCGCCCATGCCCATGTCCTGCATAATGCCGATCTGACGGCGCAGCTCCTCCGGCTCCAGTGCGGCGTTCCAGGCCCAGAACGGGGCGCCGCGGAAAATCGGGGAAGGTGACTCAAACTCTTTCTGCCAGCTTTTCATGATGAAAATCGAAACTCCTTGTATTCAGAATGTTTTCTGCCTGTCCCATCCAGACATACGTGAGGACGGCGCTGTAATATACCATCTGCCGTACTTCTTTTCCAGCCATATCTCCATCCCGGACAGACAGAGACCGTCCATCCGTTTTCAGTTGGAACTGCTGACGGACTGGGAAAACGGTGCGCCGTTCTTGTAGTAGATATTCACCGTCTTGTTTTCCACGCCGGAATTGTACATGCCCGCGGCATTTTCAAAATATCGGTTCGCATCGATGGACTGCACGCTGCCGTCCAGACATGCCACGTTGCCCTTGCCGTTGTGGATCAGGTGAAAACGGTAGTCGGCAACAAGTTCCAGATAAATGCTGCCGTAAGGACGAATGAGGTTGTCGGCTCCATCGAGGAACACCATGTAACTGGAGGGCTTTTTCGCTTTGCTGACGTTGACTCCGCGAGTATAAACGGTATTTGCGGGGTTATGCTTAATCCATATGGATCCGGTGCAGTTGCTGGTCAGCAGACTTCCGTAGACAAAGTCATCGACATTATCGTCTGCGTAATTGGACCTTCTTTTTGCATCCAGTGCGCTGGGACAAACCATCAGATTGGGATCCTTGGGGGGAAGATACCCGAATTCCGGGAATTTGTGCGTCCACCTCTGGGTTTTACCGCTGGCGTTGGAAATCAGCGCCAGCTGCCCGTTGAAGGCGTCGGCATACATGAATCCGGCAATACTGATCTGCCTCAGATTGTTCATGCAGTTGGTCTGCTTCGCCGTCTCCTTCACCTTGCTCAGCGAGGGCAGAAGCATACCCGCGAGAATCGCGATGATGGCTATGACGACCAGCAATTCGATCAGCGTAAACGACGATCTCTTTCTCATGATTTTTTTCCTTTCCGAAGATGTGTTTTTATCGTGAGTTCATTCGAACAGGACGTCGGAAGCGATGTCTTTTCCGGTAAAAAGATATTTGCCCTCGCCCAGATTCTGCACCTTGCCGAAGCGGGATTTCAAATCGGTCTTGCCGGGAACGAAGATTTCCGCCTTTCCTTCCCCGGGACCGCAGGAGGTGATCACGACCGCGACCTTGCCGTTATAAGAAAACGCACGGGCGTCGATGGCGGTCTTCGCCAGATTCTTCACACCGACTTCCGGGGCCTTTTCCAGACTCAACGCCCAGGGTTCCAGCTCACGGAGCAGTTTTGCGGTGGGAACGACCGCCTTATCCCAGAAGTTCTGGGCATCCGCCGCATCATATTTGCTCATGCGTTCGAAAATGGTGGTGTAGCTGTAGAAGCAGAACCACTTGACGCCGTAGATCAGCGGCAGCAGCACCATGCTGCGCAGCTGTTCTTCGGTGGGGGTCACAAAGGATTCGTAGGGGCGTTTGTCGGAAGTCCGGTGCCCGCCCCAGTTGAAGGCCTGCGGCACGAACATGATGGGCTTTCCGGTGCGGAGGGCCGTCATGAGATACTCCCTGACCATGTCCATGGAATCGGACTTTTTGGAGAGGATCGGATAGGGGTCGATCCCCAGCACATCCACGAATTGAGAATACGCGAGATAATCGCTGGGCTTATCCGTCAGAGCCGCCACGGGGAGGCCCGGATAATTCTTCAGATACGCCTCTCTTTTGTCGAGCAGCGTTTTGGCGTGACTGACGCGCAGTTCATCGGCAGTATAGGAGGAGATCAGTACCGGATGTTTGTACAGTTCCGGGTGGTCGGCGGGGAATCCCATCAGCTTCAGATCGTATTTCCGGATCGTATCCAGAGAACGGCGGATATCGGCCTTCCACTCTTCGGTGCCGTAGTTTTTGGGATTGCCGGAAGGACTGAGCTTTGCGGCATCGTTCAGTTCCGGCTGAATATTGAGCGCCGTCGGAGTGTAGGTGAGGATGAAATTGAAACCGCCGTCGGCGATCCGTTTCAGATCCTTTTCGGTGCGTACCCAGGAGTAGTAGACGCCCACCGGCATGAACGGCTTTCCATCCACGATCAGACGTCCGTGTTCATCGAGATAAGACTGGCGGGACGCTTTGCCGGTACGCCGGAAATGGTACTGGCTTTTCACCAGGACGGTTTTGTTTGTTACATCCACAATGCTGGCCGTACAGTCGTATTCGCCTTCCGGAAGATTGCCGAAACGGACCCGGACATTGTTGTCCTTGTCCGGGACGGCCGCCTTTTTCATGCCGTTGAGCTCGAATATCACCCGATAGTCACCCGGTTTTTCATTCCAGACAAATGCCTTGAAGTCCAGCGTCCCTTCGGAATCCAGCAGCAGTTCCCTGGGGGCGATCGGATAGAGGACGCCCTGATTGGATCCGGCATCCTCGACCCGGATATCGTCGAAGCAGATGGTCCCGGTTTCCCCGTAGAACAGCCGCAGGATCAGATAGACCTCGTCCGTTGCGGTGAATTCGTTTTTCGATTCCTTCCATGTATCGGAGACGGGCGGACGGTTGCTGGGGTTGTTCATGCTCACATACTCGCCGTTCTTGCGGAATTCGATGGCCGGAGCCAAAATATAACGGCGGTCGGTATCCAGATCTTCGGTCCGGTACATGGCGGAAACTTTATATGTCCTGCCCGGAATCACGTTCAGCCGGATGCGGGCGACGCCGGAATCGTAATCTTCCGCATCGGTCCGGGTGATGACCAGACCGGGGTTGCCGTTCATTCCGGCGTTGTGAACGATGCGGCAGCCTTTGCCCAGTTCCCATCCCTTTGCCGGCTGTTCGAAGCCTTCGACGAAACAGCTGCCCGATGATGCGGCGGTGTCGTCTTTGTAATCGCTTGTATCGGGAACCGTGACGCACGCCGCTGCCGCCAGGAGCATCACGGCCGTCAGGGACGCAAAGAAGCAGGAACTTTTTTTCATAACGATGATCTCCTTTCGATAAGTGCGGATTCTCTCTTGTTCATTCAAAACGTTATCCTGGCAAGCAGGGTATTCCCGCGGTATCCGTCGTATCCCCGTTCCTCTCCCACAGTGACGACCGCTTCGTTTTCCGAAATCGGAA
>JAFZZR010000029.1 GCA_017615635.1 Lentisphaeria bacterium
CCGCGTCGTGGCGGAGAACCAGGGCGGCACCCTTGCCGAGATCCTTGCCGCGCTCAAAGGGGCGGGTTTTTCCGGCGTAAGAATCGCCGAGCTCATCGGGGTGGACCCCCGGCGGGTTTCCGAAGGGGCCAAAGGCCGGGCCCGGAAAAGTTTTCTCCTGCATTTTGCGGAAGTGGCCGGAATCGACGGCGGCGCGGGAAAGGGGTGCTGACATGGCGATTCTCAAAGACAATCGGAGATACCAGGCCATGACCGTTTCCCAGGCGGACGATCTCTTCCTGCGCATAGCGCACCTCAAGGCGGCAATCGACAAGGAGACCGCTGCCCACCGGAAGAAACTTGCCGATCTGGAACTGGAGCACAAGGCGAAAATTTCCGGCCCCCTTGCGGAAAAGGAGGCTCTGGAAAAGGAGCTTGCCGCCTATATCATGGCCAATCCGGACCGCTTCGAAAAACCCAGGAAGCACCCGGTGGGTCAGATCGGCGCCTACGGGATCACCACGGATCCGGCCTATGTTACGGTGACGGACAAAGAGGCCCTCATTGCCTACGCGTTGGAGAACGGATACGACGATCTGATCCGCGTGGAACGCACGGTGGACAAAGAGGCCGCTTTCCGGAGGATCACGGCGGGGGAAGATCTCCCCGGAGCGGAGGCTGTCCCCGCAGGCGACGTGGCGAAACTCACCTTCAAGAAGGGCTACGCGGACCAGCTGGAGGGGGAAAAATGACATTTGAGGAAATATTTGCCGGGAACATCCCGGAAACGATCGAGGAATCGACCGTGGCACTGCGGGAGATCACCACCGCGGCACGCATCTCGGTGGCAGTATCAAGCCTGCTTCTCGCCGATGCCTGGAAGGGACATTTTGCCGGGCATAAGAAAGAGTGGATGCGCTGGGCGTCGGAAACGACCTCGCTGGAGGATTCCGACATTTACCACCGTCTGGCCATCGGCAGGATGCTGCTTGCCATACGAGGAAAGGCCGTGCTCTTCAAAAAACTGATGAATCTGCGGGGGGACAATCTGCTGATCCTGACAAGATTCCTGAAAAACGGAGAGGATACCTCGACGGCCCGTCTGGAGTCTTTCCTTACGGTCCATCCGGAGGCATGGGATTTGGATCGCGACGCACTCCGGGCGCTGGTCGGCAAGGAATTCGGGGAAGAGCCGAAGAGAGACGAATCTCTGCTGCCGGGGTTCGATGCGATGATGGACAAGATCCTGGGCGCGGATGCAAAGGTGCTTGCCAAGACCGTATCGGACGACCGAACGGCGGAAAAGGCGGTCACCAACGGATGCAACCTTCTTACGGTCTCTCTCTTCTATGAATCCAGGAAGGCCGAGGAAAATCCCACGGCGGTAAATCTCGACAGACTGCAGCGGATCAAAAACACGCTGCTGGAAAACTTGAATACGATCGAGGCGCTTTTGTCCGCCTCCCAACAGGTA
Source organism: Lentisphaeria bacterium (assembly GCA_017615635.1). Taxonomy (GTDB): domain Bacteria; phylum Verrucomicrobiota; class Lentisphaeria; order Victivallales; family UBA1829; genus RGIG8244. The sequence goes on from JAFZZR010000029.1 coordinate 1,454, forward strand.
GCAGAAAATGGAGCTGAAACTACTGAACTTGACGCCGGGAAAAAGTGTGGTGACAACAATTCCTGCCGTTGCGAAAACCATTCCGAACATACAGCAACAAACGGTTTGCACACCGGAAAAAAGTGTGGTGACAACAATAAATCAGCCACAATTCCTGCCGCAGATCGTCACGGCAAAGAATACTGTCGTGACAACAGAACTGGCGGGGATCAGTCCGTTTCAGCGTCTGCCGGAGAAGACGAGGCTGGAGGCAGTGGAGCGTCTGAAATTCCTGCACCTGACGCGGCAGATCAAAAAAGATACGGGGCTGACGACGATGGAGGCAGCCTGCCTGTATGTGCAGGCGAACAAAGCGGAGGAGTTCCCGATTTTACGGCAAGGGGGGCAGCACAATTCGACCCGTTTGACGTGGCAGAACTGGCGAAACTGGACGAGGCGGCTGAAAGAGGCGGAAAGTGCAAAAGGCAGAGCTCTGACTTCGGAAGAGATTCTGCTTGAACTGGCGGAAAAATACCACCGCGGCAGCAAACGGGACGCGTGGAGTCAGAAATATGCGGAGTTCCTGATCCACTTCGGGAAGTTCAATTTCCATGAAAACTGCCTCCGGCTGTCCGAGGCGTGGCGGCAGGCGTGTCATCTGACGCGGAAACTGAATCCGGATGCACCGATTCCGTCCATATCGGCCGTGCGGTACTATGTGAGTCATCTGCCGAAAGAGATCGCTATCTACACCCGCGAAGGCGAGGTGGCGTGGCGGAACAAAGTCGGCGACTACGCCGAGCGCGACTGGTCCGAGACCCAGCCGGGGGAACTGGTGATCGGCGACAACCGGCCCTTCGACACCCGGGTGAAACTCTGGGATCCGGTCAAGCAGGCATGGTATTCCGCGCGGCCGGTGCTGTCCGGACTCATGGACGCCCGCAGCTGGTATATGGCCTCCTGGATGATCTCCGTGGTGCCAGTGGGAACCGAAGACCAGATCAAACTGCTGAATCAATACTGCGTCGAAGCCGGAGGCGTCCCGCCTGTGCGCGCGTATTATGATAACGGTATGGATTACAAGGCGCTGGGCTTCGCTCTCCCGAAAGAAATCTGCGGGAAGGAATACAGTATCTTCCAGTCGCTGGGAATGACGCAGACTTTCGCCAAACCGTTCAACGGCCGGGCCAAGACCATCGAGCCGAATTTCAAGAACATCATGCTCTGCTACGACAAGATGTTCCCCGATTATCTGGGGAGCAACACGCTGCAGCGGACAGACGCGGCTTCCTATTATGATAAACATCCGGAAGAGCTGCCTACCTTCGAAACTTTCGTCCGGATCTTCCGGGCATGGCTGGCGGAATATCACCGCCGCCCGAAAAGCGGAGTCATCCACCAGGGCAAATCTCCGGAACAAATCTGGAATTCCCGCCCGGCCAGACCGGCCATGAGCGCGGAAGCGCTGAAGCTGGCCTTGCTGCGTCCGCTGGATGTTCGGACCATCGGCAGGGGCCGGTCGGTGACGATCAACAACAGACACTATTTTACCGATACGGTCCTTTTCGGCGAGCGTGTCGTGGTCAAGGAGGATCTCTACGACTCTGACAGCATGTACCTGTTCGATCAGGATGGCGCGCTGATCGGCATCGCCCGGACGCGGGAAGCGGTCAAGGCGATCGTACATGGCGACGAATACGAAGAAGCCAAACTCGAAGCAAGGATGAAACGCCAGGCGCTGCTGGAAAAACAGGTCAAGATGATGGCGCGTGAGCTGACCGGTCCGGACAAAGCCAGCCCGCTGGAATGGCTGCTCACGGCGGGAACCAATGTCCGCTTCATCAAAC
>JAFZZR010000030.1 GCA_017615635.1 Lentisphaeria bacterium
CTGCCTCAGACTCCAGTAGGCGGGATCCGGATCGGGATCCGACTCCATGAAGGGACAAAGATACACGATGTCCGCCCCTGTATCGGCAACTTCCGGCAGATACTTTTCCGCGGCGGCAAGAGTACCCTCCCGGGTAAAGGAACGCAGATTGATCTGGTAGATCACGGTATCCCTTATGAGTTCCATCCGGGCTCGGCGGTCTTCGAAGATTGCGTCTTTCATGTCATTCTCCTGCCAATGGAAAAATCAGGACCACTGACGGTCGTTGGACCATTCCTTATCCCATTCATCGGTGGTTGCCCAGGCCTCCGGGAAATCGGGATGGAGTTTCTCTTTGATGAGATCCTCGTTCAGGGACTCGATCCCCAGACCCGGCGTGTTCGGCACATCGATGAAGCCGCCGTCGTACCTCAGCGCCGGATTCACCAGATCGCCCCACCACGGCACGTCCACGCTGTGAAGCTCCAGAGCCATGAAGTTGCGTGTGGCCGCCGCCACATGCACGGCCGCCAGACAGGCAATGGGACTTTCCGCCATGTGGATGTTCATCTGGACTCCGTACTCCTCGGCCATGTCTCCGATCTTCTTCGTTTCCAGAATGCCGCCCGCCGTAAGAAGATCCGGATGCACCACCGCCAGCGCGCCCGACTCCAGAAGCGGCCTGAAGCTCTCCTTGAGATACATGTCCTCCCCTGTCCCCAGGGGCACGGTGGTGGATTCGTGCAGGTGCACCCATTGGTTCGTCATCTGCCAGGGAAGCGCGTCCTCCATCCAGGCCAGATTGTACTTTTCCAGGCGGCGCGCCAGTTTGATGCAGTCCTCCAGCGGAATGTGCCCCAGGTGGTCGATGGCAATGGGTATCTCGTACCCCACCACCTCGCGGCAGTCCGCAAGATACTTCTCCAGATAGTCCAGCCCCTTCTCCGTGATGTGGATCCCCGTGAACGGATGGGCCGTATTGAACAGATCGTAGGCCGCGCCGCGCATGGCACTGGGATTGATGGAACCGTGCGGCGTCTTGAAAACCTGCTTGTACTCCTTCATGGTCTCCAGAAAACCGAGGGGCGCGGTCAGAGCGCCGGGCACATCCATGAGGAGCTCGATCCCCAGATCCATTTTCAGAAACGTGAAGCCTCGCTCCATGCGCTCCTTCAGTGCCTTGCCCATGTCGCGGCCGCCGCCTTCGGAATCCGTATCGCAGTAGCAGCGGATCCGGTCGCGGAACCGTCCGCCCAGAAGCTGCCACACGGGCACGCCCCAGGCCTTGCCCGCGATATCCCAACAGGCCAGCTCGATCCCGCAGACGCCGCCCGCCTGACGGGAGTCGCCGCCAAACTGCTTGATCCGCCGGAAGATCTTTTCCACGTTGCACGGATTCTCCCCCAGAATACGGCTTTTCAGCATGGCCGCGTAGGTGCGGCTGGACGCATCACGCACTTCTCCGTAACCGACGAGCCCCTGATTCGTGTAAAGTTTAAGCAGCGTGCACCGCTTGGGCGCGCCGTCGATGTCCGCGAACCGCATGTCCGTGATTTTCAGCGTGGATGGATCAATTTTCATCGTCTTCTTCTCCCCGGCCTCGTTTGCCGTGTTGATTATCCTTCGATTTCGCGCGCGGCCTGCTTCAGTACCATATCCCAGTCCGCCCGTCGCTTGCCTGAAAAATCTTTCCGGACGCCGATCAGCGTCAGCGCCGCCGACACCCGGCCCCGGCGGTCCCTCAGCGAAATGGACATGGCCACGATCCCCCACCGGTTTTTGCTCGAGTTCAGCACGGTCCCCCTGGCCCGGATCTCCCGGATCCGGTCGAAAACCAGTTCCGGATTTGCCGTCTCCGGCAGCTTCACCGGCGAGGATTTGATCAGTTCGCGGATCACCTCTTCGGATTCGTCCGCAAGAAGCGCCGCGCCCACGGATCCCTCGAATATCGGAAACAGCGAGCCGGCGATCCCGGTCAGCGAAACAGGACCCGGCGGCTCCACACGGTGAAACGTCTTCTGCTGATCACCTTGCCGGATGGAAAGTTTGCAGGCGATCCCGTACCGTTCCGAGATCATGTCCGACTGTTTCTTCGCTCGCTCCAGAAGTTCCATTTCCGAGTCGCAGCTCCCGACCAGGGGCACGAGGCCGCGGGAAAGAGAGTACACGGCGCCGTCCTTCCGAACCCAGTCGTGGTCCTGAAGCGTCGTAAGGATCCGATACGCGGTGCTCATGGCGGTCCCCAGTTTTTCGCTGAGTTCAGATTGAGTGTGGGGGCGCTCCGCCAGAGCCAGAAGAAATCGGACGGTCTTGTCGACGGCAGGGATCGTATTGTTCATATTTGAACACCTCATTTTCATTTCTGAAATGAATATACACCGCCCACCACGCTTTGTCAAATCAAAATTCCCGTTTTTTTCACCCTCCCGTCTCTGCCGGCTTCGCCGTATCCGGCAGAGTCGCATCCGTATTATTCGTGCCTTATTATTAAGGGACGGGAATCGGATTGTTTTTGTTTTATTATCTGATCCTCTTGACAAAAAAAGCCCGTAGGGCTGCTTCAGGAACTTGCGCGGGCGAGATAAAAAAAAGCGAGACGTCCATTTTCGCCGGGGATGCCGTTCATCCCGGACATATCATGAAGGGAGCAAGCATTCCGGATCAGAGATTTCTCCGGGCCTCTTCGGCGCGCACATTCTTTACGTGCTCCACCAGTTTCCGGTAGTCGGCGGCGACCACGTAAAACATGTCGAAGATCTCCAGATAGGCGTAGCAATAGACGATGGATTCTTCCCCCTCGTTGACGACGATGGTTCCGTAATCGCGTCCCCGCTTCAGGATCCGGTTCCGGATCTCATCCGTCCGGTAGAGAGGCGTTTTGAATTCCGCGTCCTGATGGAATTTTTCGGGATCGAAGGTCTTGTTGTAATACTCGGATTTTGTGGAAAAGATGACATGTCCGTCGTTATTGATGACGGCTTTCTCGAGCACATAATCACCCACATTTCCTTTGTCGAGGATGCTGTTCGTCAGCTGATTGACCGAGACGTCCAGTCCGGCGACGCCGCAGAAACGGCCATTTAGGTCGAAGATCTGGATGGAACACGGGATGGAGAGACCGGAAACGGAATCCAGGTCCATGTACGGCTTGCCCCAGACGGAACCGGTCTTACCCAGCGCATTCCGGTACCAGTCGCGCTGACGGGGATCGATGTTCCGGGAGTAGTTGCCGCGCCAGGGATAAAGCAGTTTCACGCCGCACTTGGAACCGATGAAGACCGATCGGATGGGGAAACCGTTGTACAGGTAATCCGTCTTCAGCTTTTCGTAGTCCTCCAGGTTGAACCGGTATCCGGTTTTGCTGCCCAAGACGATATTCTTCATTTTCGTAATAACGGGAGAGACTTTGGCTGTGAAGCGTTTGCATTGTTCGGGGTCCGAGTTCGGCGCCACGGTGCGGATCCCGTAGTCCAGGCTGACCATGCGCTTGTAGTAGGGCGAATAGAACATGCCGGGCTCCGTCTTCCCGATCTGGTCCATGGGCGGCCGGAAGACAGGCGGTTTGCCTTCGTCGCTCTCCGTATTGTATGTGATAAGGTAGGCGGCGATCCGGGAGAGCGCCGAGAGCTGTTCCTGAATATGGAGTGCGGTGATATCCAGATGCCGGGCCACGACGGCAGTCCGGTTGTAAATATAGTTCAGGGACTGACGCTGAAGCGTCATTTCGCGGGTGGTTTCCAGCTGCCGGAAAATGGCGTACGCAGTGATGGCAGCGGAACCGAAAAGGAGAGCCGTGACGAAGGTCAGGAATCCGCGGCGGTGCCGGTGAAGCGAACGCATGGTCCTGGTGAAGATATCCTCGGGAAGTGCGGAAGTCGAAAGCCCGCCCATATAGCGCCGGATATCTTCCGAGAGTTCGTTGACGGACTGATACCGTTCCTCGGGACGGTAGGCCGTGGCCTTGCGAATGATCGCCTTCAGCGGCTTGTCGATCTTGTACCCGAAAAGGTGCGTTACCGGTTCCAGTTCGCCGCCGACGATATGTTCCATGCAGTCTTTTTCATCCTTCCCCTTCACGGCGAACTGAAGAGTCGTGATCTCCTGGAGGATGAGGCCCAGAGTGAAGATGTCGGCCCGGGCGTCGCACCGTTCGCCGCGCAGCGCCTCCGGAGAGAAATACCGGGGCGTGCCGGACATTTTCTCATCCTCCGAAGGCTCCTCGCCCTCCTTGGGAATGATTCTGGCCAGACCCCAGTCCATCACGAAGACTTCCATGTACTCTCCGATCATGATGTTTTCGGGCTTGAGGTCCCGGTGCATGATGTTCCGGTGATGGGCGTAGGCAATGGCGTCGCAGACGCGCAGGAAGAGTTCCAGACGTCTCCGGAGCATGGCGTCCTCGTCGAAAACCTTGATCCCCCGGATCCGGTAGTTCAAAACCAGGTTCCGCAGATAATCCCGCAGCGTCTTTCCGTTGACCAGCTTCATGATCAGGTGGACGCCGTTCTCGTCGTCGCCCGTCAGTCCGTAGATGGGAATGATGGAGGGATGGTCCAGCTGCGCCGTGACTTTCGCCTCGGAAACAAAGGCGTCGATGAGCTCTGTCTTCTTTTCGGAGTCCTTCTTCATCGACTTGATCGCGACGATCCGGCGGAGATTCTTGTCCCGGGCGATGGAGACCGTGGCGGTGCCGCCCCGGGCACGCTCTTCCAGGATCGAGTACCGGGAATCCAGCTGGCTCAGCGGTCTTGTGAGCTGCGCCGAAGTATCCGGCTCAGCGTCGGTATAATGAGAGAGATCCACGTGCCCGATGATGTCGCCCGGCTCCTCTTTTCTGCGACGGAAAGGCTTCATGATCTTGTGGAACGGCGTAGTCTCATTGCGGCTGGTGCGCTTCTTCCGCTCGGGCGGCTGGATCACGATAGTCCGGTTGAACTCGCCGGGATTCGGCGACTTCTCCGAGGGACTCATCTTCTCATTTTCATCCACTTTCTCCGCGATCCTTCCGGAAAGGTTTTCATGATCATGCCGTTACTATAGCGGGGAATCTCTGTTTTTCAAGGGAAGAATGTACAAAAAACGGGGCTGATACAGCTGAAAAATGTTTGAAAAAAACGGCAGATCATGGTATATTAATGTTTCCCGTCGGCTCTTCTGACGGCGGGAATGAACGATTCATTCTTTTGCAGGATCATGAATGAAGAATTCGAAAGAAGATAAGACAACATACTCCGGCTGGGACCGGCGTGCCGTATTCCGCCAGGGTCTGCGCGACGGCATACCCGTGGCGCTGGGATATTTCGCCGTGGCCTTCTCTCTGGGGATCACAGCCCGGAATGCCGGACTCGGCCCGTTTCAGGGATTTCTGATCAGTCTGCTGAACAACGCCTCCGCCGGTGAATACGCGGGCATCACCGCCATACGGGAACAGGTGCACTATGCGGAGATCGTGCTGGTCACGCTCATCGCCAATGCCCGATACCTGCTCATGAGCTGCGCGTTGAGTCAGCGGTTCCATCCGGACATGCCCTTCTTCCACCGGTTCTTCATCGGCTTCGACGTCACGGACGAACTTTTCGGGCTGGCCATTGCGCGGCCCGGGTTCGTGGAGCCGGGTTACTTCTACGGGACGATGACTCTTACCATTCTGGGCTGGTCAACGGGAACACTGGGCGGCGTGCTGGCGGGCAATGCGCTGCCGGAACGGATCGTTTCCTCGCTGAGCGTGGCCCTGTTCGGGATGTTTCTGGCGATCATCATCCCCCCTGCCCGGAAGAACAGGATCCTCGCGGGAATCGTCGGTCTGGGATTCCTCTCCAGCTTCGTCTGTTCGCTTCTGCCGGTGCTCTCGAGTTGGTCCGAAGGCTCCAGGACCGTGCTCCTGACGGTCCTGCTTTCCTCGCTGGCGGCGTTCTTCTTCCCGGTCCCCGACGACGATCCCCAAAAAGAAAAGGCGGACGAATCCCATGCAGAATAGTATCTGGATCTACATTCTTCTCATGTCCGGAGCCACCTACGCGGTCCGGGTCCTGCCCCTGACTCTGCTGCGGAAACCGATCCGGAACCGTTTCTTCCGTTCGTTCCTCTTTTACGTGCCCTACGCCACGCTGGCGGTCATGACCTTTCCCGCCATCCTGCATGCCGCGCGGTCTCCCGTCGCCGGGGGCGCGGCGCTGGTTCTGGGGATCGTCTCCGCCTGGTTCGGCGCGGGACTCTTCCCCGTGGCGCTGATCTGCTGCGCCTCGGTCTTTCTTCTGGAACTGTTTCTCTGAAATCAGTCGCCCGACGAGGGATCCGAGTAGACGACCAGCGCTTTTGCGTGGGAGCAGGTCTCCGGCAGGGCCACCGCGTGGGGCACATGCGCCTTCATATAGACGGTATCGCCCGGCTTGAGTCTGCGGGGCGATTTGGTATCGTAGACGTAGTATAGGATCTCGCCTTCCAGAAGGACGAAGAACTCCTCGGAATCGTGCGCCAGAAAATCCCGCATCGGAGCCGACGTGTATTCGATGATGAACGGATCCATCGTCCTTCCCAGCTGACGGTGCGCCAGCGCCAGATACCGGATCCCGTACTGCGCGCCGTCGTCCCGCTGCAGCTCCACGCCGTCCCCCAGATTACCGAAGGAAAACGGCTCGCCCTGCCCGTTCCTGTCGAACAGTTCGGACACGCCGATCCCCAGCGCATCGGCGATCTTGCAGAGCGCTTTGATGGATGGCGTCGTCCGGAAGTTCTCGACCTGGGAAATGAATCCCTTGCTGAAACCGCTGCGCTTCGCCAGTTGTTCCACGGTCATCTTCTGCTTCTGACGCACCTCCCGTATGGTCTGCGAAAGCTCCAGAAGATTCATCTTTCCGCCTCTTCTCCTCTCCCTCCGCGCAAAGACCGCGGAAGGGATATGCCGCGGCCCGGATCCGGAAAAAAAACCGGACCCGGGACCGTGTTTTCACTGAATCGGATCACGAACGGCCGTTGGCTTTCCGGATCCGCTGACGGACGGACGTCTCATAGGCGTCCAGATCCTCGATGGCCATCGTGGCCAGACCGCACTGCATGGCGGCTTCCGCGACCTTGCGGGCCACATGAGGCACCACGCGGGGATCGAACGGCTTCGGGATCACGTAATTCAGCGAAAGCGGGCAGTCGCCGTTGAACATACCGGCGGCGGCATCCTTCGGATAGGCGACTTCCAGCTCGCGGAAGGTCTCGGGATCCACCTTCATTTCCGCCACCTCCGTGAGAGCCTTCGCCGCGGCCAGCTTCATGGCCTCGTTGATGTCCGTGGCGCGGACGTCCAGCGCACCCCGGAAGATGCCGGGGAATCCCAGAACGTTGTTGATCTGGTTCGGGAAGTCGGTGCGTCCGGTACCGACCACGGCCGCGCCCGCCTCGTAGGCGTCCGCCGGGAAGATCTCCGGTGTGGGATTGGCCATGGCGAAGATGATGGCGCCCTTGTTCATGCTGCGGACCATATCCTTCGTGACGCAGTTGCCCACGGAGAGTCCCAGGAAGACGTCCGCGCCTTCCATGGCTTCGGCCAGAGTCCGCTTTTCCGTGCGGGCGGCGAAACGCTGTTTTTCGGGCGTAAGGCCGCCGCGTCCTTCATAGATCACGCCCTTGGAATCACACATGATGAAATTCTCGCGCCGGGCTCCGGCGGTGATATACAGTTCGCTGCACGAGATTCCGGCGGCGCCGGCGCCGTTGACCACGAACTTCAGGTCTTCCATGCGTTTTCCCAGAATTTTGACGGCGTTGAGGATGGCCGCCAGAGAGATGATGGCCGTTCCGTGCTGGTCGTCGTGGAACACGGGGATGTTCATGCGCTTCTTCAGGGTCTGCTCCACCTCGAAACACGCGGGCGAGGCGATGTCCTCCAGATTGATCCCGCCGAAACAGGGCTCCAGACACTCCGTCACGGCGATCAGCTTCGCCGGATCCGTCTTCCCGTTTTCCTTGAACACCTTGCTGATGCAGAGCGGCATGGAGTCGATATCGGCGAACCGTTTGAAAAGCACGGCCTTGCCTTCCATGACCGGGATCCCGGCCTCAGGTCCGATATTGCCCAGCCCCAGCACGGCCGTACCGTCGCTGACCACGGCCACCGTGTTGCCCTTCGCCGTGTATTTCCAGACGTCTTCCGGACGGTCCTTGATGGCCAGGCACGGGACCGCGACGCCCGGCGTATACGCCAGAGCCAGATCCTGCTGGGTGATGCACGGTTTGGTGGGGACCACGGACACTTTTCCGGGAGCGGGCTGGGCATGATAATCCAGCGCCGCCTGTGTTTTGTCATTGCTCATACGTTCTTCTTTCCTTATTTTTGAAGTTTATGTTCTCTTCTCTCAAAAATCGAAGTGATACTGATCCAGATGATATTCCTTCTGCAGTTCCTTCATGGTCTTCTGCAGCGCTTCGTTGACCGGCACGCCTTCACGGCTCCGCTTCACAAAGTTGTCGTACTCCTTCTCGCCCGCCGTATAGATCCGGCTGCAGCCCGGCGCCTTCCGGGAGTTCCGAAGAGTACGCAGAATCTCGCCCGTCGTGTGCTTGAAATCTTCCGGATCGATGAAGTTTTCGATGTTGATGGCAATGAAGAAGTGCCCCAGATGATACGGCTGCTTCACGCCTTCGGGCGAGAATCCGAGAAGTCCTTTCAGGAAACTGCCGTGCTGAAGCGCCGCGCTCAGGATCTCCACCACCGTGGCGTATCCGTAGCCCTTGTAACCCGCGGTGGCTTCGCCCAGTCCGCCCAGCGGCGTGAGAGCGGCTTTGCCCTTGACCAGGTCGATCAGGATCTGTTCCGTATCGGTGCGGGTCTCCCCGTTTTCATCGATGACCCAGCCCGGAGGCAGTTCCTTGCCCGCGCGTCCGTAGACTTCGATCTTGCCGCGCTGGGAGACGCTGGTGGCGCAGTCCAGGAAGAAGGGGAACGGCTCGTCGGTGGGCATGGCGAAGGTCAGGGGATTGGTCCCCAGCATATTTTCCACGCCGAACGTGGGAGCGATGGAGGGGCGTGCATTGGTTCCGCAGATCCCGATCATATTCTTCTTCGCCGCCATCAGCGCATAGTAGCCGGCGATCCCGTAGTGCGTCGAGTTCCTCACCACCGCCATGCCCATGCCCAGTTCCGACGCCTTGTCGATGGCGTACTGCATGGCCTGTTTGCTGGCCACCATGCCCATGCCGTCGTGCGCGTCGATCACCGCCGTGGTCGGCGATTTCCGGACCCATTCCACCTCGGTCACCGGATTCTGGATCCCCGCTTTGATCCGGTCGATATAGATCGGTTTCAGGCGTCCGATCCCGTGAGAATCGATTCCCAGTTTGTCCGCTGTGATCAGCACCTCGGCACAGGTGGCGGCGTCATCGGCGGGAACACCCGCCCCGATGAGCGCATCGCGCATAAAGTTTTCCAGCGTCTTGAAATCGATCCGAACGATCTTTCCTTCCATTTCTCTCTTGCCTTTCCTGTTTATGGATTCACGCGCGTTCCGCACGCGCGTTTTTATATATGGATATGCTGTCTCATGCCCTGCCTTTTCAGTCCGGAATCGCCTCCCATATCTTCTGCAGTTCCCCCAGATCCCGGACCTCCAGATCCGGAACCACGCCTTCCGCCGGCGTCAGATCCGCCCCCGGCCCGTTGATCCGGCAGGTCATGGCGCCCGCGTTGACGCCCACCGCGATATCCGTGGCCAGACGGTCCCCCGCCATCAGACAGGCGTCGATGGATACGTTCCGCCGGGCCGCTGCGGCCAGCAGGATCCCCGGATCCGGCTTGCCCAGCACCTTCAGCTTGACGCCCGTGGCCGTCTCCAGCGCCTTCGTGATCGCTCCGCAGTCCACCAGAAAACAGTACGGGTCGTTCCCCGGACAGAACACATCCGGATGCGTTGCGAAGCCCGGAACACCCTGCTTCAGGAACCAGGCGGCACGGCACAGTTTTTCATAGGTGAGCGAACGGTCGAATGCCGCAATGACAGCCTGCGGTGTCCGGTCGTCGATCTCATATCCGGCCGCCTCGAACGCGGGAAAGATCGATTCCATGCCCAGGACATAGAGCCGGCGGATCTCCGGATGATTCTTCTTCAGGTAATCGATGCAGTACTCCGTGGACGTGTAGAAGTGCTCTTCATCCGTCTCGATCCCCATGGCCGAAAGTTTTTTCACATATTCCTTCAGGCTCCGGGACGAGTTGTTGGAAAGAAAGGTGTATCCGATCCCCCTGCCCTCCAGAAAACGGAGAAAGGGAAGCGTCGTCGGATACAGCGTCCGGCCGTGATAGATCGTCCCGTCCATATCCAGGAAAACCTGGCGGATTTTGTTCAGAGAGCGCATGGTCTGATCCGGTTTGTTTAGCGATTTGTTTAGTAACAATATATACCACTAAACAAACTTGTCAAGCCCTTTCCTCCCTTTTTTCAAAACTTTTTTCCGCCTCGCCGAATGTCGCCCCGTTTCAGTCGTTGCTCTTCCGCACAATCACGATCCGGTCGCAGGTAATGGAGTCCTTCTCCTTCGAGCCCGGATAGTACGCCGGACCGGTCAGCTTCAGGGAAACGTAGACATCGATCGTGTCATCGGTTCCGGGCATCCAGACTTCGCCGGGGAAGATCCGGAAGAGATACTTGTACTCCGGGAAGTGCAGGCGCATTTCCATGCTGGGCGTAATGGAGGTGCTTCCGGCGTGATAGAAGCAGTATCTGCCCTCCATGCCCTCTTTTGCGGACTTGATTTCCGAAAAGATGTTCCAGAGAGATCTGGTTGAATCATATTCCAGAAGCTGAACGGGAAAGGCCTGAACTTCTCCATCATTCCGTATTGCATGATTCCAGGCAGCTTCGCGATCCTCCGCCTGAATGGATTTTCCCATGACTTCCGGGTAAAATTCGAAGATCCGGGCGGGATCGATATTTCCGAAGATCGCCTTCGGCAATGCCTTCGGTTCGGTGCCCTCCTGAACCACCATCTTGGCGACCAGGCGGTCAACGGCTTTCTCCTGATTCTCCTTGTGCTTCCTTATCTGTGGAACATTCTGTGAAAAGAAGGCGGTCAGGGCCTTATGTCCGATCGATTCGATCCGGTCGCCCAGCTCGCTGACCGAAGTCGAATACTCCGGGACCTCCTTTTTGATGCGGCGATAGAAACGCAGGGTCAGGATATCCAGAGGCACCCGCACGCGCTGAACGGAAAAGAGCATTTCAGGATCCGACTGTGTCAGTTTCTCCATCTCATCGAAATATCCCTGCCAGCGGACGGCGTCCGCACTCTTGAAGAAGGAATTCCAGACACCGTAGACGGCGTTCCACTTGACGAAGACCTCGGTTTCCGCCGCCGCCTTTTCAAGCTCGTTCAGATACCGGTTCATCAGCGGGGCAGCGGGGCCGTACTCGAACTTCATGAAGTCGTCGATCAGAAATTCGATGTCCAGATCGGGGTCGCGCATGAGACGTGCCATCAGGTAGGACTGCAGTTCCGTAAAGCCCACCATGGCGGGAGTCCCCACCGGATGCGAATACGTGCCGCCCGTCACGCCGGCGCGGGCCGCCCGGACCGTGTCGTAAGCACAGCGCCGGACATTTCCCAGCGCGGGCGGAGTCAGGGTCCCGAAGGTCCACGGGTTGACATAGTAATAAAGCCAGACATGACGGCAGATCCGGGTCCACTCCTGCAGATTCTTGAATGTTTCCGCATTGGCCTCGCTGTCAAATGGTTTCGACAGGTCATCATCGATCGGACAGAAATTGACCACGACATTATCGGGAAACACCAGGGCTTTCGGCGGAAATTCCGTCTGCGCTTTCCGGTAGGCGAACGTATGGATCAGCACATTCGGGAAATCCTTTTTCACCGATTCGGCCAGCTCCTTCACGAACAGGAAAACCGGCGCTCCGTTGGTCTGATACTTTTCAACGGACGCCTGACATTCCGGACAGCAGCAGAACGGACCCGGCATGTCGAACGCGGTAACGGAAAAGACATTCGCATTCGGCGTGCTCCGGATATGCTCGTAAAAATTCTTTTTGAATTCCGCGCACAGCTCCGGATTACTGAAACACAGCTGCCGTACGATCCGCTTCCCGTTTTCATCCAGGGAAAACCATTCCGGATGATCCTTGAAGTACCCCCTGCCCTTCAGAGCGGCGATCCTGGATTTTCCGGGAACATCGGGGATGTAGTCGAAAAAAGTGTGTTCCGAAGGATACGCCCTGCAAAAATCGCTTACGCCGTTTCCTTCCAGCGTGCCTGTGGAAGACCACTTCAATATGCTTTTATCCATACCGGGCAGCGGAAACAACTGGACTTTCAGATTCTGGCCGTTCCGGTAAAGAAAGAAATGTCCTTCAGGCCGATAAAAGAAATAATCCGAAGTCATGCCGCGTACTTCAAACGCATATTTCCTTTTCCGGTCGATCTCCGGCAGGCTGAAGTTTTTGAGATCCGGAACCTTCTTTCCGCCCCGGGCGTCGTACCAGACGAAACCGCAGTCCGTTTCCAGAAAATCATGGACCGCGTGATGGATCCCCGAGGTACCGCCGCCGGAAAGCACCAGCGAATTTCCCTCGGTCCGGATATGGAACTCGCCGGGAGCCAGCGCCGGATCCTGCTCCCGGAGAAGGATCTTTTTTCTCCCGTTTTCCGCATCCCCTTCGACCACGGCAAAGGTTGTTCCGGAGGCCTCTTCCAAGTGGATCTTCAGTTCATGTGCGGCATACTTCAGGTTGTCCGAGGCATCGGCCGGAAGAACGATCGAATACTCCGTTTTCCCGTTTGAGGTCAGAACTCCGCCGCCGGAAACACTTCGGCAGCCTGCAAGGAGACCCAACAGGATGAAAAGACAGATTCTTTCCGTTTTTCCCCAAAGCGTACCCACGATTACGAAACTCCTTCTTCACTTTCCGCGGAAACTTACCAGTAACCGAATTTGGAGGTTTCTTTGATCCCGCCGCTCGCATCGCCGTTCCAGAGATCGCACCAGCCGCAGACATTGTGTCCGAGTCGGAGGGTAATGGTCCCGGCACTTCCATCCAAATTGATGGCATTGGTTCCTCTTTGATGCGCCGGATAGAGTCCGATATCAAAAAACCGCTTCAAGCCGCCTTTTTCATTGGTGTTGCAGTCTGTCTTCGCCCTGTTCCCGGAAGAAGAGGCGTAATACTTCCAGTAGTCGGAAAAAACGATGATCTGGCTCGTGTTTTTCCGTACCTGAGAGAGATTATAGAGAGGATTCCCGCTGCATATAAGATATGTCCTGACGCCCGGCTTGTAGAACGCCTGGTTCATCGCGTAACTCATTTGCGTCTGAATGTGGCAATAGACCCCGTTTTTGTAAGGATCCGCGGGACAGGAGAAGAGAACTTTCTGACTGTCGACCACGTCCGAATTTTTTGCGACGCCGTATCCATCCATGATGATTCGCTCGAACCAGAAGTCACCGAATCCGACATCCCCAAAATTATACTGGAGAACGTAATCCGAATTGCTGTTGGTGTACATGAACCAGAAGTTGTAAAGCTGTTTCTGCTGACTCAGACAGCTTATGGTGTGCGCTCTCCCCTTGGCAGAACTCAAAGCCGGCAGCAGCATGCCCGCGAGGATGGCGATGATGGCGATGACGACCAGCAGCTCGATCAGCGTGAAGAATTTTCTACTCATGGCTTTTTCTCCTTGGTTGTGTGTTTGTGCAATATCATAAGCCGAATAGGCAGAATAGGCAGAAACAGGCAGAATTTTTTCCTCTTTCATCTTTCATCTCTCATCTTTCCTCTCTCTTTTGTCCGTGCTTTCCCGGGGGATCAGCTAGAACGTTCCACTACACTCAATATAGCACACTCTTCCGCCATGTCAATCCCCTTTTCGAAAAAAAACACCCCGGACTGGCGAGAGGCAGAAACCTTTCCCGTTTTCCGAAAGAATATTTGACTTTTCGGGATTCTGCGGTATGTTAAGCCCCTGCGTACCGGCATGCGGCCGGTACTTTTTTCAACAAAGACCAAGGAGAATCGTAACATGGGCAAGATCAAATTTGTCTGCAGCGTCTGCGGATACATCCACGAAGGTTCGGAACCCCCGGCGCAGTGCCCCCAGTGCAAGGCCCCTGCCGCCAAGTTCGTCAAACAGGTTGAGTCCGACGGTGCGCCGGCGTTTGCCTGCGAACATGTCATTGCCTCCACCGAAGGGATCGATCCGGAAGTCGTCGAGGGACTCAAGGCCAATTTCACCGGCGAATGCTGCGAAGTGGGCATGTATCTGGCCATGAGCCGTCAGGCGGACCGCCAGGGCTATCCTGAAGTTGCCGAAGCGTTCAAGCGCTATGCCTTCGAGGAAGCGGATCATGCCTCCAGGTTTGCCGAACTGCTGGGCGAAGTCGTTACCGACTGCACCAGGAAGAATCTGGAAATGCGTGCGGAAGCCGAAGCCGGTGCCTGCGCCGGAAAACTCAAGCTGGCCAAGCGCGCCAAGGAACTCGGATACGACGCCATCCATGACACCGTTCATGAAATGGCCAAGGACGAAGCCCGCCACGGCGCCGGTTTTGCCGGTCTCCTGAAGCGTTACTTCAGCAAGTAATCGGATAATTCCGATTCGTTCTCTCAAGCCCTGAGGCCCTTCAACGGGTCCCGGGGCTTTTTCTTTCCGGCGGAAAGCAGGACAGTCAGTGCAGTTCCTTCAGCTGTTCCTCCGCCAGGATATCCCCGTTCTGCGCCGCCTGCTGAAGCCACTGGATGCCTTCGCCCCGGTTCCGGTCACAGCCCGTGCCGTCCAGAAGACAGCGGGCCAGAGCCCGCATGGAAGGCGTATCGCCGTTCTGCGCGCCCTGTCGGAACCAGTAGACGGCGGCGGTGGGATCGAATCCGGCGGGTGCCTCGGGATCCTGCCGGAGATAGGTTTGGCCCAGTTTATACTGTGCGCGGGCATATCCTCTTTTGGCGGCGCGGAGATAGAGGTGCATGGCCATTTTCGGATTTTTCGGGGCGCGGCCGATCCCCTCTTCCACCAGTTCCCCCAGACGCAGACACGCCTGAGGGAGCTCCTGCACCGCCGCACGGCTGTACCACTCCAGCGCGTCGATCCCCTGCGGATCCCGGTACTTTTCCTGCTCGATGGCCTGCGCCACCTTGTACTGTCCGAAGGCGATACCGGCCTCCGCCGTTTTGGCGTACAGCGCCAGTGCGCCCGCGATGTCGGGCGCCGTCTTCAGACCGTTTTCCAGACACCAGGCCAGCTTCAGCGTGCCGGCGACATCTCCGAGATCCGACGCCTTCCGCAGACTCCCGATCATTTTTTCATCGTCCGGATCGGTGCCGATCCCTCCGTACCAGCAGTCGGCAAGGAGCCGGAAGGTCTTGGCCGGAGCGCGGGGATCGGAGGCGGCTTCGGAAAGGAGAAGAAAGGCGCGCTGCGCGTTGCGGGGGGAAATGGGATCGGCGGCAAGCAGATCCTCCGCGATCTCGGTTTTTGCGGGTGCAAAGCCTTTTTCGGCCAGCTGTTCCAGGATCTCCGCGGCCTTCTTTTCATCCACTTCGATCTCCGCATGCTTCTTACGCGCCCATTTCTCCTGTTCCTCTCCGGAAAGACGGATCCCCTTCTTCAAAATCATGGCGTAGTTGAAGGATGCCTGCGGGATCGTTCCGCTCTCGGACGCACGCCGGTAGTATTCGGCGGCCAGATAAGGATCGGGATCCACACCCCAGCCGCGATCCAGACACACAGCATAATTGAACATGGCTTCGGGCAGGCCCCGGTCGGACGCGGCCAGGAACCAGTGCGCCGCCAGAGTCAGATTGCGGCGGCGGCCGGGCGTTCCCGTAAAATATTCGTTGGCCAGATGAAACTGCGCTTTGACGTCGCCGGCCTCCGCCTTTGCATGAAGCGGATCGCCGTCGTCGGGATCCGGCAAAGAAAGCGCGGCGTCTCCCGAAAAAAGGGAGACGACGCGGCATCCGAAGAAAACCGGGATCAGCAGAGCATTCTTTATCTTTCGCATGGACACAATATATCACGGGAACCGGCGAAATCAACCCCTGCCCCGAATCCCGTCAGAGTCCGCGGGCGGAGCGGTCCGATTCCGGACGGAAAAACCGTTTGAGAGCGCCGCAGTGCGGACACCGCCAGGCCTCCGAAAGCATTCCGAAGTCCGAACGGTCCACCGGCGGATCCACAAGCCGTTCCCCTCCGGGATGCGGGAGCCCGCGGACGGGATCGCTTTTTTCTTCCGGTCCGAACGCGGAGATGTAGCGGTAGCCGCAGAGTGTGCAATAGTACTTTTTCATGATTCCCCTCCTTTTCGACGGCCCGGTATTGAAAAACCGTCCTGTTGCTGTTACCGGTGGAAAGAATATAGCACGCGGCGCGGATTCCGTCAAAGGACGGCAGAATGTGAGCGCGGAAAAACCGTCAGCGGAGGAAAGGGCCGGGGGGCGGAAACAGCCTCAAATACCGGGGACGTCCTCGATCTGAAGACGGCGGCGGATGGCGGCCACGGAATTCCGGATCTCCTCATCCTTCATGCAGGCATCCTCCATAACCTTCACAGCATGGACCACGGTGGCATGATTCCGTCCGCCGAACGCAGTGCCGATCTCCTTGTGGGAGTGATTGGTGAGTTTCCGGCTCAGATACATGGCCAGGAGGCGGGCTTCGGCGATCTGCTTGGGACGCTTGGGTCCGGTCAGATCGTTGACGCGAAGCTCGAAATGCTCCGCCACAGCCTTCTGGATCGACTCGATGGTGATGCTCCGGCTTTCCGCTTCCTTGCTGAGGATGTCGGCCAGAAGTGTTTCCACCGTCTCGATGGTGATCTTCGCATTCATGGCGGAGGCGTAGATTTCCAGATGCAGGAGAGCACTCTTCAGCGGCCGGATATTGGAGGTGATGCGCTGGGCGATGAACTCCAGAATGGATTCATCCAGCTTCATGCGCATGGACTCCTGTTCCTGACGGAGGATCGCCAGACGCGTTTCGAACTGAGGCTGCGTGATCTGGGTGGTGATCCCGGAAACGAAACGGGACACCAGACGGTCCTCCAGCCCCGGAATCTCCGCAGGCGCCTTGTCGGACGTCAGGATGATCTGTTTCCCCAGATTGTGCAGAGCGTTGAAGGTATTGAAAAACTCTTCCTGAAGGGCCGGCTTGCCGCTGAGCGTGTGAACGTCGTCGATCAGCAGGAAATCCACGGTGCGGAAATGATCCCGGAACTCGGCATGGGTCTTGTTCCGCAGGGCATCCACATACGCATTCAGGAATCCTTCACAGGTCGTGTAGCGGACGCTCGCCTTCGGATTTCTCCGGATCACATCGTTGGCCACAGCCTGTATCAGATGCGTCTTCCCCAGCCCCGGACCACCGTATATGTAGATAGGATTCAGTGCGCCGGGATCCACGGCCGCCCGGGTGGCCACCGCATAGGCATAACGGTTTCCCTCCCCCACCACAAACTTTTCGAAAGTATGGCTCGCGCGGCATCCTTCGGCGCAGAGGACCGCTTCCGGCTCGGGTTCGGATACGGACGCCTCCGGAACTTCGTCCGTCGCGGATACCGTCTCCGGGACCTCCTCCTGGCATACGGGCAGATGTCCGGCCTCGAATTCAAACGGGAGAGTCTCGCCGCAGACGGAAGTCATGGCTTCGTTCAGAAGATCGCCGTAGTTGTCGCGCATCCAGTGTCCGAAAAAGTCATCCGGAACGCCCAGCATCAGCACGCCGTTCTCCACGCCCAGCGGTGTCACCTTGGTAAACCACTGCTCGTAGACGAAAGACGATTTCGCCTTCAGATATTCGCAAATCCGGAGCCATTGCTCCTGAACTGTCCGATCTTCCTTCATTTTCGCGACTTTCCTTATCCGGACCCCCGCACGGAATTCCGCCGGGGCCCGGGATTCAAAGACTTATCAACAACACGCCGCTGCCTTTCGGAAACGGGTCCGTCAAATAAGTTTTTTCCGGTTCAGAGAAACCCGAAAAACCTTGGAAATTCAGGGACGCCGCGCCGGTTTTTTCATCCGGCGTTTTGCCCTTGATTCGTGCTCAAAACGGCTCCTTTTTCCATCTTCGAGGCCGTTCCGCACTTTTCAAAAAGTCAAGCGATTTTTTCAAAAAAAACGCACTTTTTTTTCAAGGTTCTTTCAAGCTTCAAATTTCCAAAGAGATACACCACTGACAGAGGGGTTGTCAACAAGTTATCAACACCCACGCTCTCATCCGCGGGAACTTTACAGGACTGTAATTTGCACCATTTTTCGAAATATGCAAGCGATTTTCGGAAAGATTTTTGTATCTCACTGATTTTGCATTGAAATATTTTTTTTTGGATGCATATTACCTCTTGTCCGCTCCGCGAATCCCTCGCGGGCCGGCGGAATTGTCTTAGACGGAGCTCTGTGTCATGCCTAAAAACCGTACTCTCTTCCTCGCCGATTACTGCCTGACCCCCTTCGAAAGGATCCCGGCCGGAGGTATCCTCTGCGAACGGGACAAGATCCTCGCCATCGGCGGCGCTTCCGCGTTCTCCCGTTACGAAGACGGTCTGGAGATCATCGATATGAAGGGCTGCTACGCCATGCCCGGATTCATTGACAGTCACATTCACGGGACCGGACCGCTCGACACCGCCAATGCGGGAACCGATTCCTTTCAGCTGAGCGAAATGAGCCGGCGTCTGGTAAGACACGGAGTCACCACGTTTCTGCCGACCCTGATTTCCATGCCCGGAGAACGCCTTCTCCGCGCCGTGGACGCCATCGCCGCCCAGATCGAAGCGGGCATTACGGACGCCGATGTGCCGGGGATCCATCTGGAGGGACCGTTTCTCAATCCGGAGAAACGCGGCTCCCAGAAGGCGGACGACCTGATGAACATCGACCTCGGCTTTGCCCGGGAACTGATCGAAACGGGGAGGAACCGCATCAAGATCATGACATTCGCGCCGGAGCTCGAACGATCCGTCGAACTCGTCGAACTCCTCCTCCAGAACGGCGTCATTCCCTCCATGGGCCACAGCATGGCCGATGAAGCCGAGACGATCCGCTGCATCGAGGCAGGCGCGCTCCGCTGCACCTATGTCTTCAACGGCATGCCGTCCCTCTCCCATAAGAAGTCCACCCTTACCGACGTGGCTCTCACCGACGACCGCGTTTCCGTGGAAATGATCGTGGACGGACTTCATGTCCACCCCCGCATGATCGACCTGGCCGCACGATGCAAGCCCAAGGACAAACTCATCGGGATCAGCAACTCCGTATCCCCGTCCGGATCCGTCGAGGTCGAAGGCGTCCGCCGGGACGGCCGCACGATCGAGATCATACGCAACCGGGAGGGCGTGATCACGGGATCCACGCTGACACTGGAGAACTCCTGGCTTCAGCTGAT
Organism: Lentisphaeria bacterium; assembly: GCA_017615635.1. GTDB lineage: Bacteria > Verrucomicrobiota > Lentisphaeria > Victivallales > UBA1829 > RGIG8244. The sequence goes on from JAFZZR010000030.1 coordinate 19,351, forward strand.
GAGCTACGCAAAACTCGAGCAGTCTCTGGCCGCCGCATGCTTCACCAGCAATCCCGCCGCCGACCTGGGACTCATCACGAGGGGCGAGATCAAACCCGGAAAACGCGCCGACATTGCCTTTTTCGATGCAAAAACCAACCAGGTGCGGATGACCGTCTCCCGCGGACGCATCATTTACCGGAAGGACGACGCGGAGTGATATCATGAACCGGAAAAACGATTCCTACATCCTTCTGGATTCCGGCGGATGCCGCAAACTCGAACAGGCAGGGCCTCTCCGGATCATCCGGCCTGCTCTCAACGCCTTCTGGGCGCCCTCTCTCCCCAAACAGGAATGGGACTCCGCCGATGCCGAATTCACACGCGAAGAAACCGGCGGCGTATGGAACTGGAAGATCAAGCCGCCCGCCGAAGGGGAGTGGATCGTCCGCTGGGGCGGCGTCCGGCTTCTGGTGAAGCCCACAAGGTTCGGCCATCTGGGCTTTTTTGCCGAACAGGCCGAGAACTGGCAATGGCTCCGGGAGCAGACGGCCCGGCTCCGCGCTCCGGCGAAGACCCTGAACCTTTTCGCCTATTCCGGCGGAGCCACCCTTGCCATGGCCCAGGCCGGCGCCGAAGTCTGCCATCTGGACGCCTCCAAGGGCATCATCGACTGGGCGTCGAAAAACCAGTCCGCCAATCCCGAGACGCGCGACCGGATCCGATGGATCTGCGACGACGCCATGAAATTCGTTGCCCGGGAGCAGCGCCGCGGACACAAATATCAGGGCATCGTTCTGGATCCGCCCAGTTTCGGACGCGGCACCCAGGGACAGGTCTGGAAAATCGAATCCGGACTCCGGGCCCTGCTGGAATCCTGCCGCGCTATTCTGGATATGTCCGGCCCCTGCTTCCTCCTCCTCTCCTGCCACACTCAGGGATTCTCACCCGTCTCTCTGGGGCGCATGGCCGAAGAGGTGTTTCCGAAGAACCGCTGCACGGTGGAGACGGGCGAGATGTGCATTCCCGAGCAGACGGGGAAGAGTCTTCCCGCCGGGCTTTATGCGAGAGTATCCGTCCGCTGACCGGACGTTTTTTATTCTGAAGGGTAAGGGCTGTATACTATGGATTCAGGCAGCAAGTACAATATCGATATGACGCAGGGGCCGCTTTTCGGCAAGATCATCCGCTTCACCATTCCCCTGATGTCGTCCTACGTGCTGCAGATGCTGTTCAACACCGTTGACCTGATCGTGGTCGGCCGGTTCGCCTCCAGTCACGCGCTGGCGGCGGTGGGCGCCACCTCCGGGCTGACCGTTCTCGTCCTGAATATCTTCTTCGGTCTGTCGGTCGGAGTAAACGTTTTGGCCGCAAGATATATCGGCGCAAAGGATCCGCGAAACATCTCCCGCACGGTCCATACCGCCGCAGCGGTCGGGATCTACGGCGGCGTGATGATGGCCCTCATCGGAATCCTGATCAGCCGCCCTGCCCTGATCTGGATGGACACGCCTTCGGAGATCCTCGGAAAATCCTCCCTCTATATGTGGATATACTGCTCATCCATCCCCTTCATCATCTTTTACAATTTCGGAAGCTCCATCCTGCGGGCGCAGGGGGATACGCGCAGACCTCTGTATTATATGATCACCGGCGGGATCGTCAAGGTCCTGCTGGACCTCCTGCTGGTGCTTCTCTTCCGCATGGACGTGGGCGGCGTGGCCATGGCCACGCTGATCTCCAATGCCGTTTCGGCGGGACTGACTCTGCGGGCTCTGAACTCCGCCCGAGATTCCAGCCGTCTGATCCGGAAGCAGATCCGCATCCATGGTCCGATCTTCCGGGATATGGTCAAAATCGGACTTCCCGCCGGGATCCAGGGCTCCTTCTTCTCCCTTTCCAATATCGTGATCCAGTCCTCGATCAATTCCTTCGGCGCACTGGCCATCGCCGGAAACACGGCCGCGCAAAGTCTGGAGGGACTGGTCTACGTCGCCAGCAGCTCCTTCTATTACACCGCCATCAGCTTCGTCGGTCAGAATCACGGCGCGCAGAAATACAAACGAATCGTCCGCAGCATCTTCATCTGCCTCCTCTGCACAAACGTCTTCAGCATCTTCACCGGATATCTCTTCTGGATCTGCGGACGCCCCCTGCTCCGGATCTTCAATCCCGATCCCGAAGTCATCCGCTGGGGCATGATCCGGGTGGCGATCCTCTTCTCCACCTATTTCCTCTGCGCCGCCATGGATACCATCAGCGGATCCCTCCGCGGTCTGGGCCATTCCATCAAACCCACCATCGTCACCCTGATGGGCGTATGCGTCTTCCGGGTCGCATGGGTCCTCTGGATCTTCCCTCATTACAAAACCATGGAAAACCTGATGATTTCCTATCCCATCTCCTGGCTGATCGTTTCGCTGGTGAACGGAACGATCCTCTTCTTCGTCGTCCGGAATCTGCTCCGGGGCGTGGTGAAGATGCATCCGCACAAAGGTTTCATCACGATTTCAACGTGATTCCCGGGCATTCTCCCTTTCGGATCAATGAATATCTCAGGATTCCTGTGAGGAGACGGAATTCACCGCTCGATTTTCTCAGCCCGGTCGAGCAGAAATTTCCATATCGGAAGGACTTGGATACCTCCCTGCAATAAGGTCTCATCGTCCCAGGTGATGACATAACGATCCCTGATGCCGAGAGAATCGGCGGCTTTTCGCAATGCCGAGACTTCCCGCCCGAAGGTTCTGGGATCACTCATATCGAAGCATACCTGGATCAACCTATAATCGTTCTGTGCGGGGTGGAACGCGATGAAATCGACTTCCGAACCGTCGGAAGTATTGACATACTCCACCTGGAACCCTTGATGTCTCAGCTGCAAATAAACCATGTTTTCCAGAAGCGGTCCCTGGTCCAGCGCATGCTTGATACGCATCGATCTGACGAGTCCCACATCATTGAGATAGTATTTGTCGGGATTGACGCGACGTTTCATTGCGGATTCGGAATGCAGACCGACTTTATGCAGAAGATAAGCGTCGGACAGCCAGTCGAGGTAATCCGCTATGTATTCACGGCTTGAGGTCAGATGCTGACTTTTGAGATAATCCACGATTTTCCGGACGCTGAGCTGCCGGGCCGGATTGTTGAAGACCATCTGCATGGTGAATTTCAACGCCTGAGAGTTGGCTATGCCGTGGCGGTCTATGACATCCCGATATATTACCGTATTTACATATCCCTGCAGCATGGACGCCCGAAGCGTATCCGGCACATTCTGCACGGCTGGCATCCCGCCGATGGTGAAGTATTTTTCCAAAGCATTCTGGAGTTTGCTGCGCGAGGTACTGCTGATATTTCGCGGGATGGCCTCGAAATATCCGTGATGGATCAGAAACTCCTCAAAAGAGAGCGGAAAATTCTCTATCTCGACCGATCTGCCGCGCATCGCCGTGGCCACCTCCCGGGAAAGAAGTTTCGCGGATGAACCGGACAGGTAAACCTGCACATTCGGAGTATCCACCATGCGGCGGACGAACGATTCCCAATGCTCGATATTCTGTATCTCATCGAAAAAGAAATAGCAGAGCTTATCACGATTTTCGGGGAACATCTGATAATAAACATCCGGGACGTAACGAAGATCCTCAAGCGTCATGCCAAGCAAACGGTCGTCCTCAAAATTCACATGGAGCATCCGGTCTTTGGCAACGCCGGAAGCCAGCAGATCCTTCATCCGCTGGTAGAGCAGAAAGGTTTTTCCGGTCCGGCGCATTCCCAGTACCACGGTCGCGCATCCGGAGACTTCCGGGATGGCAATCTGACGTCTGGTCATGTCCGGAAGATCGGTTTCATAAAAATCGGAAAAGAGTTCCCGAAGCGTGTTTTTCAGCAAAGTCGTTTCCATGAATTCAAGCCTCCTTGTCATAAATATAGCACGACTTTCGGCCAATTCAAGAAAAAAGTGGCCGTTTTTTTGGACCACTTTCAAAGAAATTATCCGTAATTGATGTTTGCATTCCCCGGCGAAGATGCTATATTGCAGTATATTTGAACAAGTTCTAAGTTTTCAAGACCGCAGGACGGCAGAGGCGGGCAATGGGGAAAAGGCTTTTTCTGTTTTTCATGATCCTGATGGTGCACGCCCATTTATTGAGTCTCAGCCTAAACGCAGTCGCCCCTCCGTCAAAATCGACTCCATTCTGATAAAACACCTTGTAAAATATTCTAATCAGGATATAGTACGGTATTGTCGCTTGACTAAAATTTAACGTGAGGGATGAAATGAGACGAGGCAGGACAATTTCGTTATTTTTACTGGACGGTTCAGTCACGGGAGCGATAAAGTACACTTTGCCGAACTGGACCGGCGTCGTTTATAAAATACCTCGCAATGCGCTTGACATCTGTAAAAATCTCAATGATGATTTGAAGCAAAGCGGCGTGTATTTCCTTTTCGGCAAGACCAAAGAAAAAGACGAAGACATCGTTTATGTTGGTCAGGCAGCAACGCGTCAGAACGGGAACAGTTTTTTGCAGAGAATTCGTGAACCTCATTGTAAAGCAATAGACGATTGTTGGAACGAGGTAATCTTCATAACAACCAAAGATAAATCTTGGGGACAGACAGAAATTTGTTATCTGGAACATCGATTCGCCAAGCTGGCGACCGCTGCAAAACGGTACTCTATCGCAAACAGAAATACCCCCAATGCCGGCAACATCACTGAGGAAAAGGAAAGCGAGCTGGAAGATTTCATCGCCAGTTCTAAAATCATCATGGAGATACTTGGACACAAAGTCTTTACACCTAGAGACAAAAGCATCAAAGATACCCTAAAAAAAGATATTGTCTATTTGAGGGGACGAGGAGCTGAGGCCATAGGAATTCTCACCGACAAAGGTATCATTGTGTGCAAAGGCAGTAAAATCAGAGAAAGTCCAGTTCCCAGTTGTCCGGATTGGGTTGAGAAACTACGCACCCAAAACAGTGAACATATCAAAGAATTTGTCCTAACCGAGGACATTTCCTTCAGCAGTCCTTCGCAGGCTGCCGCCTTTTGCGTGTACGGTACAGCGAATGGAAGAACCGCATGGAAAACTGAAACAGGCAAGACCTTGAAGGAACTCGAAGAGGAAGGTTGATTCTCGTTCTTGCAGTCAATCATTTCAAGACAGTGCCGGCTGGTCACCAACAATCTCGAACACTTTTCCAAGGTCGCATCGCTCAAAATCGGTAACTGGTGCTGAACAAGGAACGCTGAAGATCAATCGATAATCGGGAAGGATACAAAAAATGGACACCGTACAAATTGATGGACACGCTCTTGACTCCGTCACCCTCGCCACGCCGAACACGAAGATCCTGGTGATCCGAGCCCGGCTCGGGATCCTGGGATGCGGCTACATTGCGCTGGAGACGGCCGCAAAAGTCGGAGATGCGCTGGCCGTTGTCTCCGGAGTCTCCAACTACGAAGAGATGCTTGCTGCCCCGGTGAAAGCGGTCTCCCCCGCCGCGGAGGCGCTGGGGATCCGGCCCGGCATGACCGGACGCGATGCTTTAAAGAAGATGGTTTAAAAGGGATTTCGGGAGGATCATGATGAAAAAATGTCTGTCCGCCGTTTTTTCCCTGCTGGCTCTTGCCGTGTGTGCCCGGACTGCTTCATGGGAAACCCGCTTCGAAGGCGATCGGACAACACTCCTTCGTAACGGTGTTGAATTCACTTTCCAAGACTGCGTCCGGGAACAGATGAAGCTTCATCCCTCCATGCAGGCGGAAGATCTGCTCAAGCAGTGTTATCAGGGCGCGTACGGTCCCGGACATATTCTGGGGCGGACCGATACGGCAAAGACGGCCTTCGATGCGGAGTTTTCATCCGTCTCCGCCAGACCGGACAAACCCTTGTTCGAGATCATTTCTCCCGATTTCATGCGTGTCGATCTGGGCGCGTGGAAGGCTTCGGGCATGCCGTCCGAATGGCTCTTCCGCATGTTCGCGGACTCCGCACGGACATTCGACGACTCCGACCAACTTCTGCAAAAATATCTTGATGAAGCGGAAGGTCTTCTTCAGGGGGAACCCCGCGCCCGGTTCGCGGAAATGCGGAAAGAGCTGCGGACCGCGCCTCATCATTCACAGATATACCGCGATGCCGAGAAGCCCTCCTATCGGCTCGTAAGCACACGTCTCCTTCAGGCGTTTCCCGTCCTCGCAAAGGCGGCCGCTCTGCCGGGCAAGCCCCTCCGCGTACTGGCCATCGACGGACGGTCCGCCTCGGGCAAGACCACCCTCGCCCGTCAGCTGGCTTCCATCCTGAAGGCGGATGTCGTGCACATGGACGATTTCTTTCTGCCGCCGGAACTGCGGACCCCGGCCCGCTATGAGGAGCCGGGCGGCAATGTCCATTACGAACGGTTCATGGTGGAAGTTCTTCCGCATCTGGGAAAGACCGAACCGTTTTCCTACCGGAAATTCGACTGTTCGACCATGAAGCCGGGCGATATACGGGATATCCGGAGCAGTCAATGGCGGATCGTCGAAGGCGCGTACTCTCTGCATCCGAAATTCGACCGTTATGCGGACCTGACCGTCTTTTACGACATCTCTCCGGATGAACAGATGCGCCGGATCCGTCTGCGCAACGGGGAGCGCGGAGCGAAAATGTTCCAAACACGCTGGATCCCGCTGGAAGAACTGTACATCCGCGAATGCGATCCGATCCGGCACGCGGACCTCGTCATCGGCAGGTGACGGCAGAAACGCCGCTTCAGCGGTACTCCAGCGTGAAGATGTGGGCCTTCTTTTCCGCGCCCCAGACATCATCCGCGACGAACCGGACGGCGGTGACCTCCAGAGGATCCCAGGTCCGGCGGTACATCCGGCAGCGGACCTCTTTTTCCCGCACAATGGTTTTCCATTTGCCCCGGATCAGCGCGTCCACGTGGAACTCACGGACCAGCATGGGCGGCATTTCCTTCCGGTCGGGCAGCGTTTCCAGCTTCCGCATCCTTTTGTCATGGAACGAGAGAAGCGTATCAAAAATGAAACGGCAGCCGGTGAGCTTCACGGGCTTCTCCCAGGAATAGACGCAGGCTTCTCCGCAGGGGAGCCACACGCCGTTTTCCGTTTCGTCCATGTTGCGGTCAATGGAATTCTGAAGAAGCGGATAGTCGGTCTTCGCCTCCGTTGTGATATCCGAAACCGGACGGGGAAATCCGGGAAGCATGACATCGTCTTCCAGCAGGATGCTCTGCACTTCTCCGATATGACTGCGCTGGATCTCCCGAGGCATCGTGTTGTATTTGCAGGCCAGCGCCGCCGTCGTTCCCGCCGCCTGTCCCATCAGGGCGCAGGTAGCCATGACACGGCAGGCGCTCAGGCCCATGTGGGTGCAGGAGATATTCCGCCCCGCGAAAAGCAGATTCTCGATGTTGCGCGAGTACAGCGAACGCAGCGGGATCCCGAAGGGCGACGGCGGTGTGTGATGCGTGGAAACGAACCCCTCATTCAGAAAGGCATCCGGATTGTGATTGTCCAGAGTCCAGCCGCCGTAACAGACCGTATCGGGGAAGCGTCCTCCGCTCATGACGTCGTGCTGATTCAGCAGATGATCGCCCACGAAACGGCGGCTTTCCCGTTTGCCCGGCAGAGACCCGATCCAGTCAAGCTCGAAATTCCGGCAGCGTCCGTCGGGATGATTTTTCATGTAGGCCCACACGCCGTACGCGATCTTCTTCAGTTCCCAGGCGATCTCGCCGGCGTCGCCGATCGTATCCAGATTTCCTCCGTACTCGATCCACCAGAAATTGTTGTTTTCCGGATACGGATTGATATGGGAGTGATGGCTTCCCCGGGTATCCTGCGGGGCCCCGCGAAGTTCCGGCTTGGCGCAGCGCGCTTCGAAAAACGCATCGTCGTAATGATAGGCCCAGGGCGGCGGAATGAACGGATGATGCTCCGTACAGGGCCGCAGCTGCAGCAGGATCGAGTTGCCCATGGTCTTTTTGTCCGGAACCTCGTTTTCCAGAAAATCCTCCTGAAACTCGGATGCGCTTTCACGCCCCACGCGATATTCCGCGCCCGAAAGCGCCAGAATTCCGTCGCCGGAGCAGTCCGCAAACAGCGTTCCTCCGATCGTATAACGCCGGTACTCCTGACTGTTCCAGGCGCTCACGCTCTTTATGCGCGAACCCTCCGTCTCCACGGACTCCACTGACGTATTCAGCAGCAGCGTGATATTCGACTCCGCACGCACGAACGAGAGAAGCACATCGTCCCAGATCGTGTAGCGCATCAGCGGATTGTAATAGATATTGTTGAGCTGGATCTCCTCCAGAAGTCCCGTCTCCTTGCGCTCTTTTCCATGCGCGCCGCAGATCCCCATCCGGATCTCGCTGGACGCATTTCCGCCCAGCACGGGACGATCCTGGATCAGCGCCACCTTGCATCCGTGCCTGGCCGCCGACACAGCCGCACAAATTCCGGAGAGTCCGCCTCCGACCACGACCACATCGAAGCTGCTGTTCAAATCTTTCATCCTCTGAATCTCGCCCTTTCCTGCTTGATTGAACGGATACGGCCTCCCGGATTCCATCGCAGCTCCGGCCCGGCCGCCGACCCCGTAAATATAATTTCCTTCCCGTGCAAATGCAAGACGATATCGGAAAAAACTCCCGCAGGAATCCCCCGCGATTCGCACGGCTGAAAAGACCGGACAGCCTAAATCTGCCGTTTTTCCAGCCTCTTCAGAGAGGCAAAATAAACAGCTTTCTCGATCGAATATGTGAAGGCAAAGTATCTTTTTCCGTGAAATGCCAGAAGACCGGAAAAGAGCCAGGGGAGCTTCTTCAAATATCTCTGCCAGATTTTATACCAGGGGGATTTTGTATCTGCGCTGCACTTTTTTTCCCTTGCAAAACGGTAAACGGATTCAGCAGCAATATTCTTGAAATTTCTCAAGTACCGCACGGTGGTCGTTAATTCATTATAATATTTTCCATACAGCCGATCATGGATTTCGGTCCCGATATAGAATATATCCGGTTTCGTACTGATCAGCATCATCCCGCGTCCGACCATCTTTGTCCCTTGGTAGTGATAGTATATCAGAGGAACACCATCAACAGTGGGGACATCGGCACCTGCAAAATCGAATTGGTGCATCCCGCAATTCCAAGGGGCCAAACCTGCGCCGATGTCGGTGGGACAAACAACAGCATCAAATTTTTCAGGCCACTCTTCCAAGTATTTCTGATCAGCAAATTTTCCGTCCTCAAAGTAATCATGACACCAGTCCAGACATTCCTGTCTCCAATGTCTCAGACATGCCACCCCGACGGCATCATTGCGGTACAGCTGAAAAGCCATGTTGTATTTGCCTGAAATTTTAACGCACTCATAAAAATGCGGTGCGGGGTAATAATCATGCTTGACTATCAGCAGAGATTTTCCGCCCAGCACCTGATATAACTTCTCCGGACTGGAGAAAAAATAAAGATCGGAATCAAGGTACGCGAGGATATCGATTCCGGAGTAATGGGCTAAAATATATAGAGGCAGGACCGGACTCAGCGTAAAATAGTATTCCACGCGCGTCCTGTTTTCTTTACATGCGGCAAAGGCCGGATCCCAGAATTCGATATCGGCCAGACGAATCGGTATGATCTCTTCATGATTCAGCACAAGAAGATGATCATAGACGGGCTCGTCCAGGCAGCAGACATACAACGTAAAATCTATTCCCGTTCTCTTCAAGGAGCGGAAAAGCGTGTACCCGTACATGAGATAATTGCTGTCAAAATAGGTACAGAAGTGATATTTCATCGGAAGAAGCCGCGAACCGTTTGAATAATGTATGAAACCTCATTTCCCGTTAATTCCGGATACATGGGCAGACTGAGGATTTCCTTGTTCAACTGCTCCGTCACCGGAAGCGAAACGGCCAACGGACGGGATACATACGCAGGCTGCAAGTGAATGGCGACCGGATAATGGATGGCGGTTCCGATCCCTTTTTCTTTCAGGTACTGCTGAAGCCGATCCCGCTGTTTGCAGCGGATCACATATTGATGGTACACGGGCGTTACATTGTCCGGTATACAGGGCGTAATGATTTCGCATATATTTGAAAATCCCTCTGTATAACGGGACGCAATCGCCGCGCGCTGCTGATTCATTGCCTTCAGTCCCGGCAGTTTTACGGAAAGGATCGCCGCCTGTATCTCATCCAGACGCGAGTTCAGTCCGGAGCATTCGCTGATGAACTTCCGCTCCCACCCATACTGCCGAAGGGAAAGGAGTTTATGATACCGCTCTTCTGATGAAGTAATGATAGCTCCGCCGTCTCCGAATGCACCGAGATTTTTGGTCGGATAAAAACTGAAACAGCCGCATTGACCTATCGTTCCGCAGGTGCACTCTCCGTATTTTGCGCCATGGGCCTGCGCACAGTCCTCCACAATGGGGATCCCGTACTCGTCCGCGATTTTTGAAATTGCGGTCATATCCGCCGGCGTCCCGAACAGATGAACGACCACAACGGCTTTGACGCCGGAGACGGCACGCAGCACCGCCCGCAGGGAATCCGGGGCCATCGTAAAGGTGTCATCGACATCCGCAAAACAGGCTGTCGCTCCGGTCCGCTCGATTCCCGCCACCGTGGCAACGGCCGTATTCGCTACCGTAACGACCTTATCTCCCTGCCCGATCCCCATACTCCTCAATGCCAGCTCGATGGCGTCCGTCCCGTTCCCGCAGGACACACAATAGCGTGCTCCCGTTTCTGCGGCAAAATCCTTTTCGAAACGCTGTACTTCTTTCCCGAGAATATACCAGCCGCCCTCCAGAACGGACTGTACCGCCCGGTCAAGTCCGGCTTTCTCTTTAAGATAGGAGAGCAGCGGATTACATTGAGGTATCATGACGGACCTCCTGTTGTTTCTGCCTGATATACGCAAGAAACTGATCGTAGTCACGGATATAATCCGATTCATCGTAATAATCGGAGGCCGCGACCAATATTACACAGCCATTGGAAAAGTCATGCATGGTATGCCACAATTCCGGCCCCAGGATCACACCCTGATTGTCATGGTGCATATAAATATCCTGCTTTGTGACGCCGTCGTCCAGCGACAGAATAAAACTCCCGCTGATGCAGAATATGATCTGCTGAAGTTTCTTATGCGCGTGCTTCCCCCGAAGACTTGCCATGCAGTCCAGATTCGTGATGTAATAAACTCTTTTGATTTCAAAGGGTATATCACGATCCTTCTCCATGATGCATAACACCCCGTCGCGGGCATCCACGATCCGCTTCAGATTCACAAAACCGGAATGCCGGACCAGAATTCGTGATTCGCTCATGATGGTCTCTCCGTCTTCCTGATTAGCATTACATTGTCCAGATAAAGGCCGGGATTGCCCGGCAGTATGAACTTGAATAAAAATCCTGTCAGATTGGAGATCGCGGCAAGGTGAAATGCGATCTCCATCAGAAGAACGTGCCGGGAACCGATCCGATCAAGCAGGAAAGAGTTCCAAAGCTGGAAAAATGCTGTAACGTCCCCGCAGGTCTTTGTCTGTTTGATGATCTCAAATCCGCTCCGTTTGACCAGATCGGAAAGCCCGAATGAAGAATATCGCCCGAAATCATAAGGACATTCATGTTCCGGCCAGATGAAGGGAACCGTCAGGAGCACTAGACCTCCGGGCTTTAAGGTCCGGTGAAGTTCCCCCATGAAGACCTCCGGAGTGAAAACATGCTCCAGGACCTGTGTACAAAGGATATTGTCGAAGGATTCATCGGAAAATGGAAAATGGAGCCCGTCATAGAAAAATTCCGCATTCTTGGTCGCACGATTCGCGGGTGAGTCATACTCCAGCCCGACGTATTCCGAGCAGGAAAGGAGCTCTTTATACGGCTTCGTGCCGCAGCCGACATCCAGAACTTTTCCTGTCAGCTGCGATCCGAAATCCCGGACGGCAAGGTACAGCGCCTTCCTGCAGAAAAAATACGGATTGAATAACAGGCCCCATGCGGAAGCCGAAAAAGCATATTTACCCCGTATCCTGTACAGTCCCCGGACAAGCATTCGCAAAAAAATCATGGCTTCGCCTCTTCACGTTTACATTTTTGCAACCAAAAGCCGCGGAACAGCACTGTACTACAGTCCCTCTTGCAAGAAATTTAACTTTTGTAAGCTAAACATTGGCAATAACACGAACTATCATTGGGGATTCGCTGTCTGTAACGGCAAAGGTATCTGACTCTTGCGCAGAAACGATGTTAAAACCAATTTTATTTAGCTTGTCACAGAACAAATCCATATCCATGTAGCGCCGATAGTGATCCGTAAAATTTTCATTACGTCCCAATCTCGTGCCGCGATTCAGTAGAGAGTCATGGATACTTCTGCTTTCAACAAACAGATAGCCGCCCTTTTTAAGCGAGGAATAAGACCATTGCAGGACAGAATTTTCCATTTCCTCCGATACAGAATGAATTGTAAATCTACTGTAAATTGCATCATATTTCAAACGTTCAAGCGGCAATCTTGAAAAGTCATCGCATGTAAATCTTATGAATGGATCGGAGTAGTTTTTCTGAAGATAACTAATTTCATCCTGAACCAAGTCAAAGGCATCAACACGAATCTTATGCCGAGCAAAAAAAATTGAGTCTCGACCATTTCCACATCCTAGCTCACACAAAGATTGGTTTGGCACAAGGAAAGGCAAAACCGCGCGCGCGAAAGACGATGGAGGAAACGGAACACTGTTTTGTCTGTAAAACCTCGACCAAAACTGACTTTGCTTACTGATGTCAAGATTCCCCGGCATATTTACCTCCGTTTCGGTATAGTAAATCATCAACGCGACATAAGACTCGATGACAAAAATAAGAAAGGCACCAAAGCATCTTTTCGAAAAATGTCATGCGGCAAAACTTGCGCTGATAATCCTCAAAAAAACTTTCTGCTGTCATATTTCGCTCGACATTGCTTGTCAAAAACGATACCTTCTGATTTGAAAATCGAACCGGAGAGTAACATCCGGGAACAAAGCGCCGTAAAAAAGACTTGCGAGAATGTGTTCCTTCAATACCGATGTGACATGTTAACGAGTGTGTTGTAGAAATGGAAACACCGTTGAGAAAAACACAGATATACCAACTGATATCCCAAGTTGCAGGTTCTGTATCCAGACATTTCAAACAAGGAAAAACCCCTCCGAATTCCAGTTCATGCAACTCCTCATCGCTAAAGTTTTGAATTGCCTCATTTCGATTGTTAAAGTAGCGAAATTTCAACCAACGATCCTTCCACGTACACCACCCTAGTCCACCGTCCAGCCGCCATGCGAATGTTTCCGGAAAATCTTTTGGAAAATTTAAAAAATTGTATGCAGAGACACACATCACTTCCTTTCGATCCTGGTAAAAATCTAACGAATCATTCATAAACTTCAAAAAATATTTGCTCGGCAGAATATCATCCTCAAGCACAATTACTCTACCGAATTTACTCACGACTTCTGTGATACCCTGTATAACATTAAACTCAAGCCGCTTGTTTTCAGTTTGCTCAACAAGAACAACATCCTTAAATCCTTGAATTGTTCGTATATAATCGCGGACCTTATAAACCTGTGCCCAAGACTTATCATCTTTTCCACCATCAGAGTAAAAGAAAACTACCGTTTCTCCGGCTTCAGCATTTTTTTGAAGCGCGGAAATAACTCTCTTAAGATATCGCAATCGTGTGTAGCAAAATAAAACGACAGGTGCAAGTTTCATTTTTCCATCCCTAGAGCATGAGGATAAGGTTTGTCAACGCTGAAAAAAAGATAATGCGGAGTCCGTTTCTCAATGGGCGGAAGCGTCATGTAATCCCCATACATTATTCTTAAATACTCGTCGGGATTGCATGGTACAGGGAAAGAAGTTCCCTCAAAAGTCAAAGATTTTAATGGAAAGATAACATCACGGTGAACTCTTTTAACATATCCATTGTCTTCCGGAATCAGTTCCATATATGGACCGGTATTTCCAAAAGAAAGGATTCTCCAAACTGCCCTAAAAAGAGCAAATATAAGCGAAAGTGCAATCCAGCGTACAACATTGTATACACTTATTTTTTGATACGCATTTTTCCTGCAGCATAATGACAGCATTTTTTTTGTCAAAAAATATGTAGTTCGTTCAGATATATTAGGATACTTTACATACGGAAAAATATCAAGATAAATACCACGAAATTCACCATCGCAAAGCGCATCGAATTTTTCAACCAAAGTTGTTCTGCGATCCATCAGTTTAGCAAACAACTTATTGTATCCGGAACCTTTGTGTTTGTAACACAGCAAAATATATTCCGGCAATTCGCTTTCAGCAATTTCTATAAATTTATTGTAGTCCTCAATAGGCATACACACATCAACATCATCATCCCATGGAATAAATCCGCCATGCCGGACCGCCCCCAAAAGAGTTCCGTACGCAATCCAATAAGTTAGTTTATTCTTCCTGCAAATCTGATCAAAGATCTTAAGTAAATTCAGCTCAATCATTTGAAGCTGACGCAAGCCTTGCTTATTTTCTTCTTCAGCAGGTGCAGAACTTTGCTTTAATTCCACTTTAGCCATTTTTTCTCCAAATCCCATACCTTGCTCAAAGTAAAACCATTCCCAATCTCTATCAAAAAAAACTGATAATCCCAGGAGGGATTACATCACTGATTCGTTC
>JAFZZR010000031.1 GCA_017615635.1 Lentisphaeria bacterium
AAAAACGTAAACACTATAATCAGGCTTTTCTACGGTAAAGACTACGGAATTAAGGCAGAGCGCCTTAATGACGGCACCAAAATCACAGTGCTTATTCCGTATTCGCAAAAGGAGCCAAAGGGTGGACCGGTTTCGGCGCCTCTTCCGCCGGTGCCGGCGTTTCCTGCACGGGAGCGGCCGGTGCAGGGGCGGTACCCGGTTTCCGGATACTGATCCCGATAACGGATTTTCCGCATTTGACGCAGCGGGTGGCGGATTTCGGATTCAGCGCGCCGCAGTGACGGCAGGGTTTCGATGGCTCCGCTGTGAATTGCGCGCCGCAGGCGGGGCAGGATACGGCGGAGCCGGCGGCATCATCGGGAAGTTCGACTTCCTGAAAGCAGTTAGAGCAAACGGATTTCATAGGGGACTCTCCTCGAAATATATAGATGTATGCAAAAAACATGAAAGACAGCTGAGATCAGCGGAACTTCAGGATACTAATATCATCATTTTCCGATTTTTCAAACTTGGCGGCTTGTATTTTTAAAAAACAGCCTTATTGTACGGACGTGACGGCACTGACAGAAGCCCCGATGTGTCTTTCGGCAATCCGGCATCGCTCTTTTTTGTCAGTCCCGCCGAACGGAATTCGAGTAAGCACAACCGAGAGGTCCTCATGAGACTGAAATTTTTCTGCCTTTTAACCTTTTTCCTCCTCTTCTTTTCCGCCGCACCTCTCCACGCTCAATGGACAGACCGCCTGACTCTTTATCTGCCGAACCGCGTGCTGGATCTGCTGGATGTCTTTACACTGAACCTGGGGGGCGGTCCGACCCTTCACGGCGAACTGTATGCCACGCGGGCCTGTGAGGTCGGTGGCGGTCTCGGATACACGTTCCAGTTCATCAAGGATCACAACCGGCAGTACGGATATGCCGCACTGAACGGATTCGGATCCTATCTCCCCTTCGCCACCAAAGAGGATATCGAACGTCGGCCCGGATCCTATTTCGTGCCGGAGGAATGGATCACTCACGAGGGCGTGCCGGATCCCGCGGATCCCATTTACGCACCGCACACGGGGATCCGGGATTTCTGGGAGATCGGCGGATCCCTCGGCGCTCTGCTGGTGGATGCCACGGTTTCCATCCATCCCGTGGAGATACTGGACGCCGTGCTCGGGTTCTTCTTCATCGATATCAGCGATGACGATCTGACATTTGAGAATTTCCGCTGAAGTTTTCTTCTCTTCAGCGTTTCCCCAGCAGCTGCTTCAAGTTCATCCGGAGTTCCCGCGGCCCCTGAAACAATTCGCGCAGGGAAACGGCGTGCTCCATCCGGAATCCGTTCTTTCCGAGAAACGATTCGAACTCGTCTTCATCCTCTTCTTTTCCGTCTTCCCGTACGGGGAAGAGCCGGAACGAATGATCTTTCATATCCAGGATGAAGTACTTTTCCCCCTGTGCGCTCTTCTCCAGCCCGTAGACATACGGATAACGTCCCCACAGCCGGATGTCCGAGGGACCGAGCAAAACGCGTCCGCCCGGCTCGATGATCATGGCATTGTGCATATCCCTGTCCGCGGGCGAAAAGATGTACTCATCGCCCAGGGGAAAGCGAGGCGGCGAAAAAACGGCATAGAGGACCGCGGCTGCGAAAATGAGGAGTGCCGCAATCTGCGCGGCACGGCGCCGTCCCGGCGTGCGGAACGGATCGGGGATGCGGAAGCGGCTCAAAGGTTTTCCGCGGCGAACTGGACCGCGTTCAGGAAGAGGATCCTTCCTTCACCCCATTCCGGCAGGGCGTCGCGGTGCTTCGCCGTCTGCCAGTCAGGCGCATTGAAGGGGGAGAGAAACGCTTCCGGGTGGGGCATCAGGCCGAAGATCCGGCCCGTCTCATTGCAGATTCCGGCGATGTCGTTCAGCGAGCCGTTGGGATTTTCCGGGAACCCGTTCGGCGCGGAACCGTCGGGCGCGCAGTAGCGGACGGCGGCCAGATGTTTGCTTTCGATCTCAGCGAGAATGCCGGGGTCGGCGACGA
This sequence comes from Lentisphaeria bacterium, assembly GCA_017615635.1. Lineage (GTDB taxonomy): Bacteria > Verrucomicrobiota > Lentisphaeria > Victivallales > UBA1829 > RGIG8244. The sequence continues at coordinate 2,023 of JAFZZR010000031.1, forward strand.
ATTTGCCTTCTCCATGACGGATGGGCAGGCGGATGGTGTCGATCCCTTTGGTGAAGATGCAGGGACTGGCCGGATCCGCCTTCAGCGTTACCCAGTCGTCGCGGAACACGGCGCAGTCGTTCTCCGTGAGGGCCGCCTGCTGAGTGAACACGGCACCGCCGAGGGCGGGGACGAGTCCGAGTCGAGTCAGAGTTTGGAATCCGTTGCAGATCCCGATGACGAGCTTTCCGTCGGCAATGAACTTTTTGAGATCATCGGCGAGCCGGGTCTTCACGCGATTGGCAAAAACCGTTCCCGAACCCAGGTGGTCTCCGAAGGAGAACCCGCCGATGAATGCGAGAATATGAAATTCGTCCAGATTCCGTTTGCCGGAGAGAAGATCGTTCAGATGCACTTTTTCCGCGGATGCGCCGCAGCACTGAAACGCCGCCGCGGTTTCTTTTTCGCAGTTCAGACCGACACCGGTGACGACCAGAACCTTTACCTGTGATTTTTCCATAAGACACAACTCCGTTGATGATGGCAGGGGAACAATGTAATGTTTATTTCCGGAAATGCAAGCCGGAATCTGAAAATTCATCCTTTTTCCACAAGAAGAAACATCCGGCGTCCCGCGTCTCCGGGCAGGGAGAACTCCTCCGTCGCGGTGAAACGTATCCCGCTTTTCCGCAGAAGCTCCTGTTCCGGGTCCGCCTGCGTCCGGGTCCGGTAGACGATCAGTTTTCCGCCATGCCGAAGCAGACCCGAGGTTTCGCGGATCAGGACGGATGCTTCGGATACGGCCCGGGCCGTCACGTATCGGAATGCGCTCCGGTACGGCGGACGGCGGCCCAGTTCGTTGGCTCTTGCCTGGACGGGCGAGACGTGCTTCAGCGCCATCTGCTCCGCCGCCTGCCGGACAAATGCGATTTTTTTTCCCGTGGAGTCCACCGGAACAATGGAGCGTTCCGGGAAAGCGGCCGCCAGGACCAGCGAGGGGAATCCGGCGCCGCATCCGATGTCGCAGAGCGCTTCCGTGCCGGAGGCGAATCCGGGTACGGCCTTGAGCAGGGAGAGAGAGTCACAGACATGCTTGGACCAGAAATCTTCCGCGGGGATCCTCGTGAGATTCAGCGTCTCGTTGGTCTTGTACAGAAATTCGCCGAAGACGCGCATCCGGGCAAGGAAATTCTCCAGATCCAGGTCCGGACGGCATTCCTGAAGAAAGCGGCGTTCGGCATCGGCGGGAGGCGGCAGCTCGATCATGTCCGGCCCTTTCTCATCGGGGCCATTCGTGGCAGAGTACGACAATGGAAACCGTGAAGCCGGCGGCCGCCAGATATCCCAGAAGCGCGGCGGATCCGAAACGGACCCGGGCATCGCGGAAGAGGAGCCGGATCCAGTCGCGGAACCAGTAGGGCTTTGCTCCGATGAGGATTCCCGCGAGGCCGAGGAGGAAGAGCGCCACGGCCAGGAAGGCGGAGAAAGGATAAATTCTTGCCGCGAACGCCTCCTTCAGAAAATAATGGGCGATCAGAATGAGGAAGGCGGCGAACGCACGGGCAAAAAGGTAGTCCAGATAATAGATGCAGAGCGCGATGGCGACGACCGCCAGGGGAATGAGCCAGTTCTGAAGGGCGGAACCCGGATCCAGTATGGGGCGGACATTGGGCACGCACCAGAATATGACCGCGGCGGTGAGGATCATGCCCGCCTTCCTGGCGCGGGGAAGCTGTTCCATCTTCTGCAGGTGTTCCATGCGGGCGCATGTCAGCGGAATGAAAACCGCGGCCGCCGCGGCCGCCGCGGAAAACAGGATCAGCATGACCGGGAAAAACATGGCGTGTTATTCCTCTTCTTTGATGCGGAGGATCTCCTTGATTTCCGCACGGGGATACTCGCTCCGGACCTTGGGTTTCGGTTCGAAAGTGATCGGATCGCTTTCGAAATCCAGGACCCGGCCTTCCTGACGGAATCCGTTTTTCAGCTGAAGGATCGCATTCGGGACCCAGAATTCCACAGTTTCCTTGCGCGTAGTCTTCCCTTTCCGGATGGTGACCTGGAAGGTTTTGACCCGGTCGTTCTTCAGGGCTCGCGGATGCGTAAGCTTCAGGGTGTGTTTTCCCTGAGGCAGCTCCTCGATCCGGAAAACCTTGGAAATATGGCCGTGCTTGGAATCCGCCTGCGTCTTGCCGTACGGCTTTCCGTCCACGAAGACCTCCACGCCGCTGGGAATGGTCAGAAATTCCAGAGCGCCGAGTTCGCTTTCCAGACTGAGAGAAATATCGTACTTGTTGCCGGGGGCGACGGTGATCTCCTGGGTTGCTCCGGAGAAGTTGTCCTTTTCCGCCCGGATCGAATAAAGGCCCGCCTGTTCCGCCCGGAACACGCAGGGCGAATCGCCGCAGTATTTGCCGTTGACCGAGATCCTCGCGGGAGAGGGATCCGTCTGGATCGAGATGGGAATGGGCTGCATTTTCAGCCGGGCGAAGGTGCTGGCCGTTTCTTCACGCTTGACCATGACCGCCGTGTTGAATGTCTCGTATCCCCGTTTCTCCACGCGGATCGCTCTTTCGCCGTGGGCGACTTTCACGGAAACCGGCGTACGCCCGCTGGGAACGCCGTCGATGTAGAGCGAGGCGTCCGAGGGCAGGGAGTCCACACGGAGCGTTCCCGTGTTGGACCGGAGAATGGTATGTTCGGTGAAGGGACGGCCGGACGAGATGTCCCAGTTGATCTGCTGCGGACTGTATCCCTGCAGTTCCAGCAGAACGGAATGAGGGCCGACTCCCAGATTGGTGAGGACGCAGGGCGTCACGCCCACTTCCTTCCCGTCTTTGAGGACCTTTGCCCCGGAGGGGTCGCTGGTCAGCATGGCGGCGGCGGTGATCGGACGAAGCCGGACCTCCACGGGCACATCCCGTCCGTCTTCCACCGTGACCGGCACCCAGCACGGTTCGAATCCGTCTTTTTCGATCTTCACGATATACATCTGCGGAGGCACGGGATTGGTCTTGCGGGGCGTCACTCCGATATTTTTCCGCATGATCGTGATCGTGGCTCCCGAAGGATTCGAGCTGATCGACATGGTTCCTTCCGGTTTCCGGACGGCATTTGCCTCTTTCCCGCAACCTGCGGCCAGGAGAAGGACCGCGGCGGACGCGGCATAAAGATGACGTACGATATTTTTCATCATTATTTCTCCTTGCTCATAAGGTTTTCAAGTTTGATCTTCATGGCCCGGATATTCTTGTAGGTTTCGGAGTCCGGGGGGAAGAACTCCATGAGGCGGGTGCACTCTTCCATTGCCTTCCGGAAGTCCCGCTGCTGATAATACAGATTCACCATGCCGTGTCCGGTCTCACGGATCTTCTTGAGCGCGGATTCCGCTTCCGCCAGCCGTTCCCGGGCAATGCTCCATTCCTGCGGTTTTTCCGCAAAGACCTCGTAGCGGCGCATGGTGATTTTATAGTTTTCGATGGCGCGCCAGAGGTTTTCCGGCTGCGTCTTGTAGCTCCGGTACTGCTTTTCCGCCAGGTCGAAGGAACTCCGGGCCTCGCGGATCAGTTCGTCGCGGGATTCCGCCATGGAGGGATCCAGTCCGTATTCCTCCTGCAGGAAATCACGGATCGCCGCCTCCACTCTGGTGAAGCTGGTCAGAACGATGTCCTGAACCGTGATGTCGTTGAACTTGTCATCGAAGCCCACCACCAGGCGTGCGTAGCTTTTGTTGTTTTCCGAGCTGTCGCTCAGGCGCTCCTGCTGCTCGGAAGTCATGAAATTCGTGTCGGTAATGGCCTTCTTCAGTTTCTCGAGGGCTTCCGGACGGACCGGTTCGGTAATGGTCGGCGAGTAGACGCGCCGGCTCAGCAGATCGTCCAGCGAGAAGGACAGGTGGTCGTTTTCCAGAAGAAGCCGGAAGCAGAACACCCGGTTGTCGGGGGTGACTTCCCGCTTTTCGTAAAAGACGAAGAAGGGGTTCGGAATCGTGGCCGTCTGCACATTGCCGCTCTTCGAAGTGTTCCCGTTTTCCGGACTCTGGAGCCGGACAAAGACGAACAGCGCCGCGGCCGCGACCGACACCACCAGAAGCAGAAACAGAAGATTGAGGACCCGCTTTTTGCCTGTGGAATCCGGAGACGCCGCGGCGGCCGATGCGGACCGGGTGAAGGAGTCCCGCTTGAACAGATTATCCAGATCCGGGATCGTGCCCGAAAGATTCTGCCCGGCGGGCTTGTCCGGCTTCGGATCGGCAGGCTTCGGATCGGCGGGCTTCGGCGCGGGAGGCTGCTGCTCCGGGATCGTCGTCTTCGGGGGAACGATGGCGGTTCTCTCATGATTTTCCGGCGGACGGAACACGAAAGCGGGTGACTCCGGCTCTTTTTTCTCCGGGGCCGGGTTCGCCGCCGCCGCGGAGGCCGAATCTTCGATCCGGAACATGATCTCGCCTACGGCGACGACATCGCCATGCTGCAGGCGGACGGAACCGGAGATGCTTTTTCCGTTGACTTTCGTTCCATTGGTGCTGCCCAGATCCAGAATATGCCATCCGTCCTGCTGCTTTTCAAGACGGGCATGATATCGGGATATGCGGCCGCCGAGAAGCTGGATCCCGTTGTCCGTCTCCCGCCCGATCCCGACCCCGGAGGGCTCGATCTCGCGCAGGGTCCCGGCGTTTTCTCCGTTCAGAAATTGTATTTGCATATTACTTTTCTCCCATCGGTACGGCTACGTTCTCCATACCGCGTTTCTTGTAGATTTCATCCCAGACTTTTCGCGTCCCTTCATCCAGTTCCATGCTCAGATCATACTGATCTC
>JAFZZR010000032.1 GCA_017615635.1 Lentisphaeria bacterium
GCTGAACATGAAGCGGCTCCACGGACTTGTGATCCGGTTTCAATTTTGCATAATCGATTCCGCCGCTCATAAGGATTATCTCCATCTGCTGTCTGGTAGTATTTATAATACCACATAAGTTTTAAAAAACAAGCAATCAAGACTCTTTTTTTCAAAAAAATTGAAATTTTATACGCCGGTTTGCCGTCAGCCGTTCCTGCTTGACTTTTCCGCACTTCCGTGCTATTGTCTCCGGACCGCAATTCGGACAACCGCAGATGAGGAGCGCAAGATGACACAGGAGATACCGGATTTCCGTTATACCGAACTGGACCGTAAAATCTGGGAGGAAAAGCTGGAAAAATTCGTGCCGCACCGGATCTTCGATGCGCATACGCATTTCTGGAGCAACCGGTTCGTAACACCGGAGACCCGGTGCGACAACGACTGGCTGGATCATCAGACCGACGGAGAACTCCTCCTCCGTGTTTCGCAGATGCTTTATCCCGGGCGGACGGTTGATTTTCTGACGTTCTCCATGCCGGTTACCGGGGCGGATTACGAACGTCTGAATCCCTGGGCCGCCTCGGAGGTGAAAAAACTTTCCCCTCATTCCCTGGCGGCGATGCTGGTCACGCCGGACATTCCGGGTGAGACGATCCGTACTATGGTGAAGACGTACGGCTTCGCGGCGCTCAAACCGTATCACCTGTTTGCCGCTCCGGGCCGGATCCGGATCCGCGACTACTTCACTCCGGAACAGATGGAAGCCGCCGACGAAGGGAAGCTTGCGGTGGTCCTGCACTGCCGCAGCGGTGTTGCGGCGGACATCGCCGAGCTGGAAGAATGCGCAACGCGGTATCCCGGGATCCGCTGGATCCTCGCGCACTGCGGAGCGGCGTTCAATCCCGACTTTCTGGAGCCGGTGGTGAGGCGGCTGGCCGACATGCCCGGCATTTGGTTCGACATCTCGGGGATCTGCGAAGTCTATCCGCAGGCGCTCCTGCTCAAGCACGTCAACCGGAAACGCATTTTCTTCGGGTCCGACATCGCTCTGGGTTCGGGCGGATGCCGCCGCGGCCGGGTGGTGTCTCTCGCGAACTCGGTACTCTGGTACAAGAATCCGGAGCGGACCACGTTCTGGGTATACGAGCAGCTTCTTGCCATGCGGCGTGCCTGCGACCTGATGGAGCTCACCGGCTCGGAGGTCGAGGACATCTTTTTCCGCAATGCCGCGGATTTTTTCCGTCCGGAAGGCTGATTTTCCGTCTGCAGAGAAAAAAAAGCGGAGAAACGCGGAAAATGGATTTGATTCTTTGCGCGGATGTGTTATCTTACGGAAAGAAGCGCATCATTTCATGCAATGATTGAGGAAAGGAGATTTGCATACATGAGAACGTCTGTGCTTGCCATGATCCTCGCCGGCGGCGAGGGAACGCGTCTTGCGCCGCTGACCGACCAGCGCGCGAAACCCGCAGTCCCGTTCGGGGGAAAATACCGGATCATCGACTTTGTGCTGAGTAATTTCGTGAACAGCGGGATCGACAGCATCTTTGTTCTGACCCAGTTCAAATCGCAGAGTCTGATGGAACACATCATCAACGGCTGGAACATCGCCAGCACCCAGGTGCGCGGACGCTTCATCATTCCCGTGCCCGCCCAGATGCAGACGGAAGACCGCACATGGTACAGCGGAACGGCGGATGCGATCTACCAGAACGCGCATCTGATCGAAGACTTCAAGCCGGATCTGCTGGCCGTGTTCGGCGGAGATCACATCTACCGGATGGACGTGAGTCAGATGGTGGATTTCCACGTGGAAAACGGAGCCATCGCCACGGTGGCGGCGATCCCGGTCCCCATTTCCGAAGGACATCAGTTCGGGATCATCGAAGTGGACGAGAACTGGCGCATCGTGGGATTCCAGGAAAAGCCGAAGGATCCCACGCCGCTTCCCAACGATCCGAATATGTGCCTGGCGTCCATGGGCAATTACATTTTCAACGCCGACGACATCCAGAGACTTCTGAAGGATGACCACTCGGACGAGACCAGCAGCCACGACTTCGGGAAGAACATCATTCCCTCCCTGGTGTCCACGGGCCGTCTTTTCGCCTACAACTTCTACTCCAACCGGATCCCCGGGCAGTCGCCCTCCGAAAAGCCGTACTGGCGCGACGTCGGGACCCTCAAGGCCTACTTCGAGGCGAACATGGATCTGCGCGCCACCCGGCCGCAGCTGGACCTCTACAACGAAAAATGGCCCATCTACAACTACCACTTCAGTCAGCCGCCGGCGAAATTCGTCCACAATGAGGAGGTGGACCGCCACGGTCTGCCGCGGATCGGAAAGGCCATCAACTCCATCGTCTGCGACGGATGCATCGTTTCCGGTTCCACCGTGACCAACTCGGTACTGTTCAATCAGGTTTCCGTCCACAGCTACGCCACGGTCCACAACAGCATTCTCCTGAATGACGTCGATGTGGGCGAGAACTGCCGGATCCGGAACGCCATTATCGACAAGCACAACCTGATCCCCCGCGGAACGACCATCGGGTACGACCGCGACGAGGATGCCAAGCGCTACTACGTGGTGGACCTGGATCCGGATCAGGACGGCAATCCCCAGTGGCTGACGGTCATTCCCAAGGACCGCCACTATCAGAAGCTGGAACTGCCCAAGAGCATCGAGACGCACGAACCCCATGTTTGAGGATATCCCCCTCTGGGCGGATGTACGGGCCGTCGTCCGGCATGAGCTGGAGGACGGTCCCGGCTGTCACGATTACGCCCACACGCAGCGGGTCATCCGCGGCGCGGTCCTTATTGCCGAAAAGGAGAAGCCCGCCGATTTCCAGGCCGTGCTGTTCGGCGCGCTTCTGCATGATATCGCGCGTCCGGAGGAACTGGCGTCCGGCGGAACGCTCTGCCACGCCGCCCTGGGTGCGGGAAAGGCGGAGCGGATCCTCCGTGCCGCCGGATGTGCCGACGAGTCCTTTATCCGGCATGTGTCGGATATCGTGCGGACCCATCGTTACCGCGGGGGCGAAGCCCCGGCGACGCCGGAAGCCCGGATCGTGTTCGATGCGGACAAGCTGGATTCCCTGGGGGCGTTCGGCGTGGCCCGGGCGTTCTATTTTGCCGGACGGATCGGCGCCCGGATCCACAACACGGAAGAGGCCGCCCTGGGATCGGAATCCTACAGCCGCGAGGATTCCGCCTACCGGGAGTATCTGGTGAAGCTGCGGTATCTGCCGGACCGGATGCTGACGGAAACGGGCCGGCTGCTGGCCCGGGAGCGCGCGCAGTTCATGGAACGTTTTTTCGATGAGCTGAACCGGGAAGCGCAGGTTTGAGGGACCGGACAGAAAGGGCTGAAACAGTCCGAAATTCTCTTTGCATTTTTTAAAAAAAAGGGTATATTTTTCCGACCGGCGGTCCGGAGCCGGTACGAACCGCAACCATCATGGGAGTTCATCGATCAATGCCCCCCGGCCTCGCACAGGAGAATTCGGTCCGTCTGGAACAGAAGCCTGCACTGGCGGCCCAGCAGCTTCATTCCCTGGAGCTTCTTTCGGCGCCCGTCATGGAGCTTCAGGCGCGCATCGATGCCGAGCTGAAATCCAATCCTCTGCTGGAACCCGGACCGGAGGACGAGGCCGATCCGGACGAGCCGTCCGATTCCGCAGAGAACGATGTCTCCGCGCTGCCGGACGACGGAGCGTTTCCCGGTTCGGACAGGGACGACGGGGATGTGGATGAGGACCGCGACGGTTTTCTCGAGAATCTGGAAAAGGTCATGGAGCAGGGCGGGAGCATGCTGGAATCGTCCTCCGATCCCGATCCGGACTCCGACACCGATGCCATCCGGGACGCGGAAGCCCGGCGGGAGAGGATGTTCGATTCCCTGGCCGACCGGGGCCCCTCGCTTCAGGAGCTGCTGATGGAACAGCTTCGCTATACGGACTGTCCCGACGATATCCGCCGTGCCGCGCAGGAGATCATCGGCAGCATCGACGACAACGGGTATCTGCGGACGGCCGACGGCGATATCGCGCAGTCGGCGGGCTGTACGCTGGAGACGGCGGAACGGGCCCGGGCGCTTGTGCAGACCTTCGATCCGCCCGGGATCGCGGCCCGGAGCGTGCAGGAATCCCTTCTTCTTCAGCTGAAGCGGAAAGGCGTGGAATCCGGACCTCTGATCCGTCTCGTGCAGGATCATCTGGACGATCTGGCGCGGAACCGGCTTCCGCAGATCGCCCGGGCTCTGGGCGTGGATATGGAAACGCTCAACGATCTGGTCTCGCAGATCCGCAAACTCAATGCCTATCCCGCGGCCGGCTTTGCCTCCGGAGCCGCCCAGGCGGCGCCCTACGTGGATCCGGAGTGCTTCGTCGTTCCCAAAAACGGCGACTACGAGGTGATCCCCAACCGCGATCCGTTCCCCCGTTTCCACATTTCCAAACGTTATCTTTCTCTGCTGGAGGATCCGTCCGCCTCCGCGGAAACGAAGAATTTCATCCGGGAAAAGCTGGCCTCGGCGCGGAACCTGCTGAAGGATCTGGACCGGCGGGAGAGCACGATCATGCGGATCGCCCGGCTGATCGTTTCGGCACAGCACGACTTTTTCGAGAAAGGACGGAGTGCGCTGCGTCCCATGACGCAAAGCGAAATCGCCGATAAGCTGAATCTGCATGAGACCACGGTCAGCCGGGCCGTGGCCGGGAAATATATGAGTACGCCGCAGGGCCTGATCGCGTTCCGCGATTTCTTTTCCGGCGGCTATACCGGCGGCGACGGCGAGGACGTCTCCGCCGGGGCCATCCGCGATTTCATCCGGAGCACCATTGCCGATGAAGATCCGGCAAAACCCCTTTCCGACAGCGCCGTGGAGAAACTTCTCAAGGCCCGGGGGCTGACCGTGGCGCGGAGGACCATTGCAAAATATCGAGAGGAACTGGGGATCCCGTCCTCGCAGCTCAGGAGAAAATACGTATGATCCGGAAACATCCCGTGCTTGTCAATTTTCTGCTTTTTCTGCTGTGCGTGTTTTGCGCTTTCACGGTGCGGACATGGCATTACAACACATCCGTCGAGATCCTGCGGGAGATCATCCGGGATGATCCGGAAGCGGGAAAGACTCCGCCTTCCGGATGGGCCCGGAAACTTTTCCCCCGCTACCACCGGAATTTTGCTCCGTTCACCATCGAAAGCGCCATGATGTACGCCTATGCGCAGGACGTGGCGCAGGGCCGGGGCGTTCCCGCTTCGGATCCGAGGCTGGCCGGGATGGAGGATCTGCCGCCCTATGCCCAGATGAATATGGGGCTGGAGTGGTTCCTGGGGTGGGGATGGCGTCTCCGCAGTCTGGTCTTTCACGATCCCGAACCGACCGCCAACGAGCTTTGTTTTCAGGACGTGCCCGCCATGGCCCAATGGATGAGCCTGCAGCTCCGTCTGTGGGCCTCGCTGACGACGGGGTTCCTTTTCCTGTGGCTGCTGGCCATGCGGTGCCCGAGAGGACTGGCCCTCTTCGGCGCCCTGATCCATGCCGTCTCACTGGCGGCGGTGGCCCGGTCCACGGGGCAGGATTTTGTGCGGGGCGAGTTCTGCATTCCTCTGTACACGGCATGTCTGGCCCTGATGTGGAGCCTTTCCGCCCGGCCGCGGATCTGGAAGTATGTTCTGCTTTTCCTTTCTTCGTTTCTCGCTTTCGTCACCTGGGATCTGTGCCAGATGCTTTTCGGCGTCTGGGTCCTCTGCGAGCTGCTGGGATATGCTCTCGGATTCCGGATCACCAGAGCCCGCATGGCCGGCTGGCTCGTCATCGCCTGCGCCGTGCTCCTGAATGCCGCCTTCGTTCCCTTCAATGTGACGTACGGCCTGATCCGTGCGCCGCTGGTCTGCGTGGCCTTCCCCTCGCTGCTGGCCGTGTGCGCGGTTTCGCTCATCCGGATCCCGGACCGCTTCCGCCGTCCCTGGTTCCGCCTGCTTCCTGCGCTGGTTCTGCCGATCCTGCTGTACGCGCTCTGGCACGTGACGGTCAATACGCCGGAATATGCGTCCAACTACGAACATTTTTCGCGGACCATGTCCTCGAAGATCAAGTACATGAATGTGAAGCCGCCGGATCCGGCCATGCTGGACTATGATTCGCGGATCATGTGGACTCCTTCCATGCATTCGGCCACATGGGAGATCGCCACGAGCTTCTTCCCCTCCTTCTATTTCGGAAGAAAATGGAACTTCACGCTGTTCCGTTTCCTGTTCGGAGACTTGCCGCTGACTCTGACCTTCTTCTATCTTCTCCTGATCGGCGCCACGCTGTTCCGTGCGCCCCGGAGGACCGTGGCGCGGGGATTGCGGATCGATCTTCTGCCGATCCTTTTCACGGTCGGCTTCACGATCGGCTTCATCTACATCGTGCGTTACCACGAGTTCCTGATCCTGTTTCTCTGCGCCTCGCTTCCTCTGCTGATGCGGGATTGGCTCCGTGCGCTTCGTGCGGATCCCGCGAAGGTCGATCCGGCGGAGGCCTATACGGTCATTTACCGGAAGCCCCGGCTCCTGATGTTCCTGCGCGGAGTCCTTCTTGTCTGCTGCGCCTTTCTGCTGGTCTGGGAAACCGGGGCCTCCTTTGTGGGACGCCGCCGTTATACGGGCGACGTTCCGTTTGCCGAGACGGCCCGGCTGATCGCCTGGTTCCGTTCGGCGAAAGAGAATGTGAGGGGGAAGGTGGTGGCCGCGAATTTCACGGTGGGGCCCATGCTGATGGCGTATGCGGGGACGGGGATCACCATGAATCCGCAGTTCGGTCTGAAGCGGATCCGCGACGCCACTGAAGAGTATGTGCATGCCTTGTACGCGTCCGATGAGTCCGAACTTCTCCGCTACTGCGAAAAGTATCACGCGGATTATGTCCTCTACGGAGTCGGATCCGTTACGGATATGGGCCCCTATTCCCTCCGGTACATCGCAGGCGCCAAGACCATTCCGCCCCGTTCGCCGGCCAATCTGATGCAGTATCGGCCCGATGCACTGCGCTGGTTCGTCCGGCTCGATCCGCCGCCCGCGCTGCGCGGACTCATGAATGCCTACCGTCTGTTCCAGGTCGTCACCCCGGAGAAACGCAGAAAGGCCGCAAAACTGGCCTTCGAAGCCCGGGATATGAAGGGCCGGGGGAACTGGACGGAAGCGGACCGTCTGGTCCGGGAGGCGCTGAGCTTGGATCCCGGCTCGGAAATCGCCCGGGAGGTGTTCTGCACGCTGCACCGCCGATATCCGCATCCGGGGCTGTACGGCGCGGAGTGACGGAACCCGGAGAGTCTCCGGGCGGTCAGTCCGGCAGAGCCACGTCCACCAGTTCGTCCATGATATCTTCCAGCGTTATGAGGCCGGTGAGCTTGTTCTCGCTGTTTCGGACGAAGAGCATGTGCCGTTTGTTCCAGCGCATCATCTTGAGGGCCTGAAGAAGGGAGATGTCCTCATTCACGTATACGGGCTCGCGGGTCATGAGCGTGAAGTCCGTGGCCTGATCGCCGTGCTTGTGCTCGAATTTCTTGTGGTTGATCGTCCCCAGGATCGTATCCACATCGTCTTTGCTGCACACCGGATACCGGGTCTTTTCCAGCACGCCGCCGAAACGCTCCTCGTTTTCCTCCAGGGACGTCCCGTTGATGATGTACTGGATGGCTTCCCGGGGGATCATCACCTTCCGCACCGTCTCGTATTTCAGGCGGATAGCGTTGATGATGATGGATTCCTGTTCCAGGTCGATGTTCTTCTTCGCCCGGGCCACGGAGGCGAAGGCCTGGATGTCCGCGGCGGTCACCACCGGTTCCCGTTCGCCCTGTGCACGCTTGAAGGGCTTGGCACAGAGTTCGGTCAGCCAGATGACGGGTGCGAAGATATCGGTGAGCAGATCCAGCGGGCGTACCAGGTGCCGGAGAAGATATTTGCCGTATTCCACGCCGATGATCTTGGGCATGATCTCGGTGCCGAAAAGGATGGAGCAGGTCATGATCAGCGTGAAGATCCAGAGTTTTCCGGATCCGAAAATATCGCTGAAGGCGGAGCCCGCCACCACGGATCCGCCCGTGTTGGCAATGGTGTTGAAGATCAGAATGGCCGCGATGGGCTTGCTGATGTTTCTCCGCAGCTTCTTCCAGGCATCCGCCAGCTTTTTCTCGCCCGGCTTCTCCGGATCCTGGATCGGCATGGCCACATTGGCGCTGAGAATCACGGCTTCCGCCAGCGAGCAGAAAAACGATATCGTTAGTACGAGTATGATACTGGTAATGAAAAGTCCCATAGCGGGGTGCGGTTCCTTCTCTTGCGGACCGTCCGGTGTTTCCTCTCCGGGAAACGGGCTTCGGACCGGCGTCCGCTGTTTGCGGATTCAAGCGGAGGTACAGGGGAATAGGCCGGCCGGGCGTCAGCAGCGGAGCATCCTCCGCGTGAAGAAGAGATCCCGCAGTCCTGTCAGGACGGGGAGAAGAAGGGACTCCGCAGCCCCGGGAGGCTGCGAAGAAGATCGCGGCTTTTTCGATTTTTTCTTTGCTTTTCTCATAATGACCGGTAAGATAGCATGTTTTTCCGGAAAATCAAATCCGGACTTCGATGCTTTTTCAAAATCCCGCCGGTCAGGACCGTCATGCCTCCGGGATCCAGACCGCCATGGCGTTTTCTCCCCGGTTGTCCCACAACGCATACGGGATCGCCACAAACTTCACTTCTTCCCGGACCGGTTTTTCCGACGTGTACAGACTGTCGTCCGGATACCGTTCCCGGTATGCCTCGCCGACCAGAGCCGGGGTGCCTTCGGGGAGACCCGCAGGACACGGTGCGATTTGCACGGGGCGGTCCGTCCGGATCCGGAGTTCCCGCACGGGACACTCCTGATCCTGTTCTTCCAGCGCGTAGACCACGGGGCCCCGGCACAGGGCGACGCGGCCGCGGTCGTCTTCGGACCAGGGATTGGCCCGATACCACTTCGGAGTCATTTCCAGATCCAGCAGGACAACGTCGCCTGCCTTCCAGTCGCGTTCGATGCGGGGCTCCGCATCCTGACCGTTGAGGCTGACCGAATACTTTTCGCACCAGTCGGGGATCCGGATCTCCAGCGTGAAGTGTCCGGCGGATTCCACGGTGACGGGGATCTTGCCTTCCCACGGATAGCGGCCGCCCGTCCGGAGTTTGACCGGTGTTCCGTTTTTCAGCGTGAGCGAGGCTTCGCACGCGGCGGGAATGTTCAGTGTGACGACGTCGTTCCGGCAGGAGAAGAAGAAGGTCCCGATCTGCGGAAGGAACCGGGAAAAGCTGGTGGGACAGCAGGAGCAGATGAACCAGGGCTGCCGGGTCTTTGCGCCCATGTTGTAGAGCGGCGCATGCTTGTCCGTGGAAAGGTAGTTCGTATAGAAGAATTCCGTGCCTGTCAGGCTGATCCCTGCCAGGACTCCGTTGTAGAGCGTCCGCTCCGCCGTGTCCAGATACTTCTGTTTGCCGGTGGCGTTGAACATGCGCATGGCGAAGAGGACCAGTCCCATGGCGGCGCAGCTTTCCGCGTACATGACGCTTCCGTTGGGCAGATCGTAGTCCGCCGTGAATCTTTCTCCGGCGAACAGGGAGCCGATCCCGCCGGTGATGTACATCCGCCGGGTCCGGATATTTTCAAAAACCCGTTCGCAGGCGGCCATCAGTTCGTCGTCCTGATCGAGCCGGGCCACATCGGCCATACCGCTCAGAAGGTAGACGGCGCGGACCGCGTGTCCGTAGGCTTCGGTCATGGTCCGGGGCGTTCCCAGCGCCTGCTGATTCTTCTGTTCCGCCTCGGTGAAGAGATTGGGCTCCGTGCCCCGGTCGTTGATGAAGTAGCGGGCCAGCTTCCGATACCGCTCGTTTCCGGTCGCGTTGTACAGCTTCACCAGCGCCAGTTCGATCTCCTCATGGCCGGGCCAGCCGCGGCGCTTGCCTTCCGATTCCGGCCCGAATACGGAGTCGATGTAGTCCGCATACCGGCAGACCGCGTCCAGCAGCTTCCGTTTCCCCAGCAGTTCCCAGCCTGCCGTCGCCGCCTCCATCATGTGTCCGGCGCAGTACAGTTCGTGATTGAAGGAGAGCCGGGCCCAGCGGTTTTCCGGTTCCACCGCGGTGAAGTACGTATTGAGGTAGCCGTCCGGCTGCTGGGCGGAGACGATGAGGTCCACCCATTCGTCGTAGAGCTTTTCCAGCTCCGGATCGGGGTGATGCGCCAGCGCGTAGGCCATGCCCTCCAGGACTTTTGCCACGTCCGAATCCCAGTAGATATGAGGCTTGTTGGGCATGCCCTCCTTCCAGTTCAGACGGAAGGCGTCGATCCGGCCCGTCTCCTTCGTCTTTTCGATCACCGAAGGGATCGTGGCGTTCCGCCAGATGCGGATCCTTTCCGAAAATACCGGGTCCAGCGCCTTCACTTCCTTGAATTTTACCGATTCCGCCTGATTCTGCGTCATTTCCTGTCCTCCTTGGATTCGTTGAATCTCTTTCTTCCCTTACTCTAGCGTACGTTCGCTTATTTGCAAGGGGACCATTTCGTATAAAAGAGAGACAAAACCGAAGGTCCCGGCAAAAAAAAGACCCCGTTCCAAGAGAGACGGAGTCTTTCAGCCCGGGAGCGTCAGATCAGCGAGACGTCGATCTTCACGACCACCTTGCGGAAGGGCGTGTCGCCCGCCGGACCCGAGAGCTTTCCGTTGTGGGCATCGCCGGGGAAGAAGACGGCGAAGGCGCCGGGCAGGAGGTCAAGCCGGGAAACGTTCCCGGGCGGGAGGAGGAAACTGTAATCCTTTTCTTCATCGTAGGGCGTATGGACATCGAGTCCCTTCATGGGCGCCCAGACCAAGGTCTCGCGTCCGGCGAAGAGGTACTGGATATCGATGAATTTCCGGTGGATCTCCAGCTTGTCCGCCTCGGTCCCGCAGGTAGTCCCGGACTGGACCATGGCATAGATTTTCTTTCCGTCGATGGGATAGGTGCCGTCGGCGGCATCGGGCGGAAGATCCTTGAGGAAATCGAAAGCCTTGCGGAATGCCTCCGGATAGAGGGCTCCCTTCAGGCTGTCAAGGGTGTCGGCAATCATGAGAACAACTCTCCTTGATGGGGATGCCGCGGCTTACCGGCCGCAGCACTTCTTGTATTTCTTACCGGAACCGCAGGGACAGGGATCGTTCCGTCCGATCTTCGGCTCTTCCCGCACGAACGGCTTCTCGCCAACGATCTTTCCGTCGTAGAAGAACCATTCGCCCTTGTCGCGCCGGAACTCGGAGTATTCATGATGGTCGATATGGACGCCGCGGTCCTCGTAGGACGCCGTGAACTCCACGAATCCGACCTGATCTTCGGGGCCGCCCTGTTCGGTTTTCATGATCTCGAGGCCGAGCCATTTCGAATTTTTGGACCACTTCTCCAGTTCCGCCTTGTCGTTTTCCTCCCGCTTGGAAGGATGGGTCGAATCCACAAGGAAGTCGATCTCGGATTTCGCGTAGGCGCTGTACCTCGCACGCATGAGCTCTTCGGGGGTCGAGGCTTTCCGCGTGCCGCGGATGATCTCCCCGCAGCAGGCGTCGAACTCTTTGCCGGATCCGCAGGGACACAGATTTTCTTGGGGCATGATACTCTCCAGATTTTGCTGTTTTCGGGAACATGGGGAAAAATACGGCATATTTCCGAAATTTCAAATGTTTTTCTTCACTTTTTTCCTTTGAAAAGTGAAAAAATGCGTGTATAATTACCGGAGTTACAGTTTTCAGTCAGGAGGTTCCTCTATGCATCCGAGATCATGTTCGCATTTCACCATCATTGAAATTCTGGTCGTCATCGCCGTTATCGCCATCCTTATGGGCTCCATCTTCGGGATTACCGATTACGTTTCCCGGAGGAACGGGGAAGCCCGTTCCCTGGCCACCGTGGAAATGCTTCGCGCCGGCCTCGAACAGTATAAGGAAAAATTCGGATTCTATCCGCCCACCGTCGGTCGCCAGACGAACGGATATGTCGTATTCGAGCTTGATGTCTTTTCGCCGGACGCGACCAAGTCGAATCATCCGGAACGCATGATGCAGAACAATTTCAACCAGTTTATCGATTTCAATCACCTCAGTCAGCAGAAAAATTCCGATAAGGTCGATGTATCCGGTTCCCCCTCCAATTCCGCCAAGTACAAGATCAAGGACGGATTCGGAAACTACATCTACTATCGCTGTCCCGGATATGTCAACAAGACCGCCTACGACCTCGGTTCCCTCGGATCTGATGGAAAACTCGGCGACGGCAGTGACAAAGCCGTGACTTCCGCCGACTCAAAAGATCACTTCGGCAAGGGCGACGACATCACCAACTGCCGCCGCTGAAGAGAAGAAAGTGCAAACAACAAACAGAAAGGTTTAAGCATATCATGAAAAGAACCCCGTTCACCCTGGTCGAAATCCTGGTCGTCATTGCCGTCATCGCCATCCTCATGGGACTCATGTTCCCCGCCCTGGGCATGGTCAAGGAAAGGGCGTACATGAGGCAGTCCCTCTCGGACGTCAAAGCCATCCACATGGCCATCAAGAGCTTCAAGAGCGACTATCACTATCTGCCCGATCGCACTACGGGGAACGATATTGTGTACTACGGCAGCAAAAATAAATCTACCACTACCACGACGGACGAGAAGTGTAACGATGTATTCAAATCCGACGATACCCTGAAGGATGATTACAACACCCTTTTCAGTATCCTCTGCTATCAGAAACCCGGAGGGAACCTTCCGTCTGATTCCGGCAGCGATGCTATCGACAAGGATCCCCGTGAGTTGAATCCCAGAAAGATCAAAATCCTCACGCCGTCCGCGAAATATACCAAATCGGCCACCACGCAGAACGGGTATCGCGATCCCTGGGGCCGGCCCTATCTGGTGTTTCTCGACACCAACTATGATGGTGAAATCAGTCTGCCCGGCAGCAAAAAGATATACGATGATGCGGCGGTTATCGGGGTGGGATCCTTTGAAGCCGGGACGAGTGACAAGCTGAGCAATGCTCTGGACGCGAAAAATGCCTCGAAGATCGTGACTTCCTGGCAGTAATCGGAGCGCAAGCAAAAGAGTTTTCCGCCGGGTCTGTCCGTAATGGCCGGATCCGGCTTTTTCGTCTTCAGACTTCCAGGAAGGACTCCCTGTGCCGGTTGGCGTACACGGACTGGACGACGCCCAGATAGGTCATCATGACGATGAGGAAGGTGCCGCCGCTGCTGATGAGGGGCAGGGGCACGCCGGTAATGGGCAGGAGCCGCAGACACATACCCATATTCACGGTGACGTGGACTGTGAGGATGGTGCCCGTGCCTACGCAGAAATTCCGCCCGAAGGGATCGGGTGCCAGCAGGGCGGTGCGGTAGATCGAGAAGAGAAGGCACGCGTAGAGGAGCAGGAGGGAGACTGTGCCGAGGAATCCGGTTTCTTCGGAGATCACGGAAAAGATGAAGTCGGAATTGGCCACGGTTTGGGGCAGATAGCCCAGCATGCAGTGTGTGCCGCACATAAATCCCTTGCCGGTCAGGCCGCCGCTGCCCACAGAGAGTTCCGCCTGAATGGCGTTCCAGCCCCGGTCCATGGGATCCCGTTCCGGATCCATAAAGGTTTTGATCCGTTCCACCTGGTAGGGCTTCAGATTCATATAGATCGCGGGCGTCGCGGAAAGGAGTATCACCATAATGATGATGATATAGCGGAACTTCAGGTTTGCGGCGAAGGCGATGGCCCCGACGGCGGGGAAGAGGACCAGCGCGGTTCCCAGGTCGGGTTCCAGATAGATCAGTCCGAAGGGGATGGCGGCGGTCAGGAAGACCAGCACGGCCCACAGGATCTTGTTGATGTCCGCCTTTTTGAAGGAGAGGATCCAGGAGACGGCGAGGAGCACCGCCAGTTTTGCGAATTCCGAGGGCTGAAAGGTGATGCCGCCGAGGGCGAGCCATCGGGCCGCCTCGTTTCGCTTGATCCCGATGAAGAGGACCAGGATCAGGAAGAAGAGGGAAAGCGGATAAATCACGATGGAGGCAGGCCCCAGCCAGCGGTAGTCGAAGAAGGTCAGGAAGAGCCAAATTCCCATCCCGATGCCCAGATAGACGAGCTGCCGTTTCCAGATATGCTCGGCGCCGAATCCGATCTGCTGTCCCGTCCCGTAGATGAAGAGAAGCCCCGCCGATACGAGAACGATCAGCGGCACAAACTGCAGAGGATCGAACCGTGAGAAGATCCGCCGGACCATCGGGAGAAACGCTCCCGGCGGAGCGGGCTCCCGGCCGCCCGTGAAAGGCGGATTGACGGACCAGAGTTTCTTCATGGTCGGGTCCGGCCGGCGTCAGACCGTGAACGTCTGATCCCGCTTCGGTCCGATGGAGACGATCCCGATTTTTGCCTCCAGAAGTTCGGCCATGCGGGCAAGGTACTTCCGGGCGTTTTCGGGAAGATCCGCCATGGAGCGGGCGGAAGCGGTGCTGGTTTTCCAGCCGGGCAGAGTCTCATAAACGGGTTCCACGCGCGCCAGATCCTCCACATCGGCGGGGAAGGCGGGCAGGATCTCGCCGTCCAGCTTGTAGGCGGTGCAGATCTTGATCTCGTCCAGCTCGTCCAGTACGTCCAGTTTCGTCACGGCCAGCAGATCGACTCCGTTGACCATGCAGCTGTGGCGCGAGGCTACGATATCCAGCCAGCCGCAGCGGCGGGAGCGTCCGGTGGTGGCGCCGAATTCGCCGCCCTTGGTCCGGAGAAATTCGCCCGTGGCGTTGTCCTGTTCCGTGGGGAAGGGGCCTTCGCCCACCCTCGTGGTGTAGGCTTTGATCACGCCCCAGACACAGTCGATGGCCCGGGGAGGCAGTCCGCTTCCGGTGCAGGCGCCACCGCTGGTGGTGTTGCTGCTGGTGACGAAGGGATAGGTCCCGTGGTCGATATCCAGGAACGCGCCCTGTGCACCTTCCAGCAGCACGTTCTTTCCGGCCTTCGCCGCCTGATTGACCGAGAGGACCGTGTCCTTCACGTAGGGCCGGATCTGATCCGCCGCGGCGGAGACTTCCTTCCAGGCGGTGTCCGGATCCAGCTTTTCAGCGCCCAGCGGGCCGTAGATCCGGTTGTACTCAGCGGCCTGTTCGCGGAAAAGCGCCTCGAAGCGGGCGGGCTTCAGTATGTCGCAGGCGCGGATGGCGGTGCGGTTGGCCTTGGATGCGTAAGCGGGACCGATGCCCCGTTTGGTGGTGCCGATCTTCTTCCCTTTGGAGGCCTTGTTTTCGTTGAAGGCGTCCAGCAGCTTGTGCCAGGGCATGATAAGGTGTGCGCGGGAGCTGACCTGAAGACGCGAGACATCCACGCCCCGGGCCACCAGCGCATTCATTTCTTCGGCGAGCCCCACGGGGTCCACCACCACGCCGTTCCCGATCACGTTGTCGGTTTCTCCGCGGAGGATCCCGGAGGGGATCAGGTGCAGCACGAATTTCCGGTCTTCCGTTTCCACCGTATGACCTGCGTTGTTGCCGCCCTGGAAGCGGACGACCATCTGCGCGTCCTTCGTCAGGACATCGATTATCTTACCCTTGCCCTCATCGCCCCACTGGACGCCGACCAGCACACTGACTGACATAATTCCACATTCCGCTTGTTTGTTCCCGCCGTGTTCGTCATTTCAGCGTCCGGAGGTTCGACGGGATGACGCCTCCGCGCGCAGCGAAAAACAAAATCGCCGGACTTCCGGTCACGGAAAATCCGGCCCCATTAACATAACGCAGGAAAAGAAAAAATCAAATGCCGGGAAGAAAAAGTTGAAAAACTCTCGCTTTTGAGTTGAAATTCTCGGGATGGATGATATCTTTTTATGCGTACAGCCCGCAAATGAAAACGGAAACCCGTGGAGATTTTCATGAGCCTGCAGAAAAATGATACCCTTTCCGACGACGAGATCCGGCGCATCATAGGCGATATGGGCGAGCGTGCCAGACGCGCTTCCCGGATCCTCGCCGTTGCCGATACCGAGGCTAAAAACGCCTGGCTTTCCGCCATGGCCGACGCACTGGAGCGCGATCAGGACCGGATCCTGGCCGCCAACGCCGAGGATATGGCCGAAGCAAAGCAGAACGGCATTTCCAGCGCCATGCTGGACCGGCTCCATCTGACTCCGGAGCGCCTCCGCGGCATGGCCGACGCCGTCCGCCATGTGGTGACGTTGCCCGATCCCGTGGGCCGTGTCCTTTCCGAGACCACGCGTCCCAACGGACTGAAGATCCAGAAAGTCTCCGTGCCCATCGGCGTCATCGGATTCATCTACGAGTCCCGGCCCAACGTCACCAGCGACGCCGCCTCGCTCTGCCTCAAGGCCGGCAATGCCGTGATCCTGCGCGGCGGCTCCGAGGCTCTGCGGTCCAACCTCGCCATCGGAGATTGCATTTCCAAGGCCGGCGCGGCCGCGGGCATGCCCGAAGATGCGGTCCAGATCGTCTCCATCCCCGGACACCGGGCCGTCAGCGCCCTGGTGAAGCTGGATTCCTGCGTCAACCTGATCATTCCCCGGGGCGGCGAGCGTCTGATCCGCGCCATCGTGGAGCAGTCCACCATCCCCGTCATCAAGCATTACAAGGGGGTCTGCCACATCTTTGCCGACGCCACCTGCGATCAGGAGCGGGCTCTGGACATCATCGAGAACGCGAAGTGCCAGAGACCGGGCGTCTGCAATGCGCTGGAGACGCTGCTGATCCACCGGGATATCGCGCCCGTCTTCGTTCCGAAGCTCGTTGCGCGCATGAAGCAGGATAAAGTCCTCCTCCGCGGAGATGAGGAGTTCCGGAAGTTCGCCAAGGATCCGGACGTCGCCTCCGCCACGGAAGAAGACTGGTACACGGAATATCTGGCTCTGATCCTCTCCGTCCGGATCGTCTCCGGCGTGGACGAGGCCATCGACCACATCAACCGCTACGGCTCCGGACACAGCGATTCCATCCTCACCGCGGATCCCGAGGCTGCCGAACGGTTCCTGAACAACGTGGATTCCGCCGCCGTCTACCACAATGCCTCCACGCGGTTTACCGATGGCGGCGAGTTCGGCATGGGCGCGGAGATCGGGATCAGCACGGACAAACTGCACGCCCGCGGCCCCATGGGGCTTGAGGAACTGACGTCCTACAAGTATAAGGTCCGCGGGAGCGGACAGATCCGCTGAGACCGCTTTTTTTTTCGTATCCTGAAAGCAACACACAAGGAACGATACAGGTTTGCAATCATGACCAGCAAGACTGCCGCTGTTCTGACTCTCGGCTGCCGGTTGAATCAGGCCGATTCCGCCCTGATCCAGTCGCGTCTCCGCCGCATGGGGTTCCAGCTCGTCTCCGCCGAAAACGCCGACGCCAGCCCCAACGTCATCGTCGTCAACTCCTGTGCCGTTACGGCCACGGCCCTGAAAAAATCCATGCAGGCGCTCCGGAGCATCCGTTCGGAAAATCCGCAGTCCTTCCTGGTTTTCACGGGCTGCGCCGCCACGCTGGAACAGGAGAAACTGGAGAACTGTTCCGATATCGATCTCCTTCTCCCCAATGAACGGAAGGCCGAACTGGAAACTCTCCTCCCCCGCTATCTGGCCTATTTGGACTCCTCCTCCGCGGCGCAGAAGGCAAAAGATCTTCCCGAAGGCGTGTACCTTGAGTCCGCTCTGACGTTTACCCCCTTCAAGACCCGTGCGACGCTCAAGATCCAGGACGGCTGCGACAATCGCTGTTCCTACTGCGTCGTACCCCGTGTCCGCGGACACGAACGCTCCAGGGAAACGTCGGAAGTCCTGTCCGATTTCCGCGCCCTGGTGAACGAAGGATTCCGCGAGATCGTCCTTTCCGGATGCAATCTCTGCCGGTACCGCTGCGGAAAAACCGGACTTCCCGGTCTTCTGGAACTTCTTCTGAAGGAGCCCGGAGAATGGCGGATCCGCCTCGGTTCCGCGGAGCCGGGCGAGGTCCTGCCGGATGTCCTGAAGCTCATGGCCGGATCGGACGGGCGGATCTGTCAATTTCTGCACATGCCCCTGCAGCACGGCGCCGACGCCGTGCTCAAGACCATGAACCGCTACTGTCTCACGGAGGAATATGCCTCCTACGCTGACCTCGCCCGGAAGCTCATGCCTTCCATTCATCTGGGGACGGATATCATCGTTGGGCATCCCGGCGAAACCGAGGCTCTTTTTCAGGAGTCCGTGCGATTCCTGGAGACCATGCGATTCGCCAATCTCCACGTATTCCCCTATTCTCCGAGACCGGATACGCCCGCTTCCGTCATGGAGCAGATCCCGCGGGCGGCCGTGGAGGCCAGACTGGAAAAAATGAAGCTCCTGAAGGCCCACCTGGCCGCCGATTTCCTGCATTCCCTGCAGGGCAGGGAGGAGACGGTCCTGACGGAGCTGAGAAAAGGCCCCGCCGTATGGGAAGGGTGGTCCGGAAACTATGTGCGGACTCAAATCACGGCGCGGACCGCGGGGCAGGGGGATCTGGTGAAGGTTCGGTTCGGGAATGTTCTTCCGTCCGGCGCGCTGTCGGCGGACGTCCTTCCGTGACCACTTTTATCCGGCTCGCTCAGCGGTAGCGGACGGGCTGCTGACGGATCTTCTGGATCTTCGGCTCTTCCAGCATCAGGGCGTACCAGGCTTCCCCGAGCCCGGAATTGGAGAAGTGCTTCACCTTTTTGTTGACCAGAAGATCCCAGTTGCGGACAATGACTTCATTTCCGCCGGTCTTCGTCTTTCCGTCGGCCAGGACCTTGACGGCGTCGTCGATCCGTTCCTGCTTCACCAGGATCCAGGCGTAGAGGGAGCGGGGGAGCACGGCGTCCTCGCCTTTGAACTTGGCCCCTTTCTTCCGGAAGAATTTGTCGATGGCTTCCGCGGGTTCGTTCCGCTTGTACATCCGGGCCATCTTCACGCAGACGGACTGGGCGTCGAAGAAGACGCATTTATTCATGAGCGCGTCGGCTTCGTCGAATTTCTTCAGCTGAAAAAGAAAGATCATGCGCATGGTGTTGACCTGCTTCTTCATGAGCATATTCCACAGATACAGCGGCTTGTAGAGATCCAGCGCCTCGATGAGCCTGCGGAGTCCCGCGTTCTGTTCTCTCTCCAGAAGCTGCATCATGGCCTTCTGGTTCGTCGGACGTCTCATGAACTGTGCCTGCATGGACTGGAGCTTGGCCGACGTCTCCTGCATGATGGCCTGAAGTTTCGCATTGATCCTCGCGGAAATCTTCCGCAGAAGAAACATGACCAGAAGCTGAAAGGCGAACATGGCGATCACGGCGGCGGCAATGGAGGGCGCCTGTCCCATCTCCGTGAATTTGGTCATGGCGAAATAAACGGCGCAGCCGGTCAGGAGTCCGAAAAGCAGAGTAAGCATGAAGCGATTCCTTTTGTTGTTTGACAGCGCGTACTATACACCCCGGGGATGGGAAAAGCAAACGGCGCAAACATATTCAGCCGGATTTTCATCCGCCGTTTTTCCGCTTTTCCGCCGATCGGGTGTGCTCACCCCCGCTCCCGCCTTCCATGCCCGCGGGAGCGCTTCAGAAGGAGACGCTGATCGCCGCCATTTTTTCGCTGAGAAAGTAAAACGAGGTGTACGACTTGCCGAGTTCCTTGTTGAAAAGGACTGCGAAATCGGCAGCGGCTTTGTTCTGGTCGATGCTTTCGGAATGCCCGTCCAGATAGGCGAAGTTTGCCTTCCTGTTATGCCGGAACTGAAAACGCTCCATACTGCCTGAATTGTCCACCCATCCGTGGTAATACTGTTGACAGAGAACGCCGGTCGGGCCCGGCATTGCACTGTCCCCGAGGATCGGAATACTGGACGCCTGCTTCAGCTTTTTTGTGTAGATGAACGAGTAGTTATTTGCACTGTAATGGTTGATTTCTCCGGTAACATTCCGGACACTCACGATGCCGTAGCCGAACGTCTTATGCCAATTCGGCGTCGGGATGCTCGGACAAGTTCCCGCATTGACATCCCAGCTGCCTTCCTTCAGAAAATAGTCGTTAAAGCCATAGTCGGCCGTGCCGCCTCCCTCAAGAGGAAATTTCATATCCCTGACGAACAAGTAGGAATCATACATGTCGGCATACATCAGTTCCCGGGTCATGGACTGTTTTGTGTTGGATAGACACGATATGGCGGTTGCGGTGTTCTTTACCTTGCCCAATGCGGGCAAAAGCATCCCTGCCAGTACAGCGATGATGGCAATGACGACGAGAAGTTCGATGAGGGTGAATTCATTCCTTTTCATGATTTTTTCTCCTGTTCTTTTATGTTTTTGTTAAACAGTTTTTATTCATTGTTCACCGGATGCTGACGACCAGCGTCTGATACGGCTTCAAAACAACTTTTTCCCCGGGCTCCCAGGTCCACGCCGGATCCAGTGCGTCGGAGAGCTTTTTGTCCGGAAAATCCAGCCTGATGGCCGCATCATCGGTTTTCGATATGTTGACGGCCAGCAGCAGATACTGATCCTTGTCGTGGTAAAGCTGATACGCGATATCCGGGGAGACCTCCAGTTCGACGGAGACCGGCTGCGCCGCGAAAAGACGGTGCGCCAGGCGTTTTCCATGCTCCGAGATCAGCCTGACCGCGGCCTGCATTTCAGGCTGAGAGATCAGACAATGATAGCCGCCTTTTCTGGGTAAAGCATTCCAGCAGTAGAAATACAGAGAGCGTGCCCCGTCGATCAGACTCAAAATGAACTCCGCATAGATGAATTCGTTCGTGGGGATGACGGCATAGCTGTACTGGAATGTCTGCAGGAAAGTGTTGAAGGGTACATCCGGTTTCGCCGCCAGGATCTCCTTCGAGAACTGCCGCCACAGCCTCAAATCGGAGTAGGGGTATGGATAGTTGTCAAAGGACGCGACGTCCGTTCCCGGGGCAAACTGACGGAAATAAGTCTTGTCGCACAGATTGACGATCACCGGATGGACAGTGTCTGCCTCCTTGACGGCCCGGCGCATCTCCATAACCTCTTCCGGCGTGATTTTCCGGATATCCGGCTCATCATACGAGTATTCCAGAAGGGCGGGATGATCTTTGATGCGCCGCGCCACCTCGCGGATCAGTTCGCAGTCGATTTTTCCCTGTGGACGCAGGGAACTGCCCATGTGAAGCGAAGCGTCCCCGTACATATTGTGTTCTTTGCAGAAATCCAGTTGTTTCCGGTACTGCGTCGAATAGAATTCGATGGCTTTCGGCAGATACTCTTCCCGGGGCAGATCCAGACTCGGGCCCCTGCCCTCGGCGATGACCGAGAGAACATTCACGCCGAGCTGTTGTTTCGAGGTCGGCAGAATAGTCTCCATGTTCGGATATTCCGTGAAATCCGGACGGCAGACCCTGGCCGGGAAATGCGAATAGAAAATCGGGTAAAACGGTTTCCCGTCGACCGCATTCAGCCGATCGGGCAGGGTGGAAACCTGTCCGATCGGGGCCAGTTTTTCCTCCGGAACAGATACCTGTCGCCAGAGGACCTTCTCCTGAAAGCAAAGCTCTTTTCCGTCGGATGCGGCGGATGCCCTCACCAGATATTTTCCCGCGGGCCAGGACTCCAGCGGAAGAATGAATTCCAGCTTTTCCGAAGCCTTCCTCCGCTGTTCGAATACGGTTTTGCCCGCACGTGACACGGAAAGCGTGATCTCCGCATCCGCCGGGACAAAGGCGTTGCACGCCAGCTGAAGCGGGGTCTGCTCCGCCTTCTGCTCCACCCATTCCATATCCAGATTTTTGGTGTTCCGTCTTCCGGTCATGGTCGGTATATCCGTCCAGGACGCCCACAGAGGGAACGGCTGAAACGTGACGGCGGGCGTTTTTTCGTCTACTTCCGTGATTGTCAGTTTATCCCACCAGGCTTTCCCGATACCGGAGTTTTCGACTTTGAAGAATATCCTCAAACCGCGTGTTTCCGGGAACGTCGTGAACCGGACAACGCAGGGTTTCCATTCCGGGATATTGCAGGGCAGCTGGGTACGGCCCCACTCCACGTCGCAGGTGATTTTGAATTCTTCTGCGGACCGGCTCTGTCCGAATCCGAAGATTATGCTCCCGCTGGGGATGTCGTTGCGGGCATAGACCTGCAGCTGATACGTCGTGTTCGGCTTGACCGGGATCACGCGTTCCGTCAAGGCAATGGATGCCTGTTCCGAATCATTGCCCTGGACCATGCAGTGCGCTCCCTCGGCGGGCTGATCGGTGGATACTTCGTATTCCCCCGAGAAAGCGGGAAAGACACCGTCTTTCACTTCTTCCAGCATATCCCCGGCGGGGAGCCTCCCGGAAATCCCGTTTCTGTCCGGTTTCGAAAACAATACATCGGAATCCACGTTTTCCGCATTGAAAACATAGACTCCGGGCGCGGTTTCCCGGGTTTTTCCGTACCTCGATACCAGACCGGGGACCGTGCGTATTTCCGCCGAAGCATTCCCGGGTCCGTCCGCGGCCAGGACGACCGCCACGTTTTCGCCGTCCCGGAGCGCGCGTCCGGAAATCTTTTTGCCGCTGATCTGGGTGACCGTCAGGTCCGGTGCCTTGTCCTCGCTCACGATATAGGGTGTCAGTTCCTGCAGCAGCTTCGCGGACGGCGTGATCCGGGCCCATTGCTCGGCGGATTTGCCGGGATCAAGTTTTTCGGAGTAGTAGAAGACCGGATGGTACGCATAGAAGTAGTATCCCTTGACTCCGACGACCGTGCCGAGCAACACCATGGACCGTATTTCCTGCTCGGTCGGATAGCGGAAAACCGGATCGTCCTTGCGGAACGACTTCCAGGCGAAGATCTGGGGCACCCAGATGATCGGCAGTCCGGTGCGCGTCGCCTTTTCCAGATGATTCCGGCACAGGTACATGGTCTGTTCCTCGATGCCGAGCCGGTTTGTGTTTTCGCCGATGGGATAAACGTCCGGCATCAGAAAATCTCCGGTCCGGGCAAAGTCGTAGAAATTGTCTTCGATATTGGTCAGGGTGAATGTGGGATGCTCCGGATCATATTTCGCCAGAGTCTTGCGCAGATGCAGGATCTCCGGGATCTCGCTCAGCGGATTTTCGTCGCTCACGTACCAGCCGAGAAGATTCGGCTCGTTCTTCAGGCCGTTGATAAGGTACTCATTGACCTTCTCAAGACCTTCAATCCCGTCCATCTGCTTTATGCACGGACGCTTGCACGGGATCTGGTATTTGATGGCATACATGAAGGTGAGATCGTTCTTCGCCATCTCGCGCATGCCCAGCCGGATCGATTCCAGAAGCGATGCCTTGCGTCCGTGATAGAGCTGAACGTGTCCGAGCGCCTCGACACTGTTGAATCCGCCTTCCCGGACGCGCTTGTAGATGTCACGGTCCTTCGGATCCAGCACGCCGAGGAATATCCCGATAGGCAGATATCTTTTCCCGTGTCTGCGCAGAAAGCCGGCGTCGTCGACGGTTACGCCGTTCGGATTTTCCGGTTTCCGGCGGTAGAAAGTGGCCGTATCCCGGGCGATGACCTCTTCCTTCTTGACATTGAGCAGGATGAATTCGGCGGGATACTCTCCTTCCGGCAGATTCCCGAGCTCCGCCGCAGCCACCGTGCCCCGGATCGGCAGAACGTGGTCCTGTCCGTTGATTTTCAGCAGAAGACGCAGATCCTCCAGTGCCGTTTGCGCAGGCTGCAGCACATGGAACCGGATCTTCCCTGTCTCATCCAGCTGATAGGCCGCAGGAGACAGCAGATACACATAGCAGCTCCGGGCCGACACTGGTTCGATCGTCAGATTGTCATACCAGACCGTCCCGATCCTGGCCGTACGGATGAACAGCTGAACATGTACTGCGGCATCGCAGTCGTCGGGAATCTGGAATGTCCGGCTCATGGTTTTCCATTCGTCGGCGCTGCCGCTCTCCCGGATACCGTGGAATGCACCGCTGACATATTTTCCGTCCTTGTAGAATCTCACGCAGAAGATTTCCTGCATGGACAGCTTCGGATCGTACTTCATTGCCGAGCGGTATGTAAGGGTCAGCCGGTACACCACGCCGTGCTGAAGCTCTATTTTTTTGTCCGCCAGAGGGGACTCGTCGGCCACTTTCCGTTCGGCCACGAGCGCGCCGGTACCGGTGACTCCGGCATGCATATCCTGCCGGAAGTGAGAGCTCAGTTCCCATCCGTCCAGCGGGCCGTCGAAATTTTCAACAATGACGGAAGCCGTCTTCGCTGTATCCGTCAGATCCTTGTATCGGGTGATATCAATCGTCTCAGCGGAAACAATCGATGAAATCAGCCCGGCGAACAGAACGGCGATCCAGTGTTTTCTTGAGCTTGTCATATACATTTTCTCCTTTTCCTTCGACAAAAGAACTTCCGACTTTCTCAATTACAGTTAATTATACTATTGTTTTTTTATATTGCAAGAGATTTTTAGTTTGCATTTTGTGATATCTGTTTGCGTTTTGTGATATCGAGGCTGTTTGAGCAGGAAAAAATCCATCGGTTCGAGGCAAAAGGAATGCGAAGAATCCGTTTCCGCTTCTCCCGAAAAGGTCCCGCTTTCCATGCACACGGGAGCACCGTCGGTCCGGGGGGGGGAGGGATCCGTTTTCACTCCGTCATGGGCGGAAAAAGGACAAAAAGAATCCTCTTGACTGCCGTCGAACTTTCGAGTCGGGTTCCGGGAAGAGGAGCGTTCCGTTTCCCTGATTACTGTGCCTGAAACACGTCGGCGCCCGTTCCGCTTCTGTAGTACCGTGCGGCCGTGGCCGAACCGCTTTCCTCCAAATTTGAGGAGGTATTGATCTCCCGCATCAGATCGGCCGGCGCTGTACTGGTCGCATGTCCGTCCGCCCATCCCGTATTGATCTTCTTGTTATGCCGGGCATGAGCGTGGGCATTGCCGGTGCTGTCGGAGTTCGTATAGATCACCGGATGCTGGAGCAGGGTGGGACAGAACGTGATCTCTTCGGTAACGTAGCCGAGTTCGGTCAAAGTCCGGGGATAATAAATCTCCGTACCGTTTATGTCATTCGTGACTTTAAACGTTACAACGCACAAAACCCGAAACAATCTGCCTGGGAAACTTGAAAATCCGGAAAACCGGAGTATAGTGACGGACAGATTCAGGGAGAAACGGCAATGAAGAACCTTACCAGCAGCGTTTACAGTTTTGAGAAACTTCGGAACGAAGGATATCTCTACGTTGACAAGACGGAATTTATCTGGAATCTGATAAATCCGGCCGGTGAGTCCTATTTCCTCTCCCGTCCCCGCCGCTTTGGCAAGTCCCTGACGCTCTCCACATTAAAAGCCGTTTTCGAGGGAAAAAAAGAACTCTTCAAGGGCCTTGCCATCTACGACAAGCCCTACGACTGGAAGCCGTACCCGATCATTCATTTGAGTTTCGCGGACTACAGCGCGGTTAATGACACGGTGGAGAAACTGAATCGGTATCTGCTTGACAAGGTGATGACGATTGCCGAACAGTTTTCTATCGTTTTGCCGAAAGACATTGATTCTTCATCTGCTTTTGGAAAGCTCATCGACAAAATTTACGAAAAAAGTCAGGTCGTTATTCTGGTAGACGAGTATGATAAACCGATTCTGGAAAATATCACCAATCCGAATGTTGCGAAAATCCTGAAATGCCTCAAGGGATTTTACAGTGTCCTGAAAGACCGCAACACGCAGGAACGGCTGCTCTTCGTTACCGGCGTCAGCAAATTCTGTCATGTATCGCTGTTTTCCGACCTGAACAACCTGACTGACATCACCATGGATGCCCGTTACGCCACCATGCTGGGCTATACGCAGCA
>JAFZZR010000033.1 GCA_017615635.1 Lentisphaeria bacterium
CCCCGCGAAAAAAGCCGAGCCTGCGAAGAAAACGGAGACTCCAGCCCCTGCAAAAAAAGCCGAGCCTGCGAAAAAAGCGGAACCCGCAAAGAAAACGGCGGCTCCCGCCCCTGCAAAAAAAGCCGAGCCTGCGAAAAAAGCGGAACCCGCAAAGAAAACGGCGGCTCCCGCCCCTGCAAAAAAAGCCGAGCCCGCGAAAAAAGCGGAACCCCCGAAGAAAACAGTGGCTCCCGCCCCCGCGAAAAAAGCCGAGCCTGTAAAAAAAGCGGAACAGGCTTCTGCAAAGAAAGCGGCGACGGAACCTGCGGAACAGCCGGCGGAAGAGGCCGTCCCGCAGGAAGCGGGATTCGATGATATCACCAATGCGGATCTTTCCGAGCTGGAAGGCGGGGAAAAGGATCTTTCCCTGGACAAGAAGAATGCGAAGGTGGCGGCGAAACAGGGGTCAGTGACGAAGAACGACACCATGAAGGTGTATATGCACGACATCGGGCAGATCCCGCTGGTGACGAAGGACGATGAAAAGGACCTGGCGGACAAGATCCATGGGGATGACAATCTGGCGCACGATGCGGCGCGGACGACGCTGATCAAGGCCAACCTCCGTCTTGTGGTCAAGATCGCCCACGACTTCAAAGGACTCGGTCTCCCGCTGCTGGACCTGATCTCGGAAGGGAACATCGGACTGATGCGCGCCGTGGAAAAATTCGATCCCGCCAAAGGGGCGAAGTTCAGTTCCTATGCGGCATGGTGGATCAAGCAGTCCATGCGCCGTGCCCTGGCGAACCAGAGCCGCACGATCCGTATCCCGGTGCAGTCCGCTGGGAAGATCAACAAGATCAAGTCTGTGCGCATGAAGCTGACGGAGAAGCTGGGCCGCGAACCGTCGGATGCGGAAATCGCCGAGCATCTGGATTACAGCGAACGGACCGTGGCGGGACTTCGTCTGGCCGATCTGCGTACATTCTCGCTGCAGGATCCGATCCAGCAGGGAGAAGACGGAGAATTTCAGGATATCATTCCGGACCGCGGGACCATGACGCCCGACCGGATTCTGAGTGATGTGGAATCGGTGAACCGTCTGATCTCGCTTCTGGGCGAGCTGGATATCCGGGAACGCATGATCCTTCAGATGCGGTTCGGCCTGGGCGGAAACCGGCCGAAGACGCTGGAAGAGGTCAGCCAGGAGATCGGCAGGACGCGGGAACGGGTCCGCCAGATCCAGAATCAGGCGCTGGCAAAACTCCGTGCTCTGCTGGCCGATGAAGCGGGATTTGCCAACGAGTAAAAGGCTTGTGAAACGATGATGATGAAGACAGATATATCCCCGGACCCTTTCACGGACGCCCGTCCGTGCCGGTTCGCGGAATACGGGGAAAGGGGGTGAACACACATGGAAGCAACGGAAGTACGTCTGAAGAAAGGCGAACCTGTCGATCGGGCTCTTCGGAGACTGAAGAAGAAGCTGGACAAGGAAGGCACGCTCAAGGAACTTCGTAACAGAAGACACTACGAGAAGCCCAGCGAAAAGAAACGCGCGTCGCAGCGTCACAGGGGCTGATGTCCCCCGTATGAATGAGGGACGGATCCGGCGCGGCCGGGTCCGTTCCCATTCCGGTTCCTCCGCGCCGGAAGGCGGAAAAAGATAACCATATCGATAAACAGAATCTATTGAATATCAACGAAAAGAAAATCCGGGACTTTCGGGCGGAAATTGCCCGGACACGGACATTTGTCTGGCTTCCGAAGATCGACATGTACGTGCTTCGGGAGTTCATGGTCCCCTTTTCGATCCTGATTTTTGCCTTCACGCTTCTTTTCATGATCGCCGATCTTTTCAATGATCTGGGCGATTTTCTCGATGCGCATTCGCCGCTGGTCATCGGCGCGCGGTATTTTCTGCTGAAGGTGCCGGGAAACATCCGGTTTGTCCTGCCCATCACGGTTTTGCTTTCCTGCATGTACACCATTGCCAATTTCGGACGGCATCGGGAGCTGACCGCCATGCGGGCCTCGGGCATCTCGCTGATGCGCAGCGGTCTTTCCATATATGTGGTGGCCTTTCTGGTCATGCTGGTGAACTACTGGTTCAACGAAACGCTGATTCCGCAATGCATGAAGGAGGCGGAACTGATCATAACGCTGGCGACCAAAGGGGAAGCCTACGTAAACGAACAGAGCGCGAAACTTCAGTTTCACAGCACGGACAAACTGCGCAGCTGGTTTATCGGTCAGTTCAGCGAAAACGGCGATCAGAAGGATGTGAAAATCAAATTTTTCAAAGCGGACGACACGGAGCTTCTGGAACGGAAGAAGATCCCGGTCCGCATCCTGCAGGCGAAAAGCGCCCGGTTCATTCCCGAGAAAGGATGGGAGTTTGACGATTATGTTATCACGGAATATCTGGAAGGACTTCCCTCCCGCATAAAAAGACAGCCGCACGGAGGACCGCCGATGCTGCTTCCGCGTGCCGAAGTGCCGGAGAATCCGCAGATGATCGAAAAGAAGATCGTGCTGCCGGAGACCCTGAAGACAAAGGAGCTGTATACGATTTTGAAGGAAGACAAGGAGATGGCGCCTTCCCTCCGCAACGTTTATGCAACGCTTTTTTATTACCGTCTGGCTTTTCCCTGGGTCTGCTTCCTGTGCAGTTTTCTCGCGCTGCCTCTGGCGTCCCGGAACGAGCGTTCCGGTATCTTCACCGCCATTGTCACCGCGGTCGGTGTGGTGGCGGTCTATCAGGTCCTGACGGAGATCATGATGCTGGCGGGCAAAGGCGGACTCCTGCCGCCCTTCGTGGCAGGGACGTTTCCCACGCTGGCATTCATGCTGTACGGATGGTTCTTCCTGATCCGGAGGGCGGGCTGACGGGCGGAGAGAAAAGAGAAACGATGGCCGTTTGAGGCGGCATATCATATTGGCGGAGGTGAGTCATGCACAAGATCTACTATTTTTCCGGAACCGGCAACACCCTTTGGGCCGCGAAAAAATTTGCCGCGGCGCTGGGCGGTGCGGAACTGATTTCCATTGCCCGGCTTGACCGGGCGGCGGAAGTCGATCCCTGGGACGCCGAAACGGTAGGATTCTTTTTCCCCGTGTACTGCTTCGGGATCCCGCATATCGTTCTTTCGTTTCTCGACCGGATCAAAACGCCTGGCGACGGCGCGAAGCCCTATGTCTATAATCTCTGCACCTCGGGCGGCATGAAGGGAACGGCCTCCATGATTCTGGAAGACCGCCTGTATGACAAGGGGATCCGCCTGAAAGCCGCGTTTCACGTGCCCATGCCGTCCAATTACATTCCGCTTTCGGTCCCGCCGCCGGAGAAACGGTGTGGAAAGCTGTACAAGTCGGCGGAAAAGGCGATCCTCGGATTTGCCCGGGATGTTCTGGCCCGGAAGACCGTGCGGCCCATTCGGGTTTTCCCCTTCGATCTCTTCGGGGAGCTGGTGGCGAAGAAAGCCGTCTCGTACATGATGAACGGATATGACAAGTATTTCTGGCTGAACGAAAACTGCAATGGATGCGAACTTTGTGAAAAAATCTGCCCCGCATCCAATATCATCATCATGAACGGCATGCCTACCTGGCGCGGTCACTGCGAGCAATGCATGGCCTGTCTCCAGTGGTGTCCGAAGCAGGCCATCCAGTTCAAGCAGGTGACGGTCGGACGGAAACGCTACCATCATCCGGACGTTACATCCGGGGATATGCTGTCACGGGGCGGAGAGGTCTCCGGCGGCGGAGACGGCCCGGGAGCGCCTTCCGAAGAGAAATAAAACCTAAATTTTTTTATTTCTCCGCTTGCGATTTCATCTCTTGGCGGTATACTACACTAGTCGTTGAAGACGTCCGGACGGGCTTCGGCCCGTCTTTTGAAAAAACTGTATAAAACGAGGAGCTTTTTATGTCATTTGAAACGGGAACGACCTCTCTTCTGATATGTCCCCTGCGCAATCCCATGCCCGAAGATTTCCTTCAGAAACTGGATGCCTATTCCGCCGGCCGCCTGGACGATGT
This sequence comes from Lentisphaeria bacterium, assembly GCA_017615635.1. GTDB lineage: Bacteria > Verrucomicrobiota > Lentisphaeria > Victivallales > UBA1829 > RGIG8244. Next base: position 4,021 of record JAFZZR010000033.1, read on the forward strand.
GAAATCGGATCCGGTGATCGGCTGGGTGAGCGGACGTCATCTTCTGGAATGCGACATCGATGAAACCACCTCGCTCTGCGGCGGACACCTTCACATCGGACTGCGGAAAGCGGAACGGAAGATTCCGGCGCAGCTTCTGAATGCCATCTGCCGCCGGGAGGAACTGGCCTGGATGCAGGCCAACGAAGCGCTTTTCGTTCCGCGCAAAGAACGGAAGCGGATCCGTGAAGATGCCATAGAACGCAATCTCATGAAGATGCCGCCCGTCATTTCCGCAGTTCCCGCCGTGGTGGACCGGGCAAAAAACGTGCTCTATCTCGGCACGGGTTCCCTGAAGCAGTTCGACGCGTTCGTCATGGAATTCCTCCGCGCACTGGGCAATGACTGTGAACCGGTTCCCATTTCGCCGGAAGAGTGGATGATCAAGCTGTTCGGCAAGTCGGAGACCGATCTTCCGGATCTCTCCTTCTGCGCGGAGACGGGAAGCGAAGACGAGCCCAGTCCGGGCCGCGACTTTCTGACCTGGCTCTGGTTTTTCTCCGAGACGAAACTGGGCCGGATCAAGCATCCCGAATTCGGCGAATTCACCATGGCACTGGAGGGCCCCCTCACCCTGGCGTTTTCCCCGGGAAAATCGAAGGATCCCGAGCTGGGCGGCGCCGGCGAAAGCACCGTGAAGCGGGGGAATCCGCTGACATCCGCTGAGGTGAAAGCCGCTCTGGCTTCCGGCAAGAAGCTCCGCAAGGCCCGGATCATGCTGGCAAGAAACGATGCCGATAAATGGTCCTTTGCCTTCGATGCCGATACCTTCGCTTTCGGATCCCTGGCTCTGCCGGAAGGCGAGGAAGAGGATCGCGACAGCCGGTTCGAGGAACGGGTCATGTTCCTTCATATCCTCCATTGTGTCATGGAAGAGTACTTCCGCAAGTATGTGGAGGCGGTTTCCGGCAAGGAACTTGCCAACACGGAAAAAGAAATACGCCGCTGGGCTCGTGAACGGGAATCCTTCTAAATGGAAAACATCAAACAGCCGAAATTCCGGATCCGGACCGTTTTCACCGCCATCCTCTTCATCATCCCCGTGGCGGTGCTTTTCACGCTCTTTCTGCCCGATCGCGTCATCGGCCGCGAGGAACGGGAATACGCCCTCCGCAGCGAATGCGGGAAACACCTGGAGGCTCTCGCCGATATTTGCCGGAGCTATGCGCTCGGCGGAAACGGGACCTTCCCGGGGGACGCCATGCGGGACAAGGGAGTGCCGGAACGTCTCTTCGAGATGAATCTTCTTCCGGACACCTCGGTGACCACCTGTCCTTCCACCCGAATCCGGTATCCCCGGTCGGCGTTCTGCTTCATTCCCGACGTCCGGCTGACCATGAGTCCGAAGATGCCGTGCGTTATTGAAAAGATCACCAATCACGACCGCATGATCGGCGTGATCTATGTAGACGGGACGACGGCGCAAATCCATCACGACTGTCAGAATTATTCGGAGCTGATCCGGCTGTTTCCCAATATCACGCCGGAGGAAAAGACGCTTTTGGAAACCCATTTGAAGCGTTTGGATATCCCGTGATCACAATTTGACGGATCATCCGTCAATCATCCGTCAGACGGCCGGCCGGAACACGGCGCTGCCACGCACGAAGTCCAGAGAGTCCAGTATCAGATAGATGAAATCGCCGGGCCGGTACTCCGTATGCGAGCCCGTGAGCCCGGCCTTGCCGCGGCCCGGGTCCCGCCGGTAGGCGCCGCCTCTCAGGAACGAGGCGGGCACGAATCCGTGAAGTCCCAGATCCTGAATGTCGCAGACCAGACCCCCGCCCGTGACTTTCACAATGACGGCTTCGTGGAGACGGCCGTCTTCCAGCGCATGATTCTGCTTCAGATAATGGAGTTTCATGCGGCTGTCGGCGGCGAAAAAGGCGCTGTCCACATCCTTTTCCTTACGGGAACAGTAGGCCGCCAGTTCCTCCATGACCTTTCCGGAGCGGAAACGGCGGTGCAGTTCCTCGTTCCACAACTGCTGATGGAGAAGCAGATCGGAATAGCGGCGGATGGGACTCGTAAAGTGGGAGTACAGCGCCTTGCCCAGCCCGTAATGAAGATCCGGAGCCGAGGCATACGAAGCCCGCGGCATGGCACGCAGGAACGCGGAAAGAAGAACCGGTTTCCTGTGATCTTCGGGAAGAGAAGCCAGAAAGGCGCGGCAGGCGGACCGGGAAGAGAGAAGATCCCCTGTGGAGATTCCGAAGGTGGCTGAGGCAAAGAAAGAAAACTCTTCGATCTTTTCCGGACCCGGTTCCGGATGGATCCGGTACAAAGCGGGCAGATGACGTTCGTTCACTTCCGCGGCCACGGCGGAATTGGCCGCCAGCATGAATTCCTCAACGATCCGGTCGGCATCCGACTGTTCCCGCCGTTCGATCCCGGTCACTTCCAGTGTCTTTTCATTGCAGACCGCCCGGGTCTCCGGGATCTCCATGTCCAGGAACTGTTCCTGCTTCATCCGCCGCGCCCGGATCCGTTTGGCAATGAGAGCCAGAAGGGAAATTTTATCCCGGAGGATGCGATCCCAGTCCGCGGGTGCGGATTCCGGATCGTCCAGGAAACGCCGTACCTCGGTGAAGGAAAGGCGTTTTACTACCCGGATCGTGGAGTGAGCCCGCCGGACGGAAAGGATCTTCCCGTCGCTTCTGCGGACGGAGAAAAGGACGGAGTGTGCCAGAGAGTCCTCGCCCTCCTTCAAGCTGATCTTTCCGGTCAGCTTTTCGGGAAGCATGGGCAGAAAACGGCCGGGCAGATAGGCGGAAAACGCCCGTTTCATGGCCAGCTTGTCGAAAAGCGAGCCGGGCGTGATCCAGGCGGCCACATCGGCAATGTGGACCCCGATCTTCAGTTCATTGGGACCGCCGGAATCCAGAGAGATCGCATCGTCGAAGTCATGGGCGTCCCCCGGGTCGATGGTGACCGTGAAGAGATTCCGGAGATCTTCCCGGGGAATGCAGCCCGGACGAAGCGCGAGCGCCGCCTTCTCCTGCTCGGCGGTGTACGGTCCTTCCAGACGGTATTCCGCCGTGACGGCGTCCAGATCGCCCTCGACTGTGGCGGACCGGGCGATCCGTTCCTCCACGGAACCGCGCAGTGCTTCCGTATGCCGGGAGCCGCCCCGGAGGAGACGGAGCTTCACCCAATCGCCGGTTTTCGAACCCCGGGGAACGGAATTGACCGGGATGGACTCGGGCAGGCTCCGATCCAGCGGCACAATGGTATGCCGGGAATCCAGGCAGCCCACCAGCAGCTCCCGGTCCCTCTTCAGGACCTGGCGGACGTATCCCACCGGCCCCTTGGAAGGATGTCCGAAAACGCGCCCGGTCCTGTCCGGCTGATAGACCTCCGCCTCCACCTGGTCGCCATCGATGGCGTTGGCCACCCCCGGCGGCGGGATGAACACATCGGCCTGACCGGAATCCGGATGAAGAAACCCGAAGCCTGCGGAGTTGGCGGAAAAACGTCCGACGACAAGTTCGCCGGCCCCGCGGCGCGGCATCTTTCCGCCTTCGGCGCCCCGTGCTTTCCGGACTGCGTTTTTCCGCTTTCGGCTCATGCCTCTCTCTTTCCCGTCTTATGCGGTCACTGGATGCTCAGTTCGCTGGCGGACTGCTCGAATCCGTGCGAACTGGCCAGATCCACATGGACCGGCTTGATGTGCCAGATCTTCTCCGCGTACTCGCGGATGGAGCGGTCGCTGGAGAAGCGGCCCATCTTCGCGATATTGATGAGGCACTTCTTCTGCCAGGCCGCCGGATCGCGGTAGAGCGCGGCGATTTCATCGTGGACGGATGCGTAGGACTCGAAGTCCGCGCAGCACATGTAGGGATCGTTCTCCAGGTTGTCCAGGATCGGACGGAAAAGATCCCGTTCGCCGGGCGAGAAAAAGTTGTCCCGAATCAGATCCAGGGCCCGCTGAAGCAGCGGATTCCGCGCGACAAATTCCCTGGGGTTGTATCCGCGCGACCGGAGATCGCGGACCTCTTCCACATTCATGCCGAAGATGAAGAGATTTTCAGGTCCCACGGCATCACGGATCTCGATATTGGCGCCGTCCAGCGTACCGATGGTCAGAGCGCCGTTGAGCGCAAATTTCATGTTGCTGGTTCCGGACGCCTCGGTCCCGGCCAGAGAGATCTGCTCGGAAAGGTCGGCGGCGGGAATGATCCGTTCGGCCAAAGAGACCCGGTAGTTGGGCATGAAGACCACGCGGAGACGGTCGCCGATCTCGGGATCTTCGTTGATGACGCCGGCCACGGCGTTGATGAGCTTGATGATGAGCTTGGCCATATAATAGCCGGGGGCCGACTTCGCGCCGAAGAGGATGGTCCTGGGAATGAGATTCGCGGAAGGATCGTCCTTGATGCGCAGATAAAGCGTGATGGCGTGAAGAATGTTCAGGAGCTGGCGCTTGTACTCGTGCAGACGCTTTACCTGAACGTCGAAGATCGAATCCGGATTCACCTGGATCCCCGTTTCGCGGCTGATGCAGTCGGCCAGACGGAGCTTGTTGTCCCGTTTGACGCGGGCGATATCGGCCAGAAAATCCTTGTCGTCCGCAAATTTGACCAGATCTTCCAGACGGTCCAGATCCTTCACCCAGTTCTTCCCGATCTTCTTGTCGATCAGGGCAGAGAGCCCGGGATTCGCCTTCTTCAGCCAGCGGCGGGGCGTGATGCCGTTGGTCACATTGATGAACTTATCCGGGAAGAATTCGCTGAAATCGCGGAACAGGCCGCTCTTCAGCAGTTCCGTATGAAGCGCGGCCACGCCGTTCACGTGTCCGCTGGCCGCCACACACATATAGGCCATGCGCACCATCTTTTCGGGCGTTTCCTGGATCAGCGACATGCGGGTCTGCCTGTCGTTGTCGCCGATATACCGGGTGGACACGCTGCGCAGGAACCGGAAGTTGATTTCGTAGATGATCTCCAGGTGGCGGGGGAGAAGTTTGCCCAGGAGCGCGGTGGACCATTTTTCCAGAGCCTCGCTCATCAGTGTGTGGTTGGTGTAGTTGAAGGCGCGGGTGGTGATCTCCCAGGCTTCATCCCAGGAGAAGTTTTCCACGTCGATCAGAAGGCGCATGAGCTCGGGAATGGCCAGTGCCGGATGGGTGTCGTTGAGCTGGATAACGGCCTCCCGGTCGAAGTTGTGCAGGTCGGACTTGTAGAACTTGATCCGTCCGATGATATCCTGCAGCGTGGCGGACACCAGGAAATACTGCTGTTTGAGGCGAAGTTCCTTGCCTTCGTAGTTGTTGTCGTTGGGATACAGCACGCGCGTGATGTTCTTGTCCATGGCCGATTCCAGATTCGCGCTGATGTAATCGCCCTGGTTGAACTTGGCCAGATTGAACCCGTAGAGGGATTCCGCAGACCACAGACGGAGCGTGTTGACCGTGTTGTTCCGGTAGCCGGGGATCGGCGTGTCGTAGGGCATGGCGAGAACATCCTGCGTATCCACCCACTTGCGGCGGAAAGGATTCTTGTCGTCCGGATGCCGGAACACGCGGCCGCCGAAATGGATGACGCGGGCCAGTTCGGGACGGCGCAGTTCCCACGGATTTCCGCGGCTGAGCCAGTTGTCCGGCTCCTCCACCTGATAGCCGTTCTGGATGATCTGCTTGAAGATCCCGTAGTCGTACCGGATCCCGTATCCGTAACTGGGAAGTTCCAGCGTGGCCATGGAATCCAGGAAGCAGGCGGCGAGACGGCCGAGGCCGCCGTTGCCCAGACCGGCGTCCACTTCTTCATCCCGCAGCGCGTCCGCGTCATAGCCCAGCTCCTTGAGAGCGTCCACCACGGCGTCGTGGATATCCAGGTTGATCATGGCATTGCCCAGGGTACGACCCATGAGGAATTCCAGAGAGATGTAGTAAACGGTTCTGGGATTTCGGTCCTCGTATTCGTCCTTAGTGGCGATCCAGCGCTGCATGAGCAGATCGCGGACGGTCAGGGCCAAAGCCTGATACCGGTCCAGGTTGGAGGATTTTTCCGGACGTTTTCCCATGGAACAGGTCAGATTGTGCATGAACAGCTTTTTGATGACCTGCTTCATTTCCTTGTTTTGCATGATGACTCCTTTATGATGGATTTTGTTGTTTTTTCTTCAGAGATGCCCGGATCGCGTCTGCAAGATCCTCCATATCCAGAGGTTTCAGAAGACAGCAGTCCGCACCCGCGCTGATCAGTCTGTCGCGGTCGCCGTCCGCAAGATACGCGGACAGCACGATAATGTAGAGATCGCGTCCCCGGTCCATGCGCCGGATCTCGGAGAGGAACGGGAAGCGGTCCAGGTCGCGCATATGAAGATCCAGAAGCAGGACGTCCGGCATGGCTTCTTCCAGCTGCTTCCTTGTTTCCGGCACATCAGAGCAGGAGGTCACAGTGCAGCTGCCGCCGCGCAGCATGGCCTCGAACAGAAGACGGTTGGATTTGTCGTCCTCCGCCACCAGGATCCGCAGCGGACGGCCGATCCGGGCCCGCAGATCGGAACCGAAGAACCGGAGCGCCCTCTCCGGACCGGCAGAGACAGGCGACGGCGCCGCCTCCGCGGTCTGTCCGGCAAAAAGCGGAACGTTTCCGGACATGGAAGGACCGGAAGGATTCTTCCGTGCGGAGCCGTCCAGCGGCAGGGAAACGCTCACGGCATATCCCTTGTCATCGCTGCTGACATCGAACGTGGCCTCCAGGATCCCGGAGATGTATTTGACGATCGTGAGGAGGATGATCCCGTCCGCCGTGCGGAATTCCCGCAGGGGACGGCCCGCCGAGCGGTAGAGTCCGTATTCCAGAGGCAGCGGATTGCCCGAGGTCCCGGAACAGCGGTAGACCAGTTTTCCGTCGCGGACGCCGCAGGAGCAGGTAAGGACGGATCCCTGCTTGTGCATGCCGCCGATCATGGCTTCGATGAGGAGCGTCAGCATCCGCTGCGTCTTTTCCTTGTCCACGAAGATCCAGGCGGGCAGATCGGAACTGTAATGGAATTCCAGCTCGATGCCCTTGGATGCGGCGTCCTTGAGAAGCGGCGTGTTGAGCTCGTGGAACATCTGGAAGGTATCCGTATTTTCCCGGTGCACCGAACTGCTTTCGGGAATATCCAGGACCGAAAGTTCCCGCAGAACTTCACACAGCTTGGACATGGAACTCACATTGGCGCGGACGGCCCGGACCATGGATTCCAGAAATTCGGCATCCACGACCTCCTTGCGTTCCAGCTTGTCGTTCAGGAGCGTTGAGAATCCGGCCACGGTGTTCAGAGGCTCCCGGAATTCCCAGTGCAGGACCGTCAGGAAGTCGGATTTCAGGTGATTGATGTTCTCCGCGTTCTTGCGCGCCTCCTGCTCACGCATGTGGCTCCGCTTCAGCTTGCCGATCATGGCGTTCAGCCGGTCGCGAAGGTAATCCAGCGATTTCAGCAGACGGTCGATCTCCTGGATCCCGCAAGTTCCTTCCGGACGCGGCGTGAAGTCTCCGGACGCCACCGCTTCGGCAAACGAGACGGCCTGCGCAATGGGGTTGGATATCTGTCGGGAAACGAGGTAGAGCGGGAGGACCATCAGCCCCACGCCCGCAAGCATGAGGATCAGGAAGGAAACGATCAGGATGCGCAGCTGTTTCCGGAAAAGTTTGGGCAGATGCGGTATGACGGAATCGTACTGGTATAGACGGATCATCCGGATATGCGGTCCGTTCGGAATCGGCTTCAGGCAGACGCCCGTGGCGAACCACTCGCTCCCGGAGGTGGCGTCGGCCAGCTGTTCGGTAAGAACTTCATCGCCCTGCGCCGAGCCCAGCCGGGTGGCCACCCTGTGCAGTTCCCCGCGTATATGTCCGGGGATATCCGCGCTGGCGGCGGGATCGAAGGCTTCCTCCACGACCCGGTCCCCGTACATCAGGATATATCCCTCGTTCTGGGCCACGGCGATGCTGTTCAGGTAATCGCGGTCCAGACGAAGCGCGAAAATCCTTTTGCGCCCGGATCCGTCTGACTCGGAGCAGCAGCTGACGATCCAGAACTCGCCCGAGGGGAAAAGGAAGTCGGTCCGGACCGTCTTGTCCGTCCCGCGGATCAGTTCGGCCAGATCCGGCGATTTCAGAAGCACGGGAAAATCATCCGTTTCCATGGGCGGCGCGTCTTTCTGGAAAAGAAGACCGCAGCAGACCGGGAAAACCATCTTTTCCCCGGGCTCGCAGGAAGCCAAAACGGCCGCATCGATTCCGTAGACCTGCGAAAACTGCGTTTTTACCACCTTGAACAGTTCGGGAACGGGCGGATCTATCCCGATGAAGAAGGAGTCGGTCCGGCGATAGGAGGAATTGACCACATCCCGCATCCGGAACATGTTGGCCCGGGCACGCCCGTGAAGGTCGTTGACCGTGTAACGGTGCCCCTCTTCGCGGATCTGGGAAAGGAAGGCAAGGAAGCAGACGATGATCAGCGCGGTGACCGCGGCCAGAATGAGGAACGATGTCACCCCTGTCAGAAGCATCATTTTGAGTCGCAGTTTCATGATTCGTCCGTCCCCTGTTTTCCCTTACTGCAGAAGCAGATGTTCCGCATATCCTTCGATGCATGTTCCCGGCAGAACCGTCAGCGCTTTCCCGGCGGCTTTGGCGGCCTCTTCGTAGAATCCGTACCATTGGGCGAACACCGCGTAACGCAGATACGCGTCCGCCAGGCATCCCGCCGTTCTGTTATCCGACTTCCCGGCGGGCATGACGGCATTCTCCCGGAACGCGGTGTAGTACAGAAGAATGGTCAGCATCTCATGAGCCGGGATCCGGTTCCAGTCCAGACGGAAATTTTCATACTGTCCGTTCCCCCGGTGCGCCCGGAAAACCGGATAGTGTTCATTGAAAAGGACCTCGCCCGTACGGAATTCGGTTCCATCCGAAAGCGTGAAGAAATCGGTTCGATACGCATTCCCCTCCGACGCCGATGCAATATATGAGCGCAGCTGCGACATCAGAAGAAGACGCTGCTCCTCTTTCGGGCGCAGCTCCTCCGGAACGTTTTTCAGATAAGCGCGGACTTCATTCCCCGCCAGACGGCCGGGCTCACCCGGAACCGGACGGCCCCAGGCAAGATATTTCTCCGCCGCGCTTTTCAGGGACGAAGCGGAAAGATCAAGCGGCGTGTCCCCGGTCCGGATGCCGCAGATCTCCCCGAAGGCGGAAAGATTTTCCAGAAAGTCTCCGCCGAAATCCGGCACGGCGGCGGGCAGGAAGGCCGGCAGACTCTCCCATTCCCCGGTTTTGACGATCAGGCGGGCGAACAGAGGTTCGATCTCCTCCTTTTTCCCGCTTTTCCGCTGAACGGCCTGACGCCAGGCCGGAAGATGTTTTTTCCAGGCAAGGGAGAACCAGGATCCGATGGGCTGTGTGCCCAAAACCTGGTCCAGCTCCTCGATTTTCCGGAGAAGAGTCTCCTCGCCGCCCGGCGCGGAAAGCGCGTTTTCCGCGGAAAGAATGCATTGCGCCACAAGAACCGCCGCATTCGTTTTCTCCCCGGATGACTGCTCACCGTCCGCCGCTGCGGCTTCGCCGTCCACTCCGGCCAGAAGGCGGATCCCCGCCAGAAGCGCATCGCACTCGGCCGTGTTTTCCGTATTGTCGTTCTGGTCATTGAGACAGGACAGACGAAGCCGGACTTCGTTCTGCGGATCCTGGAATCCGGCCAGATGCAAAATGCAGGCTGCCTGAAACAGGGCCGTGATCCGTTTCTCCCGGGAAAGCTGCGGATCGGCGGCGACCAGATCCGCATAAACCAGCGCGGAGTCCAGATCTCCCGACGCCAGTTCACGGGTGATCTCCGGATTCGGATCCAGCGCATCGCCGTAGCTGCGGCTATGTTCCGAACTGCCTGCGGAGGAGGCGAAGAAGCGATCCAGAAAACCCTGATTCCAGGCATAATAGAGGCCGCATCCGCCTATGATAAGCAGAGAGAGCAGAAGAAGAAAACTGGAAACCGGGAAGCGCCCTTTCCCCGTGTTCGGGACAGATGGAGCCGAACGCAGCTCCTCGATGAGCGCGGGATCGGCCTTGGAACGGATCTTCTTGACGGGCAGCGGGACCGTCGCGGCGGAGCTGGCCTTGATGATCCGGTTGAGCGAGGAAACAATGGTCTTGTACTGAGGCCGGTCGGAGGGAGAACGGGACATCATCATCATGACCAGCTGGGAAAGCTCGAGGTCAATGTCGGTTCTCTGCAGATGGGGGGCCAGAGGCTGTTCGATGAGCCGGATCCGGAGCAGATCCTCCACATTTTCATCGTTGAAGGGAGTCGTGCCCGTCAGAAGGTGATAAAACGAGGCGCCCAGGCTGTAGATATCGCCTTCGAATCCCTCTTTGCCGGTCCGCACCTTTTCCGGACTGACGTAGTGGGGACTGAGCCAGGTCTTGGCGATGTCCTGAATGCTCTCCTCCACGGAATCGGATTTGCCGGAATGGATGATCTGCGCGATCCCGAAGTCGCCGATCTTGGCTTTCCCTTCGCTGTCCAGCAGAATGTTCCCCGGCTTCACGTCGTGGTGGATGATCCCGTGATTCCGGGCGTTCTCCAGTCCTTCGGCGATGTCGCGGATCCACGTCACCACATTCAGGACCGGCAGCTTCCCGTGCGCCAGCTTGAGCTGCTGGTCCAGAGAACCGCCGCCCATGTACTGCATGACGATGTAGGCCCGGCCTTCGTATACGCCGCAGGTATAGATGGGCACCACCGCAAAATGATTGATCGTGGCCGCCGCCCGGGCTTCGTGCAGAAACAGCTCCGCACGCTCCGGATTCTCCGAGATCTCCGGTTTCAGGATCTTGATCGCCACCTCGCGGTCCAGCGCCGGATCCAGAGCCCGGTACACCGTGGCCATTCCGCCGCAGCCGCCCTGCTCCTCCAGAAGATACGTATCGAACCAGGCGGGAACGATCAGTTCCGTGCCGCACATGGGGCACTGGATCCGGGAAAAAGCGGGGAAGCTGGTGACGTCCAGCTTCTGCATGCAGTTGTGGCAGGAGATCTTCAGCTGCCGCGCGGGCTGAACGGGAGGAAGCGGTGCGGTCGTCGTTTTATCGCTCATTTTCCGAACCCCGCGAAAAAGTCATCTTCGCTTTTCAGCCAGATCGTGTCCAGCGGCGTATCCTGACACGCCACATCCCAGCAGACGTCCGGACGATTCAGCGATTCCAGTTTCCGGCGCAGACCCTCCGCGACGAGATCCGGATCATTGCATTCTCTGCTCAGGTGGGCCAGAACCAGATTCCGGGTCTGTGGAGAGATCACCTGCTCCAGGCATTCCAGCGCGTTTTCGTTGCTCAGATGTCCGTGCCGGCTCATGATCCGACGCTTCACATTTTCCGGACGGGCGGAAGCACGCAGGGCCCGGATATCGTAATTGGATTCCAGCACGATGGCGTGACAATCCTTGAGCCGGCTGGTGACCAGAAGTCCGAAAGAACCCAGATCGGTGGCGTATCCGAGTTTGTCCTCGCCGCTCCGGAACGTATATGCCACAGTCCCCTCCACGTCGTGGGACACCGAGAATGGTTCCACCGTGAGGCCGCACAGTTCGAACCGGGTCCCAGGCTCGATGACGATCCGTTCCTCCGGCAGCTCGTTGTTCCGGCCCATGAGAAGACAGGTCTCCGCCGTCAGGTAGACCGGGATCCCGTGCCGGTTTCCGAAAACGCGGCAGCCGCAGACATGATCCGTGTGGTCGTGGGTGACCACCATGGCCTGGATGCCGTCCGGATCGATATCCCGGAGGATCATCCTGCGTTCAAGCTCCTTGGCGCTGAATCCGGCATCCAGGAGAAAATCTCCGTCCGGCGCATGGATCACGGTGGCGTTTCCCTTGCTTCCGCTGCCCAGAATGGTGAAGCCGAACCGGCCGTATCCGGAATGTCGCTGCACGTCAATCATAAAACCTCGACTGGCTAATCAGAAAAATACACCCCGTAACTATACCATTTTTTTCGCTTTTTTCAACCCATTTAAAGAAAAACAGGCGGACTTTTTCCGAAAAAAACGGTCCTCGGATGCGGGCCGAGGGATTACGGTCATTCCAGCAGCTGAAGATTCATGATTTTGCCGATCAGTTCCGTATATATCCCGATTTCGTGTTGGACATCCCGGCCCTTCCGGCCGTTGATCTGCATGGAGATATACTGGTCGAAGATCACGCCGAGTTCCGGCGAGAGCATTTCCCGGGAACCGGACAGCCATTTTCTCACGGCTGCGAACTCCGCTCTCATTTTCTTCTGCTGCTCGTCCGTGATTTTCTCCTCGGAATCCTTCGGGCCGGCCAGAATCGCCGTCACGCGCCGGATATGCGCCGGGAGAAACTTCGAAATATGCAGGAACGTCTGCCGGGCGTTCTCCGTCTTGAACCGGGCGCGCTTCAGCGTGAAGATCAGCTCCATCTCCCCCGCGTGATTTTTACACCACGCCCTGACATCCTCCGCGTCGGCCGTGACCAGATTCGGCCGGGCCGGATCCTGACACAGTTTTTTGAAATCTTCTCCGTCCTGCAGCTCTTTGGTGATGGTCCAGATCCCGATCTCATCCGGAGACGAGGTATACCGGACAAGGCTGTACGACACCTTTTTCCCGTCTCCGGGCTCATCCTCCGTACGAATGCATGCAAAAAGGGCGGCGGCGTCCTTGTCATCCGGGATCCGCGAGATCGTGAAAGAGACCGGGCCGGGAAGCATACCAGATACGGAATAGTATTTATTCTCAACATTTTCTATGGCGAAGACAACCTGAGGATCCCCCTTTTTCGGCTTGCTGTCCTTGTCGGATATCGTCCATACTCCGTCCAGATTCGCATCCTGAAACTCGTTCGTCTCCGTCAGAGGACGCTCCAGATTTATGGCGCGGCATCCGGAGAGGAACAGGATACAGCCGAGACCGAGTACCACGCCGCCCAAAAAAGATTTCCTTGCCGAAAAAACATGCATGACATACCTCCGTTTCTTCCGTGATTTCACTTCCGGACTCTCCCGTAAGCTAGCACGGTTCCGTGAAAAAAACAAGGTGCCGGGTGCAGATTCACCGATCTTTTTCCAAAAGTTTTCCCCGCCTTCCCTTGCATTTTTCAAGTTTTCAAGTATCTTATCTCTTTCACAATCACGGAAAGATTTCATGCCATGACTTTGGAAGAACTCAAACAGCACAGCAGCGATGCGCTCTCGCGCACCGAACATCTCGGCGCATTTCTTCAGATCGATGAAAACAAGAAGAAGATCGTCGAACTGGAACAGATCATGTCGAAGCCCGATTTCTGGGACGACAAGGCAAAAGCCCAGGAAACCGTTCAGCAGTTGAGTTCCGCCAAAGGGACTATCGAACCGTTTCTCGCCCTGCGCCGGGAAGTGGATGATTTCGCGGCTCTGGCGGAGCTGGCGGCCGAGGACGAATCGTTCCTGGCCGAAGCGGATCCCCAGTGGGCGGCTCTGGAAAAACATCTGGACAAACTGGAACTCGTCAGCTTCCTTTCCGGAAAATTCGACCGGATGAACTGCTACTTCTATATCCATGCCGGCGCCGGCGGGACCGAGTCCTGCGACTGGGCCAGCATGCTCCTCCGCATGTACCGGAGGTGGTTCGAACGCCGCGGATACAAGGATGAAGTCATCGACATTCAGCCGGGTGAAGAAGCCGGGATCAAGAGCGCGGTCCTCAAGGTGGAAGGCGATTTCGCCTACGGATATCTCAAGGCCGAACGCGGGATCCACCGGCTTGTCCGCATTTCGCCCTTCGACAGCAACGCGCGGCGGCATACCTCCTTCGCCTCCGCCGAGGCTTTCCCCGAGCTGGAAGAGGATATCAATATCGAGGTGGACGAAAAAGACCTCAAGGTCGATACCTACCGGGCGTCCGGCGCCGGCGGACAGTACGTCAACCGGACCGACAGCGCGGTGCGGATCACCCACTTGCCCACCGGCGTGGTGGTGGCCTGTCAGGTGGAACGCTCCCAGCACAAGAACCGGGCCATGGCCATGCGGATGCTGAAAGCCCGTCTGTACGAACTGGAAGAGGAAAAACGGCGGAAGCAGGCGCAGCAGATTTCCGGCGACAAGGCGGAGATCGGATGGGGCAATCAGATCCGCTCCTACGTCCTTCAGCCGTACCAGATGGTCAAGGATCTGCGGACCAACGTGGAAACCAGCAATACCGCCGCCGTGCTGGACGGCGATATCGATCTCTTTGTGGAAGCCTGGCTCCGTCAGCTCGGCCGCAACAAAGGCTGAAGCGAAAATCCGATCTCAGTGACCGGTCCGCAGAAAGGCGGTCCGGATTCCCCGTTCCATCGCTTCCAGAACCCGCATGGAAAAAGGCCGTTTCGGCCGGATCGCTCCCTTGGGACAATGTTCCTGGCAGCAGTAGCAGCGGATGCACTCGTTGTAGCGGAAGGCGGGCTTGCCGTCCTGCAGACGGAGCGATTTCGGCGGGCACATTTTCACGCACAGCCCGCAGCCCACGCATTTTTCCGGATCCAGAACCGGTTTCGCGATCAGATGTTCCCGCATGAATCCGCGGAAAAGCGGCGGCAGCGCCAGACCCCATTCCAGCATGGTGTCCGGAGGATCCGGCAGGACCAGCGGCGGGATCCGGATCTCGTCTCCGGCCGTGGAAAAATCCGGGATCAGCCCCCTCGCTTCCGCCCGTTTCAGAAGGACCAGATCGTCGACGCCCAGGACCGGCGCTGCGGCCGCATCCAGCGCCAGCGCGTCCGGCGCCCCGCAGAGGAATCCGCAGTTCACCGGCGAACCGCTGCCGGGACCGTTTCCCTCCATGGCCACGACGGCGTCCAGGATATTGAAGGCGGGCCGGATGGTCAGATAAAGATCCAGAAGCATATCGGCGAAGCAGTCGAAATCGCGGCCGACGGAAAGATGCCATCCCAGCCGTGCGCTTCCGTTGACGAGACCGAACAGATTCTTGACGCACATGGTCAGCGTCATCATGCCGTGCGTCTTGGCCTTGGCCAGGTCCGCCGTGAAGTCAAAATCCCGGTATTCCGCGGCAATCTCCAGATCATGAAAACGGACCCCTTCCGGCGGCTCCGTCTTCCGGTAGTCCCGGAATCCGGCAAACGGCACATCCAGTTTCTTCAGTTCCTCGTCGATCCCCATGGCCCGCAGGATCGCCGGAACCGACTGGACCGCCGGATTCTCCATGACCGCCACGCGGGACGCGCCCGAATCCAGAAAGATCTTCGCCGTTTCCACGATGATCCGGGGATC
This sequence comes from Lentisphaeria bacterium, assembly GCA_017615635.1. GTDB lineage: Bacteria > Verrucomicrobiota > Lentisphaeria > Victivallales > UBA1829 > RGIG8244. The sequence continues at coordinate 19,317 of JAFZZR010000033.1, forward strand.
CACGCAGGCGGGATCGTGCTCCCGGCGCCACGCCAGCAGATTGGGCTTCAGCATGACGCTCCGGCCGCGGACGCCGCCGTGATAACGCAGCTGGGGAGAGAGGACCGCCTCCAGTGCCGGACGCAGATTCGCCTCCGAATAGTCCGGGCAGCGGGCGAAGACCGTCTGGATCTTCGCCCCGCCGTCAGTCTGCGGGGTCACTTATTGGATTTCCGGTGATTTTTGGCCGCGTTGTTCTGGATCTCAAGCGCCGTAGCCTGGTCGAACGGCCCGTCCACGATCACCTCGTCGCTGGTATCGTCGTAGATCATTCTCGGCTTGAAGGACCGGTAGTACATCCCGTCGATCACGAATGCCAGCGGCGTTCTCTGATTCGGCACAGAAAGTCCGATCCACATTTTCCGTCCGCGCGTCGTCATCTTCAGCTTCAGATCGTAAAAGTTCGGATCTCCGGCACGCGGCACCGCCGTCACCGCCTCGATCTCCTTGTAAAACAGCAGAGGCACACGGTTGATCGTGATCTCGTTCCCGAAATAGCTCGGGATCTTCTGCTCCATTTCATTCGCCTTGGGATATTTGACGATCTCATGGATGGAGATCGCTCCCTTCGGAGGCTCCGTCTCCACCTGAAGCATCTCTTCCATCTTGTCTCCCATTTCTTCCGGATCGCATTTCTCAACGCCCATGACAAGGACCGCGGTGCACACCGCGGCAGCGGGCATGACGGCTCTTTTCCAGCTGAACATCGCAGTCATTCTCCTGTTAATGTATGAATTTATTTCTGTCGTTCCCGTTTACTTCCTGTAACATAACCTGAAAACCGCAAAAAAGCAAATTCCTCTGACAAAATATCTCGGAAACTCCGTCGGGCACTGCATGGTTTTTCCGTCTTTTTTTGAAAAATTTGTTTCCCTCTCTTGAAATCCGCAAGGGGAATGGTATATTCCGAATAGTATAACAAGAATAATACAAGTTCCCGAAATCAGGTTCGCATGATTCTCGAAAACTCCAAATTCAAGTACAGCAAGGCCAGGGACACGATCCTCGACGCCATCCTTTCCGGCAATCTGGCGCAGGATTCGATCCTTCCCTCCGAGCAGAAACTCTGCGGTCTGCTCGGCGTCAGCCGCATCACGCTCCGCGCCGCGCTCCGAGATCTGGAGGAAAAGGGGATCATCATCAAGCAGCACGGCAGCCGAAGCAGGGTCGACCGGGCGGCGCTGCGGAACATGCGCGACCCGCTCCGCCGCATCGCCTGGGTGGACACCTCTCGTTTCGGACGCACCAACCCCATCTACTTCGATATCTTCCGTTCCCTTTCCGAGGCGGCGGCCCTTTGCGGCGTGAAGGTCGACTACATCACCCTTGCCATTCCCGAGCTGGCGGAAAGTTTTTTCGAAAGGCAGCGGGAATTCGACGGGCTGGTCCTCGGCGAATTCACCTCCGCGTTCCATCATTACCTGAAAAACTTCACGCATCCGAACTGCGTTTCCGTGGATTGTGTCTGTCCCGGCATCGCCCACTGCGTGAAGACCGACTGCTATCTCGGCGGCCGGCTCGCCGCACGCACCCTGCTGGACTCCGGATGTTCCCGCCCGGTCTGCATTCTCTATGCGGAATCCGCTGCTCCTTATTCGCCGTACGGGGAACGGCTCCGCGGTTTCTCCGATTTCCTTGCCGAAGCCGGGATCGATCTCCCGCCCGAACGGATCTTCGAGGTCAAATGCGCCGCCGATGAGGATGACTTCCCCGGATTCCTCAGGCGCCGTCTCTCCATCCTGAAAAAGACGGACTGTATTTTCGCCTTCTGCGACAAACAGGCGATCGATACGTTTCATGCTCTCCGGAAACTGGGGTTCGACGTCCCGGGGCAGATCTCCCTCGTCGGTTTCGACGGCCTGGTCCTTTCCCGCTTCCTTTCTCCGCCCCTGGCCACGATCCGGCAGCCCGTGGAGGAGATCGGCAGAAAAGCGCTGGAAATCGTGCTCAATCCCGCCGAAAGCAGCTCCTATCCGCCCGTTATTCAGATCCCGCCCGCTCTTCAGCCCGGCGGAACGATTCCGGGAAAAAGCGAAATGAAATTACGGAAAAAAGCCTTATGATAAAAAACAAACCTTTCAGAAAGGAGAAAAGCCATGCTGAAACCCGTCAACAAGTTTCACCTGAAACAATTCACGTTAATTGAACTGCTCGTCGTGATTGCGATCATCGCGATCCTCGCCGGGATGCTCCTGCCCGCGCTGGGAAAGGTCAAGGACAAAGGATATACGATCACCTGTCTCAACAACCTCAAGCAGCTGGGCGCCGGATGCCAGCTCTACTCGCAGGACAACGAAGACCGCATCGTTCCGTACGACAACGGCGGAGGTAACAGTAAACGCTGGATGCAGCTTATCAACCCGTACGTGCCTTTGATCGACACCTCCCTTGGAAGCGGTAATTACGGCATTCTGCTTGAAAACGGGCCGGCTGCCTGTCCGAAAGACCAGTATTTCAATCACTGGTACAAATATTTGTATCCTGCGGGTACGGTCAGCTTGAACAACTGCAAAACCAACGGGAACAACAGCCCCAGCTACGGACTCAATTACAAGCTTTTATCCGTAGATACGATAAAAACGGTCACGGCCGTCAAGCGTCCCTCCAACAAGGTCTACTTCACCGATGTGCATCATCATGATGAACCTGGAATCACCCTGGATGGATCAAGCAACTATACGATCAAGGAAACGAAAGCCGTCTATCCCCGCCACTCGAGCAGCATCAACATCCTCTGGGTCGACGGTCATGTGAGCAACGCAAGCAGCGACTTCCTGTACTCGGAAATGATTTCCGGCGGGACGTTTGCAGCCGAATACTGGCGCCCGCAGTGGTAAATCCGGGACCGGACAAACAGGAAGAACACAGAGAATCCGTTTATGATCTACCATCTTATGAATTCGACGACAACAAACATTTATAAGCAACCTTTAGAGGAGATGGTATGATAAATAAGATGTGAGTAGCGGCATCTGCATCTGTGGGGTAAATTATGAGGAATGATTTACTGAAGCGATGCGGACAGGACTCAGGCTGAATGTTTAGTTGGGACGCCCTGGAAAGGCAACGATCCC
>JAFZZR010000034.1 GCA_017615635.1 Lentisphaeria bacterium
ACTGCCACATTATGCTCTTGAGAACCCATGATTCTATCCTTCGTCTTGTGGAAAAGAAAAAGGTAGTCTGGGTTCTCTTTTTTGTCAAGTCAGAAAAATTTTATGGGATATCTGTGACATTTTTCACCGAAATTCACGGCTCCGATGAAGGCACCCCATCATGGTGTTCCGGTGGAAAAAGGATTGCGAAGCGGCCGGTCTTCCGCTGTTCGGCAAGATACCGCCACACGTCCGGATCCCGTTTCAGGAGACGGCGCAGCGTGTTCAGGGAATATCCGGGAGCCGTCCGGCCCTCGTGCAGAAAATCCAGGACTTTCGCCAGCCAGGGCAGATACCGTGCGTGATTGGCAAGCGAGGGAGGCGTTTCGCGGTCCGCAGGGGACAAGTTCTTTTCCTCCGGTTCCTGCCGGAGAGAGAGAGCTGCCTGTTTCCGCAGTTTTTTCAGCGCGATCTTCCGGTTTTCCGACTGACTGCGCGACTCGGAGCAGACCACGGTGATGCCGGAAGGGAGATGCGTCAGCCGAACGGCGGAGGAAGTTTTATTCACCTTCTGACCACCTCGGCCGGAAGCCTTATGAAAATCAAGGCTGCATTGAGCGGAAAGCACGTCGTCGGCAAAGCTGAGGATCTGATCCCGAATCGACATCACCGACCGCCGTCCGTCCCGGATGCAAGGGAAATCGTTTCATCCAGAAGAATTTTACCGGAAGAAACCTGTACGGCCACCGGATGCCAGAAGCCGGGCTCGGCCTGCGCGGATCCCAGAGAATAACAGGGACTGCCGGGAGCGGGAGACCTCACATCGATGGCATTGGCTTTCAGGAGAAGAGCATACACGCCCTGCGCCATGCCGTCATCGGGAGACGGGCAGACAAGGCAGGGCTTTTCCGGCATCATGGAAAACTTCATGATCAGTTTATTGCAGACAAGAGACATGGCCTCCTCCCTGGTGTAGGAGGTCCGAGTCTCGCACGGAGCCGTAATGGGATCGGGCGGAGGCGGCTTGTCCCCGTCGCACCAGTCCTCCCAGAATTCGCAGGAAGAGAGGAGGAAAAGAGAAGCGGCCGCCGCGCAGAGAGAGGAACTCCTTTTGAGGGAGAGCGGAGAGGACGGGAAACGGGCATTGCGGCCCTCCGGACGGAATACGGAGCCGATCACGCCTTCACGCCCTTCTTCTTTTTTCTTCCGGGTGGAAGATCATCATCATCCTGCAGCGCGTCTTCTCCGTCGGGAAGAAGAGACATGCTCACTTCAGCCAGCGGAAAAGCCCAGAGGAGGACGCCGTGCCGGGATCTGCAGTCCCAGGAAATCTTTTCGTTCTTTGCCTCGTTTTTCCTGGCAGAATTACGAAAGACCTCGATCTCGATGGTGTCGCCGGACCGCAGGTATCTTCCCAGAAAAAGCTCGCCGGTAGACTGAAGTTTTCCGAGGATCCGTTCCCCGTCCTTCGGGTGCCGCTTCAGGGCAAGAACATAGGAACCTGCGGGAAACATCCGGTTGGGGATATCCTCCGAAGCAAAGCAGAAGCAGCCGGGAACAGAGAACATGTGAGCCTCATCGGTCGGAACGGAACGGATCAGTTCCCCGATGGACTCGATGGCAGGGTCGAAGGAGGCAAGAGCCTTCAGCGGAATCACGCGGGCCGTGCGGTCGGCGGGCGTGGTTTGCCCCACATACGGAGCGGGCGGTTCCGCCGCGCTGAAAGTGGGCATGAACGGAGCGAGGACCGGCTTGACCTTGGTATTCCAAAGCTTGGCGGTCATGCTCCGGGTCTTGCCATTGCGCCAGAAGATGATCGTACTGTGGGCGACCTCCATGGCCTTTGCCAGTTCGGAGACATTCCCGTACTGGTCTTCGGCCCGGGACAGAGCGTCCAGAATTTCCTGCGTGATTTTCACGTATACCTTCCTATACGGACGACACTGCTTGCGGGATCGCTCCGGAGGACGCCCGTCTTACTGAATGAGCGAGCCCTTGGAGTAGACGAAGTTGTAGTAGTTCGTCTCCGGGGTAATGACCCATTCCGGACGGAGAATCGGACCGTATCCGGCTCCGTAGCCCATGGGATCGTTGGGGCATCCGGGCAGCGGGAACGGGAAGGTGACGATCTCGACGACGCCGACGACCTCGCGGAGAACCACATAGCCGACGCCGGAAATGACGCCGGAAGTCCAGGCGGCGAAACCGCCTTCATTGAAATTGACTTCGCAGACGCGGATAGGAAGCTCCAGTGCGCCGAACGCAACATTGGAAATACCGCGTCCCAGCTTCCGGGAAATGCGGTTCCAAAGGTTCTCATACCCCTCGGGCTCCTCCGGAGAGAGCGACATGTCCACGCCCGCACCGGCGAAGACGTCGGCAGTTCCGATGACCGTGAGAGCAGCGGCGGCGATAAGGATTTTCTTCCAAGCTTTCATTTTTTCTCCTCTTACCTTAAAGATTTTTCTCAAAACCTGACAATCTCGTAAAAAAGTTTCAAAAAACTCCCGTTCCGGAATGGAAAATTCCGAAACAGGGGCTAATATATCCTTTATTGCGATTCAATCAAGTGAAAAAACAAAAAAAAGACGAGAAATCTTGAGAAAAACACGTTTTTTTTGAAATTTTCCCGCTTTTTGGAGACTATCAGTCATGAAAAAAACATCAAAAACCGCGGATCCCGCTCTCCGTCACAGCCGTCTGACCCTTCTCAACCGGAACCACACCGAGTACCCCGATTCCCCCGACAAGGCCCGGATCGAGACATTCGACAACCTCTACCCCCGACGGGATTATGTGATCGAATTCGACTGCCCGGAATTCACCAGTCTCTGTCCCGTTACCGGGCAACCGGACTTCGGCCACATCTTCATCCGGTACATTCCCGACAAGCTCTGTGTGGAAAGCAAGGCTCTGAAACTTTATCTCTTTTCCTTCCGCAACCATCATACCTTCCATGAAGAAGCCGTGAACCGGATCCTCACGGATCTGGCCTGTGCCTGCAAGCCGCGCTGGATGCAGGTCCGCGGAGAATTCCGTCCGAGAGGCGGAATTTCTTTGACGATCTGTGCCGAAGAAGGTGGAAAAAAGCCCAAAGACGTGCTATAATATACAAGCTATTGTAAAAAGACAGAAAGCGCGGACAACCCGCATCAATACGCAGAAGAAGGAAAACGAAGACTATGGAGAACAGTTCGACGGAATTCGATTTTGTGGATAACGGAGGCGTGACCTCCCCTCTCGGGTTCAGGGCATGCGGCATCACAGCCGGCCTCAAACGAAGTGGAAAGCCCGATTTCGCACTCGTCGCGTCCGATTCCGACTGCTCCGCGGCAGGCACGTTCACCAGCAATCTCTTCCCGGCCGCACCCGTCCGGCTCTGCCGTGAACGGATCGCCGCCGGTCTTCCCGTCCGCGCCGTCGTTGCCCACAGCGGCGTGGCCAATGCCTGCACAGGGGAACAGGGCTACCGGGATGCCTGCCTCACGGCGAAGGAAGCGGCGAAGTGTCTGGAAGTGCCGGAAACCGCGGTGCTTGTCACGTCCACGGGACGGATCGGCGTGCAGCTGCCCATGGAAAAGGTCATTCTTCCGGGCGTGAGGAAAGCCGTTGCCGCCCTGGCCCGTGACGGCGGAAGCGCCGCCTCGGAAGCGATCATGACCACGGATACGCGTCCCAAACAGGTGGCGGTCCGGTTCCGCGTGAACGGGAAAACGGTGACCATCGGCGGAATGACCAAGGGTGCCGGCATGATCTCGCCCCGGATGCTGGTCTGCCGTCCTCATGCCACCATGCTCTGCTATCTCACCACCGATGCCGCCGTTTCGAAAGAGGATCTGGCCGCCTTCCTGACCGACGGCGTGGACGTCTCCTTCAATCGGATCTCCGTTGACAACGACATGAGCACCAACGACACCTGTCTTCTTCTGGCCAACGGAGCCTCGGGCGTCGCGATCCATGCCGGAACGCCGGAAGGGGAAGCCTTCCTCGCCGCGCTGACCATGGTCATGCAGCATCTTGCCAAGGCCATGGTGCTGGACGGCGAAGGTGCCAGCAAGTTCATCACCGTGGAAGTCCGCGGCGCCGCCACGACTGACGACGCCGAAAAATGCGCGCGTGCCATCGCCGACTCCATGCTCTGCAAGACCGCCTGGTTCGGCAACGATCCCAACTGGGGACGCGTTCTGGCCGCCGCCGGATACTCCGGAGCGACCTTCTCCCCGGAAAACGTCTCCCTTGACTACGATGAAATGCCCGTCGTCCGGGGCGGCATGGATGCCGGAACGCCGGAACCGAAGCTCTGCGAAGTTGTGAAGCGCAGGAGTTTCCGCGTGCTGATCGATCTTGGCGAAGGGGTCCGTTCCGCCATTCGCTGGACCAGCGATCTCACGCACGACTATGTTACGATCAATGCCGATTACCATACCTGATCCATACCGGAGAAACAATCAACATGCACGATCTGATCGAAAAAACCGAAGTCCTCGTTGAGGCGCTTCCCTACATTCAGCAGTTCCGCGGCGCCATCGCCGTCATCAAATTCGGCGGCAGCGCCATGGAGGACCCGATCCTCACCCACAAGACCATGCGGGATATCGTTCTGCTGGAAGCCATCGGGATGAAGCCCGTGGTGGTGCACGGCGGCGGCAAGGCCATATCGGCCCGGCTCCGTGAAATGAATATCGAACCGCATTTCATCAACGGGCTCCGCGTCACCTGCGAAAAGACGATCCGCGTCGTCGACGACGTTCTTCACAACGTAACCAACAAGCAGCTGGTGGAAGGGATCCTCAAGGCCGGCGGAAGCGGGGCGTCCATCTCCGGGAAGAAACTGCTCCGGGCGAAAAAACTTTTCACGCCCGATGCGGAAACAGGAAAGCCGCTGGATATCGGGTATGTGGGCGAAGTCATTGCCGTGGACGTGGCCCCGATCCTGGATGCGCTTCACTTCAACGTGATCCCGGTCATCACGCCGCTGGCTACCGATTTTCACGGCCAGCCGTACAATATCAACGCCGACACCGCGGCCTGTGAGATCGCCAAGGCGCTCGGCGCCAGAAAGCTGGTTTTCCTCAGCGACGTTCCCGGAATCCTCCGCGATCCGAAGGACGAAAACAGCCTCATCTCCGTGATCCGGACCTCCGAAGTGGAGGGGCTGATCGCGCAGGGCGTTCTTTCCGGCGGCATGCTGCCCAAGATCAAGAGCTGCGTCGACTCCCTGGAAAACGGCGTCACCGAGGTCCACATGGTGGACGGCAGAAAGGCCCACTCGCTTCTGCTGGAAATCTTCACCACCTCCGGAGTCGGTACCCAGATCGTCCGCGGCTGACAGGCCGGATCGAAATCGAAAAGCGTCCCCTGCCCCGCTCTCAGGCTTCCGTCTCAAGCGAATTGCGGAAGGGGCATCTTGTGCACTGGAAGGAAAGCGGACCGCAGAACTCGTGCTCCAGATGGATCAGGCCCTGCTGCGCCGCCGCACTCCGGAAAATATCTTTCCGTCCCGGGAAACAGCGCTGACGCATCTTCTTCAGGGTCCCGTTGTCCGGGTTCGGCGGAAGCTGGGCGAAACAGCGTTCCAGTTCGGGCAGGAACTCGTCATGTTTCCGAAGGCGAAGTTCCGCATGGATGGCGGGAAGAGCCAGATCCGTGAGAAGCAGATTGATCCGGTCAGGTCCGGCCAGCGCCGTCCGCCGGGCAAGAGGTTTCCTCGTAAAATCCGACCGTATCTCCCAGAA
>JAFZZR010000035.1 GCA_017615635.1 Lentisphaeria bacterium
ATTGATGACGCCCAGCAACAGACGGTCTCCCTTCCGATAGAGACGGCTCCGGACGGCAGGGGAGGCGCCGAGGATCCGGACGGCGTTTTCATCGGGCGGATCGTTGGAATAGAGGAAATCTTCGAAGGAGGCAACTTCGTCCAACGCCTTGCGGAGGGCATTGATTTGGGCGGCATCGAAGGTGTGGCATCCGACGAAGAAGAGCACTCCGCTGCACCGGAGCATGGCGGCGGTCATGGTTTCCAGATACACGCTTTCAGGGGTCAGCAGCGCATAGCCCGGCGTGTTGCCGCCGATATATTCGTCGGAGGTGAAGGTGACCGTGGTGTCGGGCCAGTATTCCAGATTGGTTGTCAGCTGGTCCCACAGCCTGTCGGGCGTAAAATAGATCATGGCGGTGACGGCATCCATGAGCCGGTAATAGGATTTCTGGTCGCCCGCCAATTTTTCCACGCGCAGATTTGTTTCCGGCGACTTGCTCCGCGCATAACTGCAGAATCCGGCCTTCACTCCCGCCTGATGACAGGTCTCGGCAAAGAGTTCGGCGATCCGGTAATGCTGTCCGCCGCGGAACTTCAGATATTCCGCCGGATATGCTTTCTGCACGGAAGCCGCATCCGGGAAATCGACAGCGGATTTCCCGGTTTCAGCCTCGAAAGCGGCCCGGCAGTCTTCGCACCAGTGATTGTATTCATCCATCGACGGCTCGTAATCCAGATTGAGCATGGCGTTTTTATACTGTTTCAGCGTTTCGAGACGTACGTTGAAGCGGCGGGTCAGCGTATCTCCCTTCAGAAAACGGGTCATGCAGTGGTCCACGGGTTTGTAATACCACTGGCTCTGAAAATTCGTGAATCCCGCCTGATCGAAGAGTTCATGATCCTCCTTCCGGAAAAACAGGCCGCCGCCCCGGATCCCGCCCTTCATCACCTGAGACAGATATCCGGTCAGCAGATCGCGGTTCCGCAGATTGGTGAGGATCGGCAGATTCCAGCTGTAGACGGGCAGACGGGCCGGGATTTTTCCGTAAAACGGTTCCACCGGAACGACCTCCATGACACCTTCCGCCGCGACCTCGTCCCCTTTCCTGATTTTCCATTTCAGCGGTCCTCCCTTCGATGTTTCCGCCGCGGAAAAAAGCAAGCCCGTTCCGACTCTCTTGGACGTCGTATACTGCTTCAGGGGGAGCACGGCGGCGGGAAGAAGCGGGATCCGGCAGACGGTGCGACCCTCTTCGGCGGTGCAGGAAAATTCCGGAGCGGCCTCGTTTCCGCAGTACAGGGGCAGGGCGGCCTTCAGAGTCAGCCCCTCGGGCAGTTCCAGTTCCAGATCATGTCCGGCGGCTTCTTCGTCGGTGAACACGTAGAGAAACAGGGGGGCATATTCGCCCTTCAGCACGGGGAATTTCTTCTGATGACTCACGCTGCCGGGGTAAAAGTCGATCCGGTAACGGTCCGGGACGATTTCCGTAACGGAGACATCGTCATAATAAATTTCACCGGGTCCGATCAGGTTCAGGAAAAGCAGGTATTTTGCCTCGGTTTCCGAATCCGGCACCACGAAATCCATGGAAAAACGGCGCCACGTCCTGACATTGGGATCGCTGTTCACAGGAAGTTCCCGGACCAGATGGTGTCTTCCGTCCGCAAACTGCTGTACCAGACGGAGACGGCCTTTGCCTTCCAGCGGTTTCGCCCAGAAGGAAAAACGATAGGTCTTTCCTCCCTGAAGTACCAGTTTCTCCTGCGGCGAAAAATAACATGCCGCGGAGGATCCCGCCCCTTCCGGGATCCGGATCTTCGCGCACCGGACTCCGCCGTGAGGCTCCTCCGATACGATGGCGTGACAGGGAAGCATACCTTCGGCGCTTCGGGCTCGCCATCCGTGGACGGGCGTGTCTCCCTTCCGGATCCCGCCTTCTTCGAAACCCGGATTCTTTACCAGATTGACGTCCGTGGCGAGCAGAGAAAACCACGCGGTACATGCCAGAAAAAAAGTTCCGATATGTTTCATCTTGATCCTTTCACGTAAGCAAACTTGTTGAGATGTCTTATTCGTATAACAGAAACATAGCGGACGGGTCTTTCCTCGCCCCCGGCTGCATGGCGATGTCCAGAGGTTTGTTGTATTCGGGACGTTCTCTCGCTTCCACGTGGCAGTCGGCAAAGAGCAGATTGATTCGCTTGTTGTGCGGATAAGCCATGAGCGCGCGACTGTCGTATGCCTTGATATGATTCACGTGATTGAAACCGGGTGAACCGAATCCCTGTTCCCGCAGGGGCGTGTTTGCATCGCCGCCATCGAAGAGAAGGCAGTTGAAGGAAGGCTTTTTGACTTTACCGAGGGGGATCTGCCCGGCCGTCGTGCCGTTTGTCATAAAGGTATAGTTGACTATATAATTGGAACCTCTGTCCTGGGAAGAAAGACAGGCAGGACAACTGTATATCACATCCAGAAGTTCCTTTTTCCATTTGTTCGAGGGCGGCGTTTGAATATTCAGATAGCCGTTGCAGACTTTTTCCCACCACATGTCTTCATTTACCGTTCCTTTGCGCACCAGCGGGAAATAGCCGTTGTTGTCTTCCTGATACAGCATAAGTCCGGTGCTCAGCTGTTTCTGATTATTCGTACAGGAGATGGCCTTAGAGGTATCCTTCACCTTGCCCAGCGCCGGCAGGAGCATTCCCGCCAGAACG